>JAYUFU010000180.1:0-17850 GCA_043738505.1 Fimbriiglobus sp. | reverse complement strand
GCCGGAAAACCAAAATGCAACACAGCACCCAGCGGGGAGAGGTGAAAGGCGAAGAGCAGGTCCGGCCACGATCGCGGTGGCCCGGCTCTTCGCCGTTCGCTCCGCGAACGGGCTGAGAATAACAAGTCCGTTCGCGGAGCGAACGGCGACGAACTGACACACCACCTGACCGCGACGGACCTTGACTTCGGCCGCGTGCCGGCTGACACTCATATTCTGCCAACCCCCTCGTTCCGGACCTCTCCATGCGTACCCCCTTTCTCGCCGCGATCCTGCTTTCGGTCGCCCCGCTCGGCGCGGCCGACGTGTTCACCCAGAAGCCGGCGGTGGCTCCGTCGGTGCTGCGCGGCGAGACGCCGAAGTCCGCCCCGGTCGATCCCGCGGCCGTGGACGCGGCGAAACTCTTCAACGCCGGTCCGACTCCGCTCTGGATCTGGGGCGCGGACCAGAACAAGGATTACACCCTCCGCAGCGAGTCGTTCGCTGCGCAAGGGGTGAAGGCCGCGAAGGTGAAAGTCTCCGCCGACAATCACGTCGTCCTGTTCCTGAACGGCACGCAGGTCGCGGCGTCCGACGAGTGGCAGGAGGGCGCGGAAGCGGACGTGATGAAGCACCTCAAGGCCGAGGGCAACGAACTCGTTGCGGCAGTGCGGAACGACAGCGGGCCGGCCGGCTTCGTGCTGAAGCTGGCAATGACCACCGAGAAGGGCGAGACGAAATACATCGTGAGCGACGAAACTTGGAGGGCCGACGAGAATAAAGGCGACAAGGGCGTCGCGGTCAAGAAGATCGCCAAGTACGGCGCGCCGCCGTGGGGCAAGGTGTTCGACGGCGCGGCGGGGGCGGTCGGCGACTCGAAGATTCCGGCGAACACCTTCGTCACCCTGCCGGGCTTCCAGGTCGAGAAGCTGTTCACCGTGCCGAAGGGCGAACTCGGCTCGTGGGTGAGCATGACCATCGACGACAAGGGGCGCGTCATCGCCAGCGACCAGGACGGCAAGGGGTTGTGCCGCATCACCCCGCCGAAGATCGGCACCGATGAGGAAACGAAAGTCGAGCGCATCCCGGCGAAGATCACCGCCGCGCAGGGGCTGCTGTTCCACCAGGGCGCGCTGTATGTGGTGTGCAACGGCGGGCCGGGCAGCGGCCTGTACCGCGTGACGAGTTCCAAGAAAGATGACGTGCTGGACACGGTGGAGAAGTTGAAGTCGCTGGCGGGCGGCGGCGAACACGGGCCGCACGCCGTTCGCCTCGCCCCCGACGGGAAGTCGCTGTACGTCATCTGCGGGAACCACACCAAACCGCCGGAGAAGTTCGACCACAGCCGGCTGCCCAAGAACTGGAACGAGGACCACCTGCTGCCCCGCAACTGGGACGCCGGCGGCCACGCCCGCGGCATCCTGGCCCCCGGCGGGTACGTCGCCAAGACCGATTTCGACGGGAAAAGCTGGGAGATCTTCACCGCCGGCTACCGCAACCCCTACGACTTCGCCTTCAACGCCGACGGCGAGATGTTCGTGTACGACGCCGACATGGAGTGGGACATGGGCATGCCGTGGTACCGCCCGACGCGGGTGAACCACGCCACCAGCGGCAGCGAACTCGGCTGGCGCAGCGGCACCGGCAAGTGGCCGGCGTACTACCTCGATTCGCTGCCCGCGATGACCGACATCGGGCCGGGGTCGCCGGTGGGTGTCGAGTTCGGGTACGGGGCGAAGTTCCCGGCGAAGTATCAGAAGGCGCTGTTCCTCTGCGACTGGACCTTCGGCACCATGTACGCCCTACACCTGACACCGGACGGCAGCACCTACCGGGCGACGAAGGAAGAGTTCCTGAGTCGCTCGCCGCTGCCGCTGACCGACCTCGCCGTCAACCCGATCGACGGGGCGCTGTACTTCACCAGCGGCGGCCGGGGCACGCAGAGCGAACTGTTCCGCGTGACGTACACCGGGAAGGAATCGACCGCGACGGCGGATACGACCACGACCGCGACGCCCGAACGCAAACTGCTCAAGCAGATCGAGGAGTACCACAAGCCGGCCGCCGACCCGGCGAAGGCGGTCGAGTTCCTGTTGCCCCTGCTGCACTCCGAGGACCGCTTCGTCCGCTACTCGGCCCGCGTCGCGGTCGAACACCAGCCGGTGAAGTTCTGGCAGGACAAGGTTCTCGCGGAAACGAACCGACGGGCGCTTGTGGAAGGCGCGGTCGCCCTCGCTCACCAGGGGGACAAGGCGATTCAGTCGAAGTTGGTCGCGGCCCTCGCCGAGCGCGGGACCGGTGACCGGGCGATGATCGCGGAACTGATCGACCTCGTTCGCGCGTACTCGCTCGTCTTCACCCGGATGGGGGTGCCGGACAAAGACTCCGCCGCAGCCGTCTTGAAGGAGATCGAGCCGATGTTCCCTTCGCCCGACGACACTCTGAACCGCGAACTCGTGCAACTGCTCGTGTACCTGAAGTCGCCGACCGTCGTGACGAAGGCCATTGCCCTTCTGAAGCAGCCGTCGAAGCCGATGACGGCCGACGCGATGGCCGACCTGCTCGCCCGCAACCGGGGGTACGGCGGCGGCATCGCGGCCATGATGAAGAACGCCCCCGACCTCCAGAAGCTGGCCTACATCAACGCCCTGCGGAACGTCAAGGACGGCATGACCCTGGAACAGCGGAAGGCGTTCTACGCCGCCCTCGCCGAGGCCCGGACGAAGACCGGCGGGGCCAGCTACCAGGGGTTCCTCAACCAGATGGACAACGACGCCTTCGCCAGCACCACCGACGGCGACCGGCTGGCCATCGAAGCGACCGGACTACGGAAGGCGTACAAGGCGAAGGAACTGCCCAAGCCCGCCGGCCCCGGCCAAGACTGGACGACGGCCGGCCTCGTGGGGATGGAAGCCAAGTTGACGAAGGGGCGGAACTTCAAGAACGGCGAACGGATGTTCGCGGCGGCGCGGTGCGTGGTGTGCCACCGCTTCGGCGGCGACGGCGGGGCGACCGGCCCGGACCTCACCCAACTCGCGGGCCGGTTCACCCTCCGGGACATGGTGGAGGCCATCACCGAGCCGAGCAAGGTCATCTCGGACCAGTACAAGGCGTCGGTGGTGACGACCGCGAGCGGCAAGTCCTTCACCGGCAAGATCGTCTCCGAGGTGAACGGCAAGCTGGTCATCGTCACCGACCCGGAGGACTCCACGAAGGTGGTGGAGGTGGCCAAGGACGACGTGGACGTGGTGAAGGCGTCGGCCGTGTCCCTCATGCCGGAGAAGCTGGTGAACGGCCTGAACGAAGCCGAGGTGCTGGACCTGCTCGCGTACTTGATGTCGCGCGGCGACCCGGCGCACCCGATGTTCCGGAAGTGACCGCGCTTCGTTAGCCCGCCGCGCGAGCAAGGGCCGAACCACTCAGGAGATTGGCCCCTTGCTCGCGCGGCGGGCTAACAAACCAAGAACTCTCGCCACCCTCCCCTGGAGCCTCCCCATGACCCGCCGGCTTTCCGCCCTCCTCGCATTCGTCTTCGCCCCGTTCGCCGTCGCCGCCGACAAGCCGCTCGCGGCCGCCGTCCAGCCGTTCGTCGAGCGCGGCAACTTGGCCGGCGCGGTGATGCTGGTCGCCGACAAGGACAAGACGCTCGCCCTCGAAGCGGCCGGGTACTCGGATGTCGCGGCCAAGAAGCCGATGACGACCGACGCGGTGTTCTGGATCGCCTCGCAGTCCAAGCCGGTGACCGGGGCCGCGCTGATGATCCTGGTGGACGAGGGCAAGGTGAAACTCGACGACCCGGCGGGCAAATACCTGCCGGAGTTCAACGACATCTGGGTCGCCGCCGAGAAGGACAAGGACCGCGTCGTGCTGAAACGGCCGGCCCGCCCGATCACCGTCCGCGACCTGATGAACCACACCAGCGGGCTGCCGTTCGCGTCCGCCGCCGAGCAGCCGACACTCGACGGCCTGTCGCTCCGGGTGGCGGTGAAAACCTACGCGATGACGCCACTGCTGACCGAGCCGGGTGCCAAGTACGCCTACTCGAACGCCGGCATCAACGCCGGCGCGCGGGTCGTCGAGGTCGTCGGCAAAATGCCATTCGAGGAGTTCCTCGAAAAGCGGCTGTTCGCCCCACTAGGGATGAAAGACACCACCTTCTGGCCGAGCGCGGCGCAAGTCAAGAGGCTGGCGAAGGCGTACAAGCCGGGCAAGGACAAGTCGGGGCTGGAGGAGATGAAAATCGGGCAGCTCCAGTACCCGCTCTCCGAGCGGAACGGCCGCTATCCGATGCCGGCCGGCGGGCTGTTCTCCACTGCCGAGGACGTGAGCCGGTTCTGTCGGATGGTGCTGAACGGCGGCACGCTCGGCGGCACGCGGGTGCTGTCCGAAGAGGCCGTGAAGGAGATGACCCGACAGACGGTCGCTCCGGACGCGAAAGGCAGCTACGGGGTCGGCTGGGCGGTCGGCGGCGGGACGGTCGGCCACGGCGGGGCGCTGAGCACGAACATGACGGTCGATGCCAAGAAGGGGCGGGTGACCGTGTGGCTGGTGCAGCACGCCGGCTTCCCCGGCGACGGCGGGAAGGCGCAGGAGGCGTTCCGCACGGCGGCGGACGCCACGTTCGGCGGCAAGTGACACCCGGCTGTCACTGCTCCGGGTCCGCGTCGGCGTCCGCCTCGTCATTCCGCTGGGGCGGCGGGGCGTCGGCCGCGACGTAGCGGAGACTGACGATCGGCTGGCCGACCTTGCGGAACTCGTTCACTTCGGGGTTCCGCAGGGCATACGCTTGAAGCCCCTTGTTGTCGAACGTGATCCGAGCGCGGGCGTAAGTGACGCGAATGCCCTTGTAGAAGAAGGTTCTGCCCGCCGCGCGGACGCCCTCCTTCAGCAGCGCCTCCAGGCGCGCCATCTCGGCTTCCAGCGGCTTCAACTGACCCGACATCGCGGCGTCGAGCGCGTCGATTTCGGGCTGCACCTTGGCCAGGATGTCGAGCCGGCGGGAGAGGTCGGACTGGCGCAGGGCGATGGCCGTCGCGCGGGTCTCGTCGAGCTGCCTCGCCGTCGCCGTCAGCGTGGTGGGGGCAGCGGGGACGGCGGCCGACAGCCGCACCTTCTCCCAGGCGATCTCGAACGGCGTGGTCGGGTCTTCCATCCCCCGCGCGGCGAGGACGAAGTGGTCCTGCTCGGTCGTCGCCGGGGTGATCGTGCCGGCGGTCAGGCCTTGCATCCAGTAGCCGAAGCGGCCGACGGTCTGCCGCTCGGCGTCGGTCAACGTCGCCCCCGTCGGCACCGGGTAGTCGGCGCGGCGGAGCAACTCGGCGTGGTCGGCTGGGGTCGGCATCGGGCGGCCCTCGGTCAGGAGCGCGGGTCGTACACGTCGATCCGGAACCGGTACTCGTCGGTCTCCACCTGGCACGGCACGGGCAGGACGGCGTTCGTGTGGAACTCGACGGACTGCACCCGAATCGCCCCGTCCGCCCGCACGCCGAGGCCGTCCGGCGTGGTGTAGAAGATCAGCCCGGCAAGCGCCCGCGGCACCGGGATGTGCGTGTCCTCGGCCGGGCCGACGAGCAGGTTGCTGGCGACCATCACGACGCCGGTGGCGTGGCCGGCCATGCGGTGGTGCGACAGCGGCGTCAGCACGGCCGTGCCGCTGAGCGGGTTCGGCTTCTCGAACCGGAAGCGGAAGGACGCGCCGAGCGTCACCTCGTCCCCCGACTTCAGCGCCCGCCGATCCGTCACCGGCTGCCCGTTCACCGCCACCGCCGCCCCCTCCTTCGGCTCGATCAAGTACCCGCCCTCCGCGTCGCGGGCGATCTCGGTGTGGACCTTGTGCAGCCCCGCCGTCACCGGCACGTCGATGGGGGCCGGGTTGGCGTCCGCCCCGATCTGGATTCGGGGCTTGAACAGCAGCAGGAAGCCGCCGACGCCGTCCAGCGACAGGAACAGCCGGCGGGGCGCGGCCACCGTCCCGGCCGTGCGATCCGCCGGGCCGGCGACCGGGATCGGGTTGGTGAGCGTCCGCGCGGCGCTGAACCGGGGGCCGGCGGCGACGGCGAAACCGTTCGGCACGTCGAGGGTGGGCAGGACGCCGTTGGCCGGGGCCGACAGCGCCAGCCGGTCCCACGCCATCGCCCGCAACTGCCGCGCGTCGCGGTGTTCCGGGGCGACGGCGAGCAAGTCCTCGGCCCACCGATGCACCTCCCGCCACGCCTTGCTTTCCACGGCCGCGAACAGCTGCTGCTGCGCCGCCCGCCCGCGCTCGTACCGGGTCGCCACGTCGTCGCGGGCGTGCGCCAACCCGACCCCCGCCTCGACCGGCAGCCGGCTCCGCGTGCGGTCGATGAGGCCGAGCGCGGCGGCGAAATCCCCTTGATCGGCGAGGTCGCGGGCCGCCTGCAAGTCGGTGGTGGCGGACGGCAGCCAGTCGAACGCCGGGTGGACCGCCGCGCGCACCTTGAACCGGGCGATGGCCGCGCGGACGAACTCCAAGTTGCCGGCCAGGAACGCCGCGCGGCAGGTGGCGGCGGCCAGCTTCGTGAGCGTCGCCCGCAGTTCGCCCGCCTTCGCGTCGCCGGGGGCCACCGCCTCGGCGGCCAGCAGATCGTCCCACGCCGCCTCCGGGTTGTCCGCCGCCAGCGCCCGCTCGGCGCGACTCAGGAACGCCGCGCCCACGGCGGTCAGGAGCGACAGCGCCTTGCGGTGCCCGGCCTTCACGTGCGGTTCCAGCAGTTCCCGCGCCTGCTCCGGCCGCCCGGTGGCGAGGGCTTGGCGGGCGCGGCGACCGGGCAGCCAGAACCAAGTGAACATGCGACCGGGGTGGTTGGCGGGGACGGGCCTCTTCACCCGTCAGTATACAGGGGCCGGCGTCAAGTGCGGCCGACCGCCCGGTCGATGAGGGCGGGCAACTCGGCGAGCGGCACCGCGCCGGCCGGCACCGGGTCGGGCAGCGGCAGCAGTCGGAGGTCGGACGCGAACCACGCCCAGAACTTGGCGACCGTGGAGTCCGTGACGGGCATCGTGAAGGCTCCGGTGCGTGTTCGGACTGTTCAAAAAGAGGAACACGGATGAAAGACAGGATCAAAGTCGAGATCCGAACCAGATTTTATTCTTTCGGATCCTCTTCATCCCGGCTTTGATCCTCTTCATCCGTGTTCCTCTTTTTGAACAGTTCAGTTCGGTCCCCGCTTGTCACCGCCGCTCGAAGGTGTTCCCCGGCAGGCGGCGGAGAGCCTTGCGCATTTCCATCTTCGTCAGCACGCCGGTCAGCTCGTGGACCGGGATGCCCAGCTCCCGCGACAGCACGTCGGCGTGCTTCGGCTCGGTGAGCGCGTCCCAGATGCGCCGCTGGAGGTCGTTCAACCCCGGCGGCGGTTCGGTGGCGGCCGGTGGGTCGAACAGCGTCGGCCGCTTCTCCGGTGGCGCGATCCGCTTCGGCGCATCGGGCGGGGCGATGCCGCGCAGGTCTTCGAGGATGTCGTCGGCCGACCGCACCAGCCGCGCGCCCTTGCGGATCAATTCCAGGCAGCCGGCGCTGGCCGCGCTGTCGGCGTTGCCGGGCAGGGCGAACACCTCCCGCCCCTGTTCCGCCGCGTGCGTGGCGGTGATGAGCGCGCCGCTCCTGGCGTTCGCCTCGATCACCACGACCCCTCGGCTCAGCCCGCTGATGAAGCGATTCCGCGCCGGGAAGAGGCCCCGTTCGGGTTCCCCCATCAAGTGCGTCTCGGTGAGGAGCGCCCCCTGCCCCGCTACTTCGTCCGCCAACCCCTCGTGTTCGGGCGGGTAAATGCGACTCAGCCCGCCGGCCAGTACCGCGATGGTTCGCCCGCCGGCCCTCAGCGCCCCCTTGTGCGCCGCGCCGTCGATGCCCCGCGCCAGCCCGGACACCACGCACCACCCGGCCTTCGCCAAGTCCGCCGCGATCCGCTCGGCCATCTTCAACCCGTAGGTGGTACACGACCGCGAGCCGACGATGCCGACGGCGTTGGCGTCCGTCGGCAGCCACGCGCCCCGGTAGTACAGCAGCGGCGGCGCGCTGTCGATCGCCGCCAGCCGCTCGGGGTATGCCGCCTCGCCGGGCAGCGCGACGGACACGCCGTGCTTCTTCAGCAATTCCCACTCGGCGGTCTCGTCCACCGATTTGAACGCGGCGGCGAACTGAGCGGCGAGGTCGGCCCCGATCAGCGGTACTTGCTGGAGCTGGGCGGCGGTGGCGAGCAGCACCGCGTCGGCCGACCCGAAGTGGTCCAGCAGGGCGCGGGTCCGCTTCGGGCCGAGGCCGGGCACCAGCGCCAGCTTCAGGTGCGGGCGGAGGTGGGGCGGAATCGCGTCGGGGGGTGGGGACATGGTGGGAATGATAGCCAACGGTGGCGGCGGGTGGCGACAAGCAATCGTCGCCCGCGCATGCCCCTCACACCGAGGGGTGTTTCCGATCTCGAACACTGTCGAACGGGAGCGGCTGGTGCGAGGTAGAAAACGCCTGATTTGCCCATGGTCGCGTTCGATCAGCCACGGGTGCGGTGATGTGTTCGTCAGCCTCGGATGCGATCCTGGGCATGTGCTGGTGGCTGTTGCGTTAGACGGGCTTTCGCCGGTCAAACTTCGCGACGAGGGCTTTTCTTGGGTCGAGCATGGTGCAGACGGCTTCCCCTTCGATCGTCGCCAGAATCTCGTCACGTTCGCCGTAGACAATCACCTTGCCTTTCTTCGGCGGGAGCATGGACTGGATGGGTGTGGAGTAGGTGACTCGATCAAGCGGCATCAGCGTTCTTCCCTTTTGCCCGTTTCCTTCAACCGGTGACAGAGTGTTGGGGAAATCGTGGTCATTCACAAACACCGAGACAGCACTCACATAGAAGGGCACCGCGCCCTCGTTCACGACCTCGACAGCGAAGGAATCATTCATCAGTTCGCCGCTGTGGTTGTATCGCGTCGGATAGACTGTCACTCGCCTCACCTTCTCTTTGGCGCGCTCATCCCTCTCTCTCGCCTTTTCCCTGGCCTTGTCTTCCAACTCCCACACTTTCAACACGATCCCGCCCGCGAGGGCGACGAGCAATCCTCCGAGCGCTGTGTTCCGCGCAACGGCGTCCTTCCCTTCGACATCCACGCTGAAGCACACCACAGCGATGGCGGCGAAGACGGTCACGGTCACGGCTACGGCGGTGGTCGTGTACGGGTATTTCTTCATGCTGTTCAACATCGGCACGACTCCAAGTGGAACTGACAGCGGGCGAGCCTGCCTCAGTCGAACACGGCCGAGGCCCGCTACTGATGGTTCGCCGCCGCACACCCGCTATTTTACCTTCGGACGACGTTTTCGTGAACGGGTTCGTCACCGCTACCGGTGGCGGCGGTAACCGTTCGCTCGCGGAGCGAGTGACGACCTCACTCCTTCGAGGCCAGGCGGTACAGGTCGGCCAACGTCTCGCTGACGGCCACCGGGTCCACCGCCCCGAGGGGCAGCTTGTCCGTGTGGCGGGCGTAGGCCACGGGATTGTACTGCCCGCTCAGGAAGTAGCAGCGGGTGATGGTCTGCTCGGACGAGAGCATGTCCAGACCGCCGCGGGCGATGCCGGGTTCGATGTCGAACACGGCCGTCACGTTCGCCGCCGGGAAGAACTTGGCGAACTCCATCACCACCCCGTGGTCGGACGAGCTGCCCCGGTCCCACCCGCGCTTCTCGGTGAACCCCCACACCTTGCCGGAGTTGACGGGGATGTCGGCCACGCGATCGAGGTTCATCTCGGCCTCCTCGTTCTCCTCCAGGGCGAACACCGGACGGCCCAGTTGCGGGAACGGCGGCACGATCTCGTAGTCGCCGAACACCTGCCCCCAGGCGTTGCGGACGGCGTCGCCCAACTGCATCGGGTGGACGAGGCCGACGAGGAGCTTGGCATCCAGTGTCACCGGCTTGTCACCGGCGTCGGCGTACTCGCCCTCGTCGGTCACGCGGAAGGTGGCGGCGACCGTCGTCGGCGACGAATACTGCCCCCACACCAGCCGCCGCGTCAGGTGCGCCATCACCGGATGCCGGACCAGGAACGTCTCGAAGTCGGGCACCGCCCACCGTCGCATCGTCACCATCGCCTGCTCCAGGCGGACCCGCTGGAGTTCCAGCACGCCCTTCAACGTCTTGGTGAACGCGGTCCAGTCGGCCTTCGCCAGCTTGGCCTTCTCGGCGTCGTCCTTCGCGTTCGGCGCGGGCAGGCCGTCCTTCACCTTGTCGTCCGGCCCCTTCGCGCGGGGCTTGAGGTCCGGGCCGATGACCAGCCGGAACTGGCGCGGGCCGTAGTCGAACAGCCGCTCGCCTTTCTCGTCCAGGTCCAGGTCGGGGACGATGCGGTCCTCCAGCTCCGGCCGTGTCATGCCGCGATCCGTGGCGATCAGGTCCATCAGCTCGCGGGCGCGGGCCTTCAGTGCGGCGAACTTCAACTTCTGGGCGATGCCGTTCAGCATGGTCAGCGCGATGTCGGTGCCGATCAGCCGCAGCACCTCCAGCCCGACCTTCGCCCGCTGGTGCTGGCTCTGGCCCGGCCACTCGCGGACGAGCGGCGTCAGTTGCCGCGCCGAGTTGTCGCCGCCGATCCAGCCGAGCGTGAGGATGGCCCACTTGTCCTTGCTGGGGAACCCGGCCTTGCTCCACGTCTGGAACACCGCCCAGGCGAAGGCGTCCAGCGACCGCGCGTCGGCGTGCTTCTTCAGCACGACGGCGACGGTCATCCTCGCGTCCCCTTTGCGGGCGCAGAACGCGGAAAGCAGCGCGCCCACATCGGCTTCGGTCAACTTCGCACCGCCAACCAGAATCGGCGGCAGTGTGGCGACTGGCACCCAGTCCGGCACCCACTTCATCTTCGGCAAGGCGTCGAACTCCGCCTTCAACTCGGCCGGCATCGCGGCGCGATCCAGAATCGGGTAGGTCTTCTCCTGATGATCGAGGATGGCTTGCAACGCGGTCGCGCTTTCGGGGTGTGCGGCCATGGCGGCGCGAATGACGGCGGTCTCGCCCTTCGCCTTCAACTCGGCGAAGAACTCCCGCGCGGCGTCGGCGAGCTTGCCCTTCCCGGCCGCGACGATAGCCAACCCGTCGGCAGCGCTGCCGGGGTTCTGCGTCAGCCAGCTCCGGGCCAGCGCCGGCGCTTTGGAGTCGAGCATCAGTTCCAGCATGAACGGCGCGGCAGCGGGAGCCTTCACCCGGCAGAACTCCTCAAGCAGCTTATCGGCCTCGTCCTTCTTGCCAGCGGCGAGGACGGAATCGCGGACCAGATCGAGGGCGTCGGTGCCGGTGTGCGCCAGCCAGCCACGGACGAACGCACTCTGATCGAGTCGAAGCCCGATCCGCCGGCCGTGGTCGATCACCTGTTTCCGCGACCCCAGGCCGAAGAGGACGCGAGCCGGTTGCTTGTAAAACGCCGCGTAGCTGTCCTTCGCGCCGGCGTACCCGTCCGGCCACGACGCCACCACCGCTTCCACCTCCGGGTGCATCCCGAGGGCCGCCGCGATCATGAACGGCACTGGGGCGAAGTCGTAGTTGCCGGTCGGCCAGTCGGCCACGGCCACCATCTGGCGGAGGAGCTTGCGGGCCTCCATCTTCTCGGCGTCGGTCATCCGAGGAATGGCCGAGAGCCTGGCGCTGTCGGCGAGTTGATACGGCTGACGGTTCCCCGACCATTTGGGAAAGGCCCAGTCGCCCGGATTCCGCAACGTGTCCAGCAGTTTGTCGGGTGTCAGGTCGTCGGCCGGCGGATCGTACTTCGGCCGCTCGCCGTAGGTCACCCAGGTGAAGTCCTCCGGCGACAAATCGATGTCAGTGCGGCCGGCCGCCGCGACCGGGGTGGTCGCGGCGGCGGCCGTGTCGGAGTCTTCGCCCTCGTCGTCGGCTTGCGCCTTCTTCTTCGGCGCGGCCTTCTTGGAAGCGGCCTTCTTCGCCGGGGCGGGCTTCTTCGCCGGGGCTTCGTCCTCGTCGTCTTCGTCGTCCTCCGGCTCGGCGACCTTCGCCGTCTTGGCCGGGGGCTTGGGGGCCGGCTTCGGCGGCGGCGGCGGGCTCCCGCCTTCGTCCGCCCCCAGGTCGGTCTCGTCGTCCGGGTCGGCCGCCGCGCCGCCGGTCGTCTCCTTGTAGCCCTTGCCGGTCTTCTCCACGATCAGCTTGTCGGCGTCGGCTTTGGCTTTCTCGGCGGTGGCGAAGCTCTTGGTCTTCGCCTGCCCGTTCGTGCCGATCTTGCCGAAGCGAACCGTGTGGCTGTCGCCGGCCACGGAGATCGCCCAGAACTTGTTCGACGTGCCGTCCTTGAACTCGAAGGTGCGCTCGCTCACGGCTGGTCCTCCTGCGGAATGGGTGTGCGGGCATTGGAACCGACCGGCCCACCGTTCGGCAAGGTCGGTAGCGGAAAAATGTCCCGGCCGGCAGCCGTGCGCCGCGATTCCGGTCGGCATTGACACCGGTCTGTCAGCCGCCTATTCGCATCGCCCAATCGGTTGTCAGGCCGTCGGAACTCCACCCCTCCCGCGAGGTGTCCCGTGAACGCATGGAAGGCCCTGGTCTGGTGCGCGCCGGTAGTCCTGGCGGGCTGCGCGCACGGGTTCAACCGCGACCTGCTCCAGGAGCGGCTGAACGACGGCTCGTTGCAGGTGACGGACACGGCCATCGCCGAGGCGCGGTCGCTGAAGCCGCAACTGAAGCTGCCGTGCCGGGTGGCGTACTACCTGAAGCCGAGCAAACAGGGCGACTGGCGGTGGACGACCGAAGACCGCGCGGCGCTGGAACCGCTCACCGCCGCCCTGAAGCGGGACGGCATCGCGTCCGAGGTGTTCGCCCTGCCGGAGATGCTCAGCGGCTACTCGACCGAAGTCAAGAAACTGCGGCTGGCGGCGGCGAAGTGCGGGGCGGACGTGCTGCTGGTCGTCAACGGCGCGTCGCAGTCCGACAAGTACAAGAACCCGGCGGCGCTGCTGTACCTGACCATCGTCGGCGGGTACGTCGTGCCGGGGGACCACGTCGATTCGCTGTTCATGATCGAGGGCTGCCTGTTCGACGTGGACAACGGCTTCCTGTACACGTCGGCCCAGGCGGAAGGCGTCGGCAAGATCGTCCGGCCGTCGTTCATCATCGAGGAGAAGGACGCCGTGGCGAAGGCGAAGAAGAAGGCCCTCGGCCAGTTCGCCGACGAGCTGCTGACGCAGATGAAGGGGCTGGCCGGATTCGCCGCGGCGCTGCCGCCGCAGTCCCCGCCAGGAACCCACCCGCTACCGGGAACGGCCCGCCACCTCACGCCGCCGAAGCAAGAGGCGACGCCGCTGCCCGCCACCCCGCAGATCGACCGCTGACGGAACCGGCACGGGCCGACCGTCAGTCGGCCCAGTTCTTGAGTTTCAAGTTCGGGATGCCTTGGAAATCCTTGGTGTTCCGCGACACCAGCGTCGCCCCATGCGCGAGCGCAACGCAGGCGATGAGCAGGTCGTTTCGTCCAGCCTTGCGGATGCGGCGGTCGCTGCTGAATTGCTCGAACAAGTCCGGCGCGGGGTCGTCGAAATCGAACGCCGGGAATTCCGCAAGGTAGGCTTCGGATCGACGCAGGTTGACACGGGCGGCGCGAAGCCGTTCCGCGTCCTCCGCCTTCAGCACGGCATCGATGCGGCCGCGCAGCACTTCCCAGACGGTCACCACGGCGAGGCCCACCGTATCCGCCCGACGCGCGGTGGCGATTCGCTCCCGCACGCCGTGGCGGTCGAAGTAGGCGAGGGTGAAACTGTCCGTGTCGAGAAGAAAGGTCATTCGTCCTCCGCGTACTTACCGAACTTGTGGAGCCGATCAACCTCGTCCCGGTACGCGAGAATGTTGGCCCAGTACGCTTGATACTCCTCCTCGGTTTCCTGGAACTCGGCCGTGGGCGGGAAGGTCTTCTCCGCGGGCGATGTCCGAACCCACGCCAGCATGTCCTCCCGCGCGAACCGCCAGTCCTCGCCGACGGCGCGGCCAATGAGCCGACCGCCCACGGCCTCGGCGCGGACCGTCTCCGCAGGCAACTTCAGGTACGCCGCCGCTTCGGCGAGCGTGAGCACGTCGAGGGGCGAAAGCGGGTGACTTCCGTTCGTTGTTGCCATCGTCATGACCTCCAGTGGGATCAGTCGCCGTGCGGGTGACGGACGGCCGGGGCGACCGGCGGGTTCAGCAGGCTGCGGGTCAGCACCTCCTTCGCCTTGTCGAACTCCGGCTGCCAGGTGATCTCCGGTTTCATGTCCCGCATGCAGTCGCGGATCTTGGCCAGGGTGTTCTTGGCCATGTGCGGGCAGGCGTTGCACGCGCAGGTGATGCCCGGCACGCCGACGTACTTGTGCCGGGGGAACCGGCTCTCCAGTTGCCACATCATGTTCGGCTCGGTGGCCACGAGGAACGTCGTCGGCTCGGCGAACCCGCCGACGTGCTTGATCATCGCCTCGGTGCCGCCGATGTACTCGGCGTGTTCGAGGATGTTCTTCGGGCACTCCGGGTGCGCGATCACCTGCGCGCCGGGGTTCTTCGCCTTCATCCGCACGAGGTCGTGGACGCTGAAGATCTCGTGGACCATGCACGACCCGTTCCACAGGATCATCTGCCGGCCGGTCACTTCCTGGAGGTAGCGGCCGAGGTGCTGGTCGGGGACGAACAGGATTTCGTGATCCGCCGGCACGCGGTGCCGCACCACGTCCTCGGCGTTCCCGCTCGTCACGATCCAGTCCGACAGCGCCTTCACCTTGGCGCTGCTGTTGATGTACGTCACCGTCTGGAACTTGCGGCCGTTCTCGCGGAGCATCTCCTGATAGCGGGCGAGTTTGTCCGGCGGACACGAATCGACGAGCGAACAGCCGGCGGACGTGTCCGGCAACAGCACCGTCTTCGCCGGGTTCAGCATCTTGGCGGTCTCGGCCATGAACAGCACGCCGCAGAAGACGATGACGGGGGTGTCCACCGTCGTCGCCTCGCGGGCCAGCTTCAGGCTGTCGCCGGTGATGTCGGCCAGCTCCTGGATCTCGCCCTGCTGGTAGTAGTGGGCGAGGATGGTCGCCCCGATCTTCGCCTTCAGGTCGAGGATTTCGGCGGAGATGTCGTCGATGACGGCAGGCATGGCTGCGTCCCCTTGTTTTTCGTGTGGCGGAGGGTCAACCCACACCGGATCGATTTCCCCCATCCTATACCGAAAAATGGGGAGAGGGGCTTCCGCCGAGCCGGTGTCGGGAAAACTTCCACGGGACGCACGGATTTGTGTCGAACCCTCTTGACAACCCGATCGGCACAATTAAACATTGGGGTAATGGACGAGAAGTGCGTCATTCCTGCCGCCCAAAACTGGCCCCAGCGTGCCGCGGCTGGCATCGTCGGGGCGTACTTCCTCACCGCCGCCGGGCTGAAGCTGTTTTCCGGTGGGGCTGTGACGGTTAGTGGGGGGGGATATACACCGGCTTTGCAACTTCTGGCGGTTCAGGTGGAACTCGTCCTCGGCGCATGGCTGATCCTCGACCGGATGCCAGTCGCGGCGTGGTTGTCCGCCTGCCTGCTGCTCGCCACGCTTGCCGGTATCAGTTTCACCAGCGCCCTCCGCGGGCAGAGCGACTGCGGGTGCTTCGGCCAGTTCAAGGTTCACCCTGGCATCACGACGGCGATCAACCTCGCCGTGCTCGGGTTACTCCTGCTCTGCCGCCCACCGGTGAAATGGCCGGAGAACCGGGGCACGCTGGCGGCGGTGGGCGTTCTGGCGGTGGCGGCGGGTGGGTTGGCTTGGACCGCGAACGGCCCGCTCGGGGATAAACTTCTCGCCAAGTGGCAGGGGCGGACGGTAGCCCTGCGGTCGAGCGTGATCGATGCCGGGGAGGGGACGGTCGGCATGACCAAGCAGTTACCCGTTATAGTGACGAACGCAAGCTCCCGAGACATCCGACTTATCGGCGGTGGTGCCAGTTGTAGTTGCACGACGACCCAAAACCTGCCCACGATTGTACCCGCTGGCAGCGAGGTCGCGGTCCAGATCGAGTTGACCTTTCGCGGCACGCCCGGCAAGTTCGAACATCGGTTCGAGTTCTTCTCTGACGACAAAAAGCAACCAAAACTTTACTGGGTGATCGTTGGCCAAGTGGCCGACCGACTCCCCTAACAAACCATTGCCCCTGGACGTTCCAGGGGTAGGGTGTGCCGCCCCTCCGGCACGACGGACGGAGACCGATCCCGTGACCCGATTCCTCGAAATGGCCTCGAAGGCCCTGGCCGTTGTCGGCGTGCTTGCGCTGATGTACGCCGCCAGCGGAGATGCACAGCAGATGAAGGCGCAGCAGCCCGCCAACCCCTGCATCACCGTCAAAATTGTCGGTGGGCGGCTGGACGGATTCTTCACCTGCAACGGTGCGCAGTGCGCCGCCGGCAGGTGCTGTCAGGTGCCCACCTGGGACGGTGTCGGTGACGTGACTAAGACCACGAGCTACAACTGCTGCCTCGGTGCACTCGTTCCTTGTCCCCCGACGGCGACGGCGTCGTGATCGGTGAGCAAAAGCCCGTTCGTAGTGCCGCACCTGTTCGACCAGGGGCTGCCGCATCCACGGATGCGACAGCCCCCACGGAAAGTAACACAACCCCTGACCCTTTCGCCCACAGGTCGCAGATGAGAAAGGCGATCCGCGACGGAATGCAAAGAAACGTAGCCCTGGCTGGGTTGCTCGTCTTCAGTTTGCTGTTCTCGCAACGCGGGAACGCAGAAGACATACCGACGAGTCAAGTGATGAAAGAGTTGCGAAGTGGTATCGCGCGGCTTCAGGCAACCGAAATCCGTCTGACGACATGGGAATGCGTTCCAGAGTTGTCGCGTGGTGGCGGGAAACCGAACTCAGGAACTTTTCTGGTGAAACGTCACGGTGCGTCTGTGCTCGTGAATGCGGCTCCGGCCTTGAAACCCGATCAGTACCGAACAATCAACAACGATGTCGAGATGTTTTCGATTGAATCGAAAACAAGCGGGCGAACTTGGGTTTTAAGAAACTATCAAAAACGAAAGGCGGGTGACGACACCCCCCGGACTCAGGGCGATGACCAGTTCGCTATCTGCCCGCTCACGGCCGTGAACGACAATTCGACTATTCTTCAGCTAGTGGACAAAAAAACCTTCACTGCGGTGCGTGCTCGGAAGGTGGCCGAGAACCGTGTCGAGTTGGATTACGAGTTGACCGATGGCGATGCGATAGGCCGTGGTACGCTCACGCTCGCTCCTGATCTGGACTGGCTAGTGATTCGGTCGGTATACACAATCACTTCGAAATCGGGCGACTCAGGTCGCGTTGCCTTCTCCCGTGATGCCGTCCGCGATGGCGACCTGATCCGGGTGAAATCCGCCAATTACGAAGCTGGGGTCGAGGGAAAGCCACAGTTTTCCAACAAATCAAAATATGCTTATAAGCTTCTTGCGCCAGAAACTGTGGCCCCGGCCGAATTCACCATCGAGTATTACAAGCTGACCTCGCCCGAGTCTGTTGAGGCCTACGAAGACCGTCCGCCGTTCAACTGGCGATTGTGGGGAAGCGTGGGTGTCATTTGCATCACCCTCTCCCTGGTTCTAGCCTGGATCGTCCGCCGTCGCCGCGCTTGACTCGAGGGCGTTCCATGATCCGCCGTGCCGCGTTCACGCTGGTCGAACTACTGGTGGTGATTGGCATCATCGCCGTGCTGATCGGGTTGCTCCTGCCCGCCGTTCAGAACGTCCGCAGCGCCGCCGCCCGGACCCAGTGCCAGAACAACCTGAAGCAGATCGCGCTCGCGACACACAACTACGAGTCCGCCCGCGGAGTGCTGCCCCCAGGTGTCATTGCGGGACCAGACCCGCAATACGGACTGAACGTACACGTCGCTCTCCTGCC
>JAYUFU010000179.1:0-17856 GCA_043738505.1 Fimbriiglobus sp. | reverse complement strand
AGCGGTTGGCCCCTTGCTGGCGCGGCGGGCTAACAAAACCAGGTCGCAGTTCAGTCCCATTCGTGTTGGCTCCCCTCTTCTCCCGAGGTGCGGTCATGGCGGAGTGGTGTCTCGTCACCGGCGGGGCCGGGTTCATCGGCTCGCACCTCGTGGACGCGCTCGCGGCCGCCGGCAAGCGGGTCCGCATCCTCGACGACTTCAGCACCGGACTGACTTCCAACCTGCCGCACGGCGCGTTCCGGCCGGACATCGTTTCCGGCAGCGTGGCGGACCTGGCGACCGTCGAGCGGGCCGTGTCGGGATGCGCCGTCGTCTACCACCTCGCGGCGATGGCGTCGGTGGCGAAGAGCCTGGAACAGCCGATCCTCTGCCACAATATTTGCGCCACGGGCACGCTGAACGTCATCGACGCCGCCCGCCGGGCTGGAGTGAAGCGGATCGTGTACGCGGCCAGCTCCAGTTGCTACGGCAACGCCACCGACCCGACGGGCCTGAACGAGGACACGCCGCTCCAGACCCTGTCGCCCTACGCCGCCGCGAAGTTGGCCGGCGAACACTACCTGGAAGCGGCCGCGATCAGTTACGGGATCGAAACGGTGCGGTGCCGGTTCTTCAACATCTTCGGCCCCCGCCAGCGGGCCGACTCGCCGTACTCCGGCGTGATCGCCATCTTCGCCGCCGCGATGATGGCCGGCAAAACGCCGACCGTCCACGGCGACGGGTTGCAGGCCCGCGACTTCACCTATGTGGCGAACGCCGTGGACGCGCTGATGACGGCCGGCACCGCGCCGGGCGTCGGCGGCCGGGTGTTCAACGTCGGCACCGGAACGGCGGTGAACCTGCTGCAACTGGTGGCGGCGCTGAACGAAGTCCTGGGCACGAGCGTGACGCCGACCCACGGCCCGACCCGCACCGGCGACGTGCGCTTCAGCCTGGCCAAGATCGACCGCATCCGCGCCGCGTTGGGGTACGAACCGACCGTCGGATTCGTGGACGGGTTGCGGCGAACCGTCGAGTGGATGAAGACTTCCGGCGGGTGACGGCGCGCGCCTCACGGCGGAAGATCGGGCAGCCCGGCGCGCCGCCGGCGGACCATCTCCTGGTACTCGGCGTAGTCCTCGTCCGACATGGTGTTGATGGCCGCCGTCGCCGGGTATTCCGGCCGGCGGAGGGGATTCGGCGCGGGCGCAAGCAGAGCCTCACTCGGCGAGTTTCGCTCACCGCCCTCTTCGCTTCTCACGCGCCGCGGCCGCGAGGGAGCGTCCGCTTCCAAGCCGGGATCAGTCGCTCCGTCGCGGCCGCGGCTCGTCGGTTCCACCTCCGCCTCCTCGTCCGGGTCGCCGTGGCGGAGCCGCGCCTTCTCCAGGTCGAGGATCAGTTTCGCCGCGCCGAGGACGACCTTCGGGTCGCGGTCTCGCAGCAGCTCGCGGAGGGCGACGACGGTCGCCAGCACCGCCTCGTCGAGGGCGGCGCGGCGGCGGGATTTCGCGGGGGCGTTGGCGATGCGGTTGACGGGCGCGACCATGACGATTCCTCCGAGAGTGGCGTTCGGAGAAGTTTACGCACGGTGTGAACAAATGTCAAGACTTGCCGCCAAACCTCCTGCTTGACCGCGTCGGGCCTCCCCGACCTTGCGGTCGGCTCGACCGCGACCGACACGAACGTCTTCGTGCTGACCCGCGTTTCCCCTCACCGTCGCCCCAGCCGGTAGCCCACGAAAGCCAAGACCGTGCCCAGCAGCATGGCGACGTGGTAGTCCCGCACCGGTTCGACGGTGCGGATGCCGAACTTGTGGCCGGCGACGGCGATGGCCGTGCCGAGCAGGCACAGCACGGCCATCCGCTCGCCGCGGTAGAACAGCGACGTGAGCAGCAGCAGCGCCCCCCAGCCGACGTTGGCCGTGTCGCACCACGCGGTCCACTCGGCCGGCACGCCGGCGACGGCGAGCGGTCGCGTGCCGCCCGTCGGCCCGCCGAGAAGCAGCTCGTTCTGAAAGACCCACATCCCGCAGGCGGCGATCAGCACGGCCGCCAGCACCGCCCGCACCGGCTTCCCCGCCACCAGCTCGACGACCGCGCCGACGCGATCCGGCACCACCGGCTCGACGAGGCCATTGGTGACCGTGGACCGGCCCGGCATCAGCGGCCGCATCCCGGACGCGGTGCCGTCGGCCTCGAACCCGCGCACGGCGTCGGCGTGTTCGACCAGCCCGTCGGCCGCCGTCGCCGCCCGCTCGCGCGCCGCCCGCTTCGGCACCCCGTCGGCGATCAGCCGGTCGTACTCGGACTTCGCCAAGAGTGCCCGATCCCGCTCCCGCTTCCGCCCCGCCTCGATCTGGTTCAGCACCGCCACCACCGGCTCCCGCCACGCCGCGTGCTTTTCCCGCACCCCGGCGGTGCCGCCCCGCAGCAGCCCGGCACGGGTGGTCAGTTTGGCCTCGAACCCGAACACCGCTTCGAAGAACTCTTCCCACTGGCGGCCGGAGTACTTGGCGAAGAACTGCTTCACGTCGTCGCCCGCAATGCCCTGCCGACGCAGGCGGTGGGCCAGCTTCGTCGCCGCGCGGGTCACGTCGTCCCGCTCGGCGTCCAGCGGGCGGTCCCACAGCAGCCACAGGGCGACCGCCGCCGCCGCCCCGAGCAGTCCGAACCCACTCCACAGCCAGAGCAAGTTCGACAGCCACAGGAAGGCGACGAACAGGCCCGCCGCGCCGGCCGCCACCACCCAGTCGCCGCCCGACATGCCGGCCGCGAACCGGCGGACGCGGGTGAACAGGTACGTCTTGCGGCGGACGCCGTTCAGCGCGAAGTAGACGGCCGCCGCCTGCACCACCATCGACGACAGGCCGACGGCGAACGCCAGCTTGCCGAAGAAGGCCAGCAGCACGGCGGCCAGCACGCTGCCGGACGCGAACCCGTTCACCATCCGCTGGCGGGAGACGGCGGCCGGCACGGTGCGGTAGCGGAAGGCCAGTCGCTCCACTTCCGTGATCTGGTCCTCGCGCGGCTGGAAGGCGGTGACCGACGGCACGCCCAGCCACTGCTCCAGCACGCGGACCACGTCGCCCATCGTCTGGTAGCGGTCGCCGGGGTGCTTGGCCATCATCTTCTGGATGACGGCCGACACCGCGACGGGCAGGCGGGGGGCGAACTCCTCCGGCGGCACCAGCGGCGCGTAGGCGTGCTGCTTCATCAGCGCGACGGCGGAATCGCCGTCGAACGGCTGGCGGCCGGCGACGAGGGCGTACAGGGTGCCGCCGAGCGAGTAGATGTCGGCGCGGTGGTCCACGGTGGCCGCGTCGCGGCACTGCTCCGGGGCCATGTACGCCGGCGTGCCGAGGGCGATCCGCGCGCCGGTCATGTGCGGCGGCAGGGTGTGCAGGCCGCTGTCGCTGCTGTGGCTGTCGTCGAGGGCGTCCGCCTGCCGGCTCATGTCGGGCGTCTTGACCAGCCCCAGGTCGGCCACCTTCACCGTCCCCTGCTCGTCCAGCAGCAGGTTGTCCGGCTTGATGTCGCGGTGGATGATGCCGCGGTCGTGCGCGTGCGTCAGCCCCCGCGCGGCCTGCAACACGTAGCCGACGGCCGTCTCCGCGTCCAGCTTGCCGCTCGCCTTGAGCAGGTCCGCCAGGGTCTTCCCCGCGACGTACTCCATGCTGAAGAAGCGGGTGCCGGCCACCTCGCCGATGTCGTAGATCCGCACCACGTTCGGGTGGTTGAGCAGGGCGGCGGCGTAGGCCTCGCGGACGAACCGGGCGACGAACACCGGGTCGCGGGACCACGCCCGGCTCATCACCTTCAGCGCCACCGGCCGGTCCAGGTTCAACTGCCGGGCCAGGTAGACGGCCCCCATGCCGCCCTGCCCGAGGACGCCTTCCACTCGATATCCCGGCACGTCGGCCAGCACCGCCGGCACGCCCATCACCGGCGTCGGCTCGAACAGTCCGTGCCCGGATCGCGCGCCGTTCCCCGGCGGCGGGGTGGGCACCGAGTAGGTGTCGGTCTCGGAGGCGGCGCGGGCGCGGAGGTCGGCCAGGTCGGCCGGCAACGTCAGCCCGTAAGGGCCGTCGTGGCCGCCGGCCAGCGTCTTGCCCGTCCGCCGGGGCGCGGACGGCAGCGCCGAGTGGCACTGCGGGCAGCACGCGGACTCGCCGAGCAGCGACGCCGACACGCTCCGGACGCAACGGGGGCAAACGACTGTCACGGGCGCGACCCCCAAGGAAAACACCGACCGCTGTCCGAACGGTAGGTCACGAATCGCCGGCGGTCGGTGCGGCGGGCCGGAGTACGGCGAGGCGCAAACGCGCGGGGCCAAAGAGGTGCGTCCGGGGCGGAATCGCGGGGGCGGGTGTCAACGAGGGGAAACAATCGACGCCGGAAGCGACCGAGACGGTGTGGCCGACGCGAGGTCAGCCGCCGGCGAAGAGGAAGCGGCCGGCGACGAGGTGCTGGCCGGCGGCCAGGGGCGCGGCGCGGACGATGCGGGCGAGGGCGGCCCACCCGGCGGACGGCCCGCGGCCGTCGAATGCGACGAAGACGTGGCCGGTCGGCGGGTCGCCGACGAACGCCGCCGAGAAGCCCGACCGGGACACGTCCCGCGCGCGGCAGCGGACGGGCAGGCCGACGTGCAGTTCGTCGTCCACCGGGTACAGCGTGACGCCACCCTCGTACCGCCAGCGGGGGTACGACCGCTGCTCGTCCGCGTTCTGGAAGGCGCGGCGGAAGTGGTCCAGCGCGGCGGCCACCTGCTCGACCGCCTTCGGCCCCTGGTCGAGGCTCATCGGCCGGCCGCTGACCGTCAACTCGGACACGGCGACCGGGCCGTCCGACGGCAATTGGACGAACAGCTCCACCGCTCGACGGCCGCCGCGCGGCTTCAGCAGGACGCTGCCGTCGCCCATCGACACCGCGTTGTACCCGTTCTGGGCCGTGTACGCGGACAGCTTCAGGGTGGCCAGTTGCGCGGACAGCCGCGCCGGGAAGCGGAGGGTGTACCGGCCGTCGGGCTGGCGGACGACGGTGGCGACCGAGCCGGCCGCCGGGGGGATCGCCGTCAGACCGACCTGGGCGAGGCGGACGACGGCGTCGGCGAAGACGGTCGGGGCGGGCGGCGGGGCGGCGGGGGGGGCCTCACCGGACAAGCGGGCCGTGGACTCCAGGAGCCGCACTTTCTCCAGCACCACCCCGGCGGCGGCGGCGGGACGGACGGCGGCCAGGAACGCCGCGCACGACGCGAACCGGGCGTCCGGCCGCTTGGCGAGGGCGCGGCGGACGGCCGTCCGTTCGTCCGTCGGCAGCGCGTCCCAGTTCACCCGCGGTGCCCCGGCGCGGTCGCGGGGTGTGTCCGGCGACCACATCCGGCGAAGCTCCAAGTAGATCAGGGCCAGGGCGAACTGGTCGGACGCCCGCTCCGGGGCACCGGCCAGCGCTTCCGGCGCGGCGCACGGATGATCGGTCAGCCAGTCGGTATCCGGGCGGGACCGCCGCAGGGCCTCGCCGACGCCGAACCCGGTGACGCCCGACACGACCCCGCCGGTCGTCGTCACCGCCGACGCCGTGAGCAGCAGGTGGGCGAACCCGGTGGCGGCGTGCAGGCCGTCCAGGATGGGGCCGAGCGGTTCGAGCAGGCGGGCGGCGGTGGCCTGCGACGGCGGGTCGGGCGGGGCGGCGGTGAGCCAGTCGCGGAGGGTGCGGGCGTCGGCGTCCCAGACGAACGCGAGGAGGCGGGGCTGCGGCAGGACGACCTCCTGGGCCGACCCCGGCAGCGGTGCGGCGAGCGCCTGGAACAACTCGTCCAAATCCGCCGCCGTGCCGCCGTCCAGCCGGAGCAGGCGAACCGCCTTCACCGCGCCGGTCGGGTCCGCCGCCCGAATCAGCCGGCCGCGAAGTCCGGCCTTGCCTTCGCCGAGGTAGCGGAGGTCGGGGCAGGCGAGGGCCAGTTCCTCGGTCGCCACCGTCGCGCCGACGGCACCGGGGCGGAGGGTGGCGGTCGGGCTGAGCCGCTGCGTGTTCGTCACCGACGAACAGCCGGACGACAACCCCCGGAGTGTCGCTTTGACGGCGGACGACGTACCCGGTGTCGCCGGCGGCACCCGCCGCGTCGCGTCCATCGAGATCGGTTCGGAGGCCGGGTCGTACTGGAGCAGGCTTCGGACGAAGGTGAGGCACGACGGGTAGCGGTCCGACGGCGACTTGCTCAGCGCTTTGCGGACGGCCTCCACGTCCCGATCCGGCAGGGCGCGGAGGTCCGGTTCGGCCGATGCGTGCTGGACGATGAGTTGCTGGGCGGACTTGCCGGAGTAGGGGAACGCGCCGGTCAGCAGCTCGAAGTAGACGAGGGCCAGGGAGTACTGGTCGGTGCGGCTGTCCACCCGGTCGGACAGGATTTCCGGGGCGACGTACTTGGGCGTCAGCCCGCGGCCGAGTCGCGGCTCGGCCCCGTCGCTCCCCCGCTGGTGTCGCGCCACCAGGCCGTAGTCGCCGACCTTCACGTGCCCGCCCATCAGGAACAGGTTGGCCGGCTTGATGTCCAGGTGCTGGAGGCCGTGCTCGCCGGACAGCACGTCCAGCGCCTCGGCGATGTCCACCATGTAGGCCAGCAGGAGCCGCCGGTCGATCCCCGGCCGGCCGGCCGCCCGGCAGCCGTCGTACCGCTGGGCCAGGCTCTCGTCGGCCAGCTCCATCACCATGATGAGCTCGTCGCGGATCAGCTCCACCCGCTCCAGGGTGAGCAGGAACGGGTGGCGGATGCCCTTCACCCGGAGGAACGCCTCGTACTCCTGCCGCAGGGAGCTGTCCTCCGCCTCGTCGGCGTCTTCCAGGACGAACTTGACCGCCTTGTGGAGGCCGCCCGGCGCGACGCACTTCCACACCTCGCCGAACCCGCCCTGGCCGAGCGGCGCGACCAGCCGGTACCCCGGCAGCGGTTCGTCGCCGACGGAGCGGAGGTACGGGCGGTCTAGGGCGAGGACGGACATCCGCGTCTACTTCGGGGTCGGTGCGGCCGCACGGGGAGGCCGGCAATCGTAGGTCACGATCCCCCTCGGTGCCGGCTTCCGGGGCAGGACGGCGGGCGATTTGTGGCGCGGGCGGAAATCCGTCGCCGGCTTGGAATCGCCCCACCCCAAGTCGCTCGCCCGGTTGCACCCGCCCGGTTCGCGGCCTAGGGTTCGGCCGACCGTCCCGGTTCCCCGTCCAGCCCCGTTCGCTCCCCCCGCTTCCCCCGGCGGTCGGGTCGAGGCCGCACCCGATGTTCGCCTACCCGTGCCCGTCCTGCGCCCAGCGGCTGATCGCCCCGCCCGACCGGGTCGGCCAGCAGACCGTCTGCCCGAAGTGCCTCCGCCCGCTGACGGTGCCGGCCCCGGACGCCGTGGGCATCGACACCTTGAGCGCGACGGTCGCCACCCCGCTGCCGGTGGCCACCTGGGAATCCGTGGCCGTGACGGAGGCGGTCGCCGTCGGCGCGGCAGTGGGGGAGATCGACTTCGGGCCGACCGTCGCACTGGAAGTGGCTCCGCTGCCGGATCTGCGCACCGCCCGCCCCAACTCCGGCCCGACCTCCCGCAAGTCGCTCGCGGACGCCGAGTGCGGCCGCGTCATCCTGAACCCGACCGGCCTGTTCGCCGTGGACATCGCCGCCGAGCTGTCGGCCGCGATCTCCATGCGGATGGCCCCGCCGCCGGAGCCGCTGTCGGATCGGCAACTGACGCTGGCGGCGTGGCTGGCGGGCACCGCCGCCGCCGGCCTGCTGTGGCTGATCGCGGTCGTGACCGCGCCGGACCTGTTCCCGTTCGTGGCCCTGCTGGGCGGGTCGATGGTCGCCTTCGGCTGGCTGTGGCGGGCGTACCTCGCCGGCCGCAGCGGACACCCGGCGAGCGGGCTGGTCACGCTGCTGCCGCCGGTGGCCGCCGTCCGGCTGTTCGTGCCCACCCCGGCGCACGGCCTGCGGCCGCTCCGGTTCGTGCTGGCGGGGGCCGTGTTCCTCGGCCTGTTCGTCCTCGGGCCGGCGGTGCGGTCGGTCTTCGAGGGCGAGTTCGGGGCGCGCGTGGACGACTTCCCGCTGTCGGTCTCGACGACCCCGGCGGCGCGGCTCCAGAAGGCCGTGGCGGGGAAGAAGTTCGACGACGCGCTGGCCGAACTGCGGACCCTGCCCCGGCCGAACGGCGTGGCGGACGCCGACCGCCCCGGCACGCTCCGCGACCTGATCGCGCTGACGACGGCCGACCGCGCCGACCTCCGGACGGCGGCGCTGACCGCCCTCGCCGACTGGTCCGCGACGGACGCCAAGCCGGCGGTGCGGGCGGGGTTGACGGCCACCGATACCGAGGAGCGGCTGGCCGCGTGCAAGGTGGCCGACCGGGTGCTGGGCGAGGAGTCGGCGGCGCTGCTGGCCGCGTGCTTGGCCGACCGCAACGACCGGGCCGAGGCGAAAGCGGCCCTGATCCGGCTGGGCGCGGTCGCCGAGTCCGCCGTGCTGCCGCTGCTGAAGTCCGACCGCGAGCCGGTGCTGCTGGCCGCGTGCGAAGTGCTGGAGCGGGTCGGCGGGGCGAAGGCCGCGGCCGCGCTGACGGAGCTGGCCGAGGCGACGAAGTCGCGGGCCGTCCGCCAGGAGGCCAGCCAGGCCGCCGAGGCCGTCGCCGAGCGGGTGCGAAAGGCGAAATGAAAGCGATTCGACGCCCGTCGGCCGCCCGTCGCGGCCGCCGGGCGGGTCATCCGTCTCGCGCGCCGTTCCCGTCGATCCGCCGGGGGTGGGCGTAGGCGTTCATCCGATCCGGCCGCAGGAACCCGACGAGCGTCACGCCGAACCGCTCGGCCGCCTCCACCGCCAGGCTGGACGGCGCGCCGACCGCCGCCAGAAAGCCGATCCCCGCCCGCGCCGCCTTCTGCACCAGCTCGAAACTGGCCCGTCCGGACACCAGCAGCACGCCCGCCCCGCACGGCAGTTGGCCGCTCAGTAGCAGCGCGCCGATGAGCTTGTCCACCGCGTTGTGCCGGCCGACATCCTCGCGGACGAGCCGCCGTTCGCCGTCGGTGGCGAACCACCCGGCGGCGTGCAATCCGCCGGTGCGCGCGAACCCCACCTGCGCTTCCACGAGCGCGGCGGGCAGCTTCGCCAGCACGTCGAACGGGACGGCGAACGAGGTGCGAATCGGCTCGATCCGCCGGGCGAGGCGGTCGAGGGTTTGCGTCCCGCACAGGCCGCACGAACTGGACAGGGACATCTCGCGGCGGATGCGGGACTGCTGTTCCCGCCAGCGGTCGCGCACACTCTCGGCGAGCGTCACCAGGACGACGTTGCCGTAGTCGGCGAGGGTGCAGGGGTCGGCGCGTTCCAACTCGTCGGGGTGGTCGATGACGCCTTCGGTCAGGCAGAAGCCGGCGGCCAACTCGGCGTCGTCGCCGGGCGTCCGCATGGTGACGGCGAGCGGCTCGCCATCGACCCGGATTTCGACCGGCTCCTCGACGGCGATCCGATCCGATTCCGTCCTCCCGGACGGGAACCGCGTGACGCGGGCGTCGGCCGTCGGCTCGCTCGGCACGGTCAGCCTCCGGTCGCGGCGGTGACGGTGATCGGCACGAACTTCGACAGCGGCGTCCGGCTGACATCGGCGAAGCTGTCCTTCGACACGAGGACGTTCGTTTCGGGGAAGTACGCCGCCGCGCACCCGCGCGGGATGTCGTAGGGGACGACGCGGAAGCCGCGGGCGGTGCGGGTGAGGCCGTCCTCGGCGGTGTGGCTGTGCAGGTCCACGGCTTGGCCCTCGTGCAGCCCGCGCGCGGCGATGTCGGCCGGGTGCAGGAACACCACCATGCGGGTGCCGTGGACGCCGCGATACCGGTCGTGCAGGTCGTACACGGTGGTGTTGAACTGGTCGTGCGAGCGGATCGTGGTCAGCCGCAGCTGGCCGGCCGGCAGCGTCAGGTCGGGCACGTCGTGCGCGGTGAAGCGGGCCTTGCCGGTGGCCGTGTTCCACACGCGATCGCGGGCCGGGTTGCCGAGGTAGAAGCCGCCGGGCACGGCGATGCGGTCCTCGAAGTCGGCGAACAGGTGCGGCAGCGTGTCGGCGATCTTCGCGCGGATGCGGCGGTAGTCGGCGCGGAACCCGGCCCAGTCGATGCCGCCGCCGTTCGGCAACGTCGCCTCCGCGATGCCGCACACGACGGCCACCTCGGAGAGCAGGTGTTCCGACGCCGGCGGGTTCTTCCCGACCGAGGCGTGGACCATGCTCATCGAGTCCTCGACCGTCACCTTCTGCGGCCCGCCCGCCTGCGCGTCGGTCTCGCTGCGGCCGAGGCACGGCAGGATGAGCGCGTCCCCGCCCGGCACCAAATGGCTGCGGTTCAGCTTGGTGCTGACGTGGACCGTGAGGGCGCACCGGGCGAGCGCCGCTTCGGTGAACTCGGTGTCCGGCGTGGCCGCCGCGAAGTTCCCACCCAGGCCGATGAACACGTTCGCGGACCCGTCGGCCATCGCGTTGATCGCGCCGACCACATCGTGCCCGTGGTGCGGCGGCGGGTCGAACCCGAACACCCGCTTCAGCGAGCCGAGGAACTCGGCCGACGGCTTCTCGGAGATGCCCATCGTGCGGTCGCCCTGCACGTTCGAGTGCCCCCGCACGGGGCACGCGCCGGCCCCCGGCTTGCCGACGTTCCCGCGGAGCAGCAGCAGGTTCACCACCATCTGAATGGTGGCGACGGCGTGCTTCTGCTGCGTCAGCCCCATCGCCCAGCAGGCGATGACGCTCTTCGCCCCGGCGTACACGTCCGCCGCTTCCGTCAACTGCGCCCGCGTCAGCCCCGACTGCGCTTCGATGGTCTGCCAGCTCGTGGCCCGCACCCGCGCGGCGAACGCCTCGAAGCCGTCGGTGTGGTCGGCGAGGAACGCCCGGTCGAGGGCGTCCGTTTCGAGGACGTGCTTGCACACGCCGGTGAGGGCCGCCAAGTCGCCGCCGACGGTGACTTGGTAGTAGTGCGAACTGATGGCGGTGCCTTTGCCGAACAGGGTGCGGAGCGGGTGCTTCGGGTGCGTGAAACTGACGAGGCCCGGTTCGCGGAGCGGGTTGAACGTGACGATCCGCGCCCCGCGCTCGGCCGCCCGCTGTAGGTCGGCGAGCATCCGCGGGTGGTTGGTGCCGGGGTTCTGGCCGATGACAAAGATGGCGTCGGCGTGGTCGAAGTCCTCCAGCGTGACGGTGCCCTTGCCGACGCCGATGGTTTCCCCGAGCGCGCACCCGCTCGACTCGTGGCACATGTTCGAGCAGTCGGGCAGGTTGTTCGTGCCGAACCGCCGGGCGAACAGTTGGTACAGGAAGGCGGCCTCGTTGCTCGTCCGGCCGGAGGTGTAGAAGAGCGCGCGGTCGGGGCCGTCGAGGCTCCGCAGGTGCCGGCCGATCATTGCGAAGGCGTCGTCCCACGACACCGGGACGTAGCGGTCGGTCGCGCGGTCGTACCGCATCGGGTGCGTCAGCCGGCCCTGCCCTTCGAGCCAGTGGCCCGTCTGCCCGCGCAGCCAGCCGACGGGGTGCCGGGCGAAGAAGTCCGGCCCGACCCGCTTGGCGGTCGTCTCGAACGTGACCGCCTTGACGCCGTTCTCGCAGTACTCGCCGAGGCGGGACGGGTGCGCCGGTTCGGGCCACGCGCAGCCGGGGCAGTCGAACCCGTCGTGCTGGTTCACCCGGAACAGCGACCGCACGTTCCGCACCACGCCCCGGTTCTGGACGACGTGGACGACGGTGGCTTTCAGCGCGCCGAGGCCGGCGGCGGGTTCGGGGTGCGGCGGCGACGGAGCGGCGGGGTCGGTCGGCGTGTCGTGCATGGTCGGCGTCGCGGGGAGGGCAACGGTCGTGTCGGCTGCGAACATCTTAGGCAGGTGCGGCGTGTGGTGATGCCCCTTCCGCGTGGCGGCGCGGTCTTCGTCTTCCACCTCCCCCGCTGGGGGGAGGTGGAAGAACTGGCCTTCCGCCGACGCGCCGTACCGGGCAACGGTCTCCAGCAGAAGCGGATCATTCGCCCACTCGCGGTCCCGCCTCTCACGCCGCGGCGTTTTCCGCCGGAGCCAGGACGGCGGTATGACTCGGCGTTATGGCTCGGCGCGGGGGTTCGCGCGGCGGACCCGCCAGACGAGGCCGGTTTTCTCCATCGCCCACAGCACCCACCACGACAAGTCCGGCTGCCACCACCGCAGCCCGTGGCGGGCCGACCACGGGAAGGCGTGGTGGTTGTTGTGCCACCCCTCGCCGAACGCCAAGAGGCCGGTCAGCAGGTTGTTGCGGCTGCGGTCGCCCGTCGGGTACGGCCGCGTGCCCCAGGTGTGGTTCAGCGAGTTCACCAGGAACGTCGCCTGCGTCGTCAGGAACAGCCGCAACAGGCCGCCCCAGAGGAACCCCAACAGCGCGTCGTAGGCCGTGCCGCCGACGGCGAACCCAACGGCGGCCGGGACGAGCAGCCCGACCGCGTACCAGAGGAACCAGTGGCGGTCGATCCAGGCCAGGTCGGGCCGGCGGGCGAGGTCGCGGACGGCGGCGGGCGGATAGCCGAACCGCCGACTCCGCAGCCACCCCTGATGGGCGTGCCAGAACCCCCGCCACCCGGTCAGCGGTCGGCCGTCGGCGGTGTGCGGCGAGTGCGGATCGCCGTCGCCGTCGCTGTGCCGGTGGTGCCGGCGGTGCGTGGCGATCCAGAAGAACGGGGACGACTGACCGGCCGCGCAGCCGAGGACCATGAGCGCCCGCTCGACAGGCCGGGAGGTGGCGAACGAGCGGTGGGCGAACAGCCGGTGAAAGCCGAGCGTCACGCCGAAGCCCGTCGCGTAGACCAGGGCCAACATGCCGACGACGGCGTGAGTCGGCAGCCCATAGATGCAGGCGATGGCCACGGCCACGGGGGCACCGACGGCCGGCGCGACCAGGGTGGCGAACGTGTGTAGGCGGGGGCGAGTCGGGAACGCAACGGGTTCGCGGACGGCGGCGGTGCCGGCGGTCATGCTTCGTCCCTGGTCCGGTCCCGGAGTGTGCCACCGAGGGGCATCTTACCACCCGCCGTTGATGGGACCGTCATTTCCCTCTTCCCGGAACTGCCCGAGGAGGTGCGAAGGAATCGGCCCGTTTGGACGGATTCCGCTCGCCGTTCGGCGAAGTGTCGTTGGTGCCGCCGGCTGCGTCCGCTAACATCAGGAGTGTTCACATCCACTTTCAACACGAGGGGCGCGTCATGGGCAAGGGCAACAACTCGCAGGGGAAAGAGAAGAAAAAGCCGAAGAAGGGCGCGGCCCCGGCCCCGGTGAAGTCGCCGGCCAAGCCGTCCACGCCGAAGAAGTGACGCCGTCCGTGGGGGTGGAGTAGCAGACAACTCGTCGGGCTAATCCCCCGAAGCCGTGGGTGCGAATCCCACCCCCCGCACTTTCCGAGCGGCTCGCCACCACCCATCTGCCGCTACCGCCCGGCCCGCGCGCCGTCGCGGACGGCCTGCAAGTTCAGCAGCTCGGCCACCTCGTACTGCGGCGGCGTGCTGCCGGCGACCGGTCGCAACCGCACGACCGTCGGGAGCCCGGCCTTTGCCCCGTGGGTCGTCCACGATCTTCGCCTTCACCCGCTGATTCGGGGCGAACCACCACGAGTTGCTTGGCGAACCGCTTCACCGTGTCTTCGTACACCGTCGTCGTCGGCAGCAGTTGACTCGCCACCGAGGTCGCCCACGCGATCGGGTCGCCGGTCGCCACGTCCAGTTTGAACTCTTCCAGCAGAATGTGCTTGCCGTCGATGCCGCACGGGCAACCGGGGGGAATCATCGCCGTCAGCGCCGCGCTCGGTTTCAAGTTGCCGGCCGTCACCGTGGGCGGTTTGACCATCGCCGCGTCGCGGGCGAATCGCTCCATCACGGCCGGGCAGGTGATCCGGGCGTGCGGCGGACCCACTTCTTGTCCTTGTCTCGCGCCACCACCAACGGCACCTCGAACAGCGGCTCCAAGTCGTTGCCTTTCGACAGTGCGAGGAACGGCCCACGGAACTCAGCACCGGTGACGGTCGCCCTTCGCCAAGATGGTGACGAGATCCGCGCGTTCGTTCCGGGCGAAGAACCCGCTCGCGCCGAGCAGGTTGGTTCGCAGCGCACCCGCGAGCGTCTGCGGGTTTGGCAGTCCGCCGACCACGCGGTTGGCGGCGTCGAACGGCCGGCCGTCGCGGAAGAAGAGGGTGTCGAGCGGGTCGAGCCGGAGGCCGACCCAGGTGGTTGCGGTGGCCATTATTCTTTCCCCCGCGCCAGGAACGACGCCGACTGACACAGCGCCACGAACCCGGTCGGCACGTCCGCATCGGGCTTGGCCAAATCGGGGTCGGCGAATCCGATTTCGGCCTGATACGAACCGAACGGCGTGCCGATACGCTCGTCGAAGTTCGGCGGCGCGTTCTCCGCGCGGCCGACCAGTCGCATCGTTTCCGCCCGTCCGGCGGCGAGCGGCAACGCGGTCAGCGTCGGCGTCTCCGTGCGGAGCTTGTACGTCCACCGGTCGGACGCTGGCGGGTGCTTGTCGGCCCCCTTGAAATCCCTCACGAGGGACTGGAGCAGCGGCGTCTGGTCCCACCCCATGACGACCGTGGCGTGTTCGCCCGACCGCCGACAGATGGTCAGCGCCAGTGCGTCCTTCACCGTCGGGTCGCCGCCCGGTCGGGCGATCCGCTTGGCGGCCTTCTCCGCCGCCCGCACTTGGCCGAGCGCGAACCGCAGGTCTTCCTTGCAGTGGACGACCGCGATGCCACCGGAGAGGCTGGCACCGGGCAGTGCTTCGCCGAACGCCTTGCGGAGCTGGCGGGCGCACGCGATGGCGGTTTCCGTCGGCAGGAACGCCAGCACATCGTCGCCGCCGGCGTAGATGAGCTCGCCGCCGCACTCCTCGACGATGTTCTGCACGCCGTTGGCGAACCGCGTGAGCTTCTCCGTCGTGCTGATGATGTCCGACCGGCTGCCCTTGAACAGCCCGGCCATGTTGTCGCCGTCCAGGTGCATCAGCGCGAAGTACGTCGGCGGCTTACCCTGAACTTGCTTCTTCCGCTTGATGCGGTCCCAGACCCAATCGGGGCACTTCACATCGTCATCATCTTCCTGCGTTAGCCAGTGCAGCCACTGGCCACTCCAGTGTTCTTCGGCTTCCCACACGGCCAGCGGATCGAGTGATTCGCCGTCCGCTAGCCACTTGCGGGCCGCCATCGTCGCGGTGTCGGTGAAGCGGAGCTTGTGGACGTGAACACCCAGTCGGTTTGTCAGTCGTTTGTCGGGTGTTTCCGCGAAGTACGCCGGCCACATGAACCGCGTCACCAGCGCGACGGCGCACAGCTTGTCGCTGGATTGCAGGCCGGTGCCATGACGACCCTCCCACGATTGCCCGGCCTTGTTACCCTTCTTCGTGAGACCCGCCCAGGTGTTCGCCGTCTGGCGGCGGGGGTCGGGCAGGTCGGCGAAGACGGCGGCGAGGGGCAGCGGCATGCGGGTGTCCTTCGTGACACCCTCGGTGTAGCCGCAAACCCCGCTCCCGTCACGGGTTCATAGTGCGGTAGCCCTGGGTTCAGGAACTGGCTCTCAGGAGAAGAGGTACGAACAGCTCCTGTTTCAACGGCCACTGAACGGCCCTGTCGGGTTCGCAAGAATTGGTTTCGATGAGTTGTCAAAGACCGCAGGGTTGGGGAGATGGCCCCGACGGGGCGGTCGGGGCCAAACGTATTTTCGGATCGTTGGCGGGAACGCGGGTGTCATCGGGTCGGTGTCATTCCCGTATCCTTCGCTGCGTAGAAGAGCGGGAGGGCGAACCATGCTTCAAATCCGCGAATCGTTCGGCGTGGTGCGGCTGGCGCGGGGCGGGACACTGCGGCCGTGGCTGGGGCCGGCGGTGCGCGGGCTGATCGGCGGGCGACTGCGGGCGCACGTCTGCCGGTGGCCGGTGGCCGAGGTGCTGGCAACGTGGGAGCGACGCGCCCGGCTGCCCGCACATGGCCGGCTGCCAGTACGGCGAGACCTGCGAACCCGACCCGCCGGCCGGCGTCGATCTCGGCAGCGGGTGGGAGAACGCGGCCCGGCCCATCGTCATCGCCCCGGCCTTTCCCGCCCCGGAACTGGGCCGCGCGCGGGACTTGTTCGACGTGAAGATCACCGCCATCGGGCCGACCGCCGTCGGGCACTTGGACGACGTGTGGGAGTCGTTCCGGGTGGCCGGCGCGGACCTGGCCATCGGGCTGGGCGACGACCACATCCCGTTCGACGTGGAACGCGGCAAGACAACTGACAGCGTGGTGTCACTGGTGGCGGACGCAGCCACTCAAGGAGGGGGAATTTCCAACACTCAGGAGCAGCCCCCCTCCCGGTCGCTGCGCAACCGACCTCCCCCCAGCGGGGAGAGGTGGGAAGAAGACCCACCTCGCCACGCGGAATGGGCACCATCGGGTTCGCGTGCGAGAGTCCGCATCGCCCTCACGTCGCCGCTGTTCCTGACCGAGACGTTCCCGGACGGCCGAAAACGCACCGTCTTGGAGCCGACGTTCGGGCAACTGATCCGGGCCGAGCTGCGGACGCTCGGGCCGCTGCACAAGCTGTACGGCGAGCCGATCCCCGACGACCTGTTCCGCCGCGTGAAGGTGGCGGCCGAGGCGGTGCCGACGATTCGCGGCGAGTTCGCCGAGTTCCGGCAGGAGCGGTTCTCGAACCGGTCGAAGGACCGCTACGAGGTGGTGGGGGTGATTGGGTGGGCGGAGTACGGGCCGGTGCCGGAGTGGCTGCGGCCGTGGGCGGAGTGGGCCGGCCGGCTGCACGTCGGCACGCACCGTGTGGCCGGGGCCGGCGGCTGGACGACGGAGTGAGGGCTTTCAGAAATCGAAGAGCCGGCGGCGGGAGTCGCACCCGCATGAACCCGCTTACGAGACGGGTGCCTCACTATTCGCGCCACGCCGGCCAGGTCAGGCAGCCCGACGGGGATCGAACCCGCCCTTCGACAGTCACAGTGTCGCGTGCGATCCACTACACCACGGGCTGCATCGGTATCGAACAGTACCCCGGCCAGGATTCGAACCTGGAACGCCGCGTTCGAGGCACGGAATGATGGTCCGTTTCACCACCGGGGCAACACAGCGGAAGCGGTGAGACTCGAACTCACAAGGGTTTTCGGCCCCACTCGTTTTCGAGACGAGCTCCTGATCCGGCCGGATCGCTTCCGAGTCAGTTCGGCCGAGCAGCGGAAGGGGTGGGAGTCGAACCCACAGGCCGAGCAATGTCGGCCCTCCGGTTAGCAACCGAAGTGGCATAGCCGCTTGCCATCCGTTCCGTGTGTCTCCGTCAGCGGAAGGGGTGGGAGTCGAACCCACAGGACGCGGAGACCGCGCCCGCTCACTTTCCAAGCGAGGTGGCAGAGCCGCTTGCCGTCCCCTCCGTCGTCGCCGAGTGGACTTGCCGGGAATCGAACCCGGATCGCCGCCATGCCATGACGGGGTCTTCCCGTTGGACCACAAGCCCGCCTGATGGAACGGCCGGGAGTCGAACCCGGATCTTCTGTTTGCAAGACAGACGCCGAGACCACCTCGACCACGCGCCCCGTTGTCCTCTGCCTCCTGTCTCCTGAAGAATGGCCGGGGTGGGAGTCGAACCCACAACAATCAGGCTCTCGACCTGACCCCTCTACCAGTTGGGGCACCCGGCCTCGTTCGCGGTCGCAGTCGCCGGCCCAGGAGTCGAACCTGGTCGCCACGCTTATCAGACGCGGCGCGGCCCGGCTCGCCGGCGAGGAGCGCAGTTGCAGACCTGGGAGTCGAACCCAGCAAGCGGGCTTATGAGACCCACGCGGACGCCGGCCCGTCTGCAATCTTCTTGAGTTCCAGGTTCCAAG
>JAYUFU010000178.1:0-6268 GCA_043738505.1 Fimbriiglobus sp. | reverse complement strand
CGGGACGGAGAGGGGGCCGGGGGGTGAGGTCTGTCTTTCTTATCCCCCACCCGGAAAACGAAAACGGGGGGCAACCGCCCCCCGATTCCCGGTCGCGCCGTCCGGCCGGCGTCACTTCTTCTCCTTCGTCTCCTTCTCCAGCGTGATGACCATCTCGCCCTCGCCGGCCCCCTTGAAGTCCTTCGGCCGGTCGCCCTTCTCGGTCATGGCGATCTTCAGCACGCCCTTCTCGAACGTGAAGATGCCGGGGAACGTGCTGCCCTTCTCCGGGCCGTCGGTCGGGCTGAGGTCGAGGGTGCCCGGCTTCTTCGCCCCGTCCACCTTGATGGTCGCCACCTTCTTCTCGCCGCCCATGTCGATGGTGAATTTGTCGTCGGCGATGGTGACGCCGTTGATGCCCTTGACCGCCTCGGCCGGGGCCTCCTTGCCGCCCTTGGTTAGCCCCGTCACCTTGTAGGTGCCGGCCAGCTCCTTCAGGTCGGCGGCCACCACGACGGCAGTGGCGGCGGCGAACACGGTCACGGCGAGGAACGCGCGCTTCATCGGTCGAACTCCGGGAATGCGAAACGGATACCGCGAAAAGCCGGAACGCTCCGGCGTCATGCCGAGTTTGTCGGATGTGTTCTGCTCGCTCCGCGAGCGGTCTTGGCTGGACGACGCGAAGACCGCTCGCGGAGCGAGCAGAACACTTCAATCGGATACGGCGTCACTTCTTGTCCTTCGGCTCGGCCGCCTTCTCCAGCACCATCGTCATGATGCGGTCGCCGCTGGCGGTCACGTCCTTCGGCCGGTCGGCCGGCTTGTCCGACTCGGCGACGCAGAAGGTCAGGGTCTTGCCGTCCAGCTTGTACACGCCGAGCATGTGCGGGCCGCCCTTCCTGCCCGGCTCGGTGAAGTCCACGTTCGCCCCGTCCAGCTTCAGGGTCAGCGGGTCTTCCTTCTTGCCGTCGGCCGCGACGGCGATCAGCTTGCCGTCGCGAACGACGAACGACTCGCGGTCCTTCTCCGGCTTCGTCAACTGCTTGCCGGCGACGGTTAGGGAGACGAGGGTGTACTTGCCTTCCAGGGCCTTCAGCGCCTTGGCCGCGTCGTCCTGGGCGGCGGCGGGCAGGGCGAACGCGAGGAGCAGGGCGACGGGCGCGAACCGGGTCATGGGGGTGGCTCGTGGTGGGGGGAACGGGCGGGCGGGCCTTACTTCTTCGGCTCGTCCTTCTTGACCAGCACCAGCACCCGCACGCCGTCGGCCGGGGCGAAGTCGGTCGGCCGGGCGTCCTTGTCGGAAAACGCGATGGTCAGCTCGCCCTTGTCGAATTTGTACAGGCCGGGCTTCGCCTTGTCGCCGCCGGAGGCGATGTCGATGGAGCCGGGCTTCTTCGGATCCTTGGACGGCTCGACGGTGAACTTGGCCGGGTCGTCCTTCTTGGCGGTGCGGACGGTGATGGTGCCGTCCTTGATCTCCACTGCCGTCACGTCCTTCAGCATCTCGTCGGGGGCCGGCTTGTTGTCGAAGTTGGCCGACTTGATGGCGTAGGTGCCGTTCAGTTCCTTGGCGGCCTTGACCGCCGGCGTGTCTTGGGCGAGGGCCGGAATCGCCACCGCCACCGCCGCCACCGCCACGAGCAATCGGGTCATGCGTCACCTGGGGTCTCGGGGCCGCACCGGCCCGTCGGCACAGTATACGGCACCGGCCGGCGGCGGCACGCATCCCCGCGTCACTTCTTCTTCGGGCCGAGGGTGGCGTCGAGCTTGTCCGGGTTCTTGTGCAGGTAGCGGGCGACGCCGGAGAAGAAGAACAGGAGTTGCTCGGCCCCCTGCTCGGCCATCTTCGGGGCGTTCGACCCCATCACCCGCAGGGCGGCGGTGGCGAGCCGGCTGTCCGACAGCAGGTAGACGTGGACCGTCGGCTTGAACGTCGCCCCGCCGGTGTCCTTGTCCGGCTCGCCGCGCGGCGCGTGCAGCACGGCCACCGCCCGCACCGGCACGGTGGGCAGCAAGGCCCCCCCCTTCACCTTGCCGGTGGCGTACCACACCACCCCGTTCTCGAACCGGCCGACCGCCTGCCACGCCAGCTCGCTGCCGTTCTCGTCCGACCAGTAGAACTGCCCCTTGCCGAGGTCGGTGATGTCCACGCACGGCACCTTCATCCGCTGCCACGCGACGGCGGTGCGGTCGGGATGCTCGATCAGCCAGTCGTACACCTTCGGGTGGGCGACGAACTCCTCGTCGGTCGCCTTCGCCGCGAGGGTCGGGGCCTTCAGAACCTGGGCGACCTGCTCGCGGTAGTTGTCGGCGACCACGTCCACCACGGACGGCTTCTTGGCCGGGACGGCCGGGGGCCGCGGCGGGTCGGCGGCCGCCACCGCAGCCGCGCAGACCGCAACGGCGACCGACAAACGCGAACGCAGGGAGACCATCGGGCACCCATGCCACGGAGGGGGATTCCGCACCGCCACCGGCTAACATCGACCCGCCCGCCGGCGGCGGTTGAGTCAATCCGGGCGACGCCGGGAAGCGAGGGGGAAGTGACGAGCGAACACGGAAGTGGCGGAAATCGACGACGCACGCCGCGAATCACTCCACGGTGGACGTGGCGACGTTCATCGCCCGGCACGCGGCGGCTTGGTCGAACCGTTTCACGGGGCGTCTCCCAGATGGCCATCCACCGGATCTCTCGTCTCCAGTCTTCCCCCCAAACCCCGGCCCGATCGCAAGAAAAAACTTGACGACCGTTTTCGCCCGCCGGTACTATCCCAATGGAAGAGGTGTTTATCCCAATCACGGAGATTGGGATGATCCTCTGTTCGGCCCCGGCGGAAGAGGTGCGTTCGGAATAGCCAAGCAAACGAGCATCGCCGATGACCATCAGTTTTTAGGAGCATTCCCGTGCATACTCTCATTCTGTCCATAATTGCTGTAATGGCGTTGGCTACCACTTGTGGTGTCGGTCGGGCCGCGGAGGCTCCGCCGGCGGTGCAGGTGTTCGTGCCGGGCTTCGCCGTGCGGCCGTTGCCCGTCAAGTTGACGAACCTCGTCAACATCGAGTACGCGCCGGACGGTCGACTGTTCGCGGCGGGGTACGACGGCCGCATTCACATGCTGACCGATACCGACGGCGACGGGCTGGAAGACAAGATCACCACGATCTGGGACAAGACGAGTGCCGACTATCCGCTCGGTATGGTGGTCCACGACAAGGCCGTGTACATCCTGCTCAAAGAGGAACTCGTGCGGTTCGTCGATACCGATGGCGATGGCGTCCCGGACAAGCGCGAGGTCGTGCTGAAGGATTGGGACGATCTGAAAACGGCCAAGCATCCGCTGATCCTGAAACGCCGCGTCGATTACGGCATGGGCTTGGCCGTCGGGCCGGACGGGTCGATCTACATCGGCATGGGCAACGGGGCTTACAACAACGCCTACATGCTCGACACGGACGGCAAGCTCGGCGCGAAGGGCAAGAGCCACTACGACCCGAAGAACGGGCGCGGCTGCGTCCTCAAGTTCTCGCCCGACGGCAAGAAGAAGGAGATTCTGCTGACCGGCGTTCGCTACCTCATGTCCATGCAGTTCAACTCTCACGGCGACCTGTTCGCCACCGATCAGGAAGGCGCGACGTGGCTGCCCAACGGCAACCCGTTCGACGAACTGCTGCACCTGCAAGCGGGGCGGCACTACGGCTTCCCGCCTCGGCATCCGAAGTATTTACCCGATGTCATCGACGAGCCGAGCGTCTACGACTACGCGCCGCAGCATCAAAGTCTGTGCGGGTTCCGGTTCAACGACGGGACCGCGTTCGGTCCGTCGTCGTGGAAGGGCGATGCGCTGCTCGCGGGCTTCACGCGCGGAAAGCTGTACCGCACCAAACTGGCGAAGACCGACGTCGGGTACGTGGCGCGGAACCAGCTGATCGCCGGGCTGCAGTCGCTGGCGGTGGACGTGGCCCTTTCTCCCAAGGGCGAGTTGGTCGTCGCTTGCCACACCGGTAAACCCGATTGGGGGACCGGGCCGCAGGGCGCGGGCTTGTTGTACAAACTCCGCTATTCCGACGTAAATGCGCCACTGCCCGTGGCTGCCTGGAGCGCCGGGCCGGGCGAATTCCGCGTGGCGTTCGACAAGCCGCTCGACCCGAAAGAGTTGAAGTCGCTGGCCAAACAGGTCCGCATCACGGCGGGGAAGTACGCATCCGCGGGCGATCGCTTCGAGACGACCCGACCGGGGTATGAAGTCGTCAAACAGCAAGTCGCCGCCCCGCGACACGACGTGCCGGTGTTGTCGGCGAGCGTGTCCGCCGATGGCCGAACCCTCGTCCTGAACACGCCGACGAATTCAGAAGCCGTGAATTACGCGCTGACTCTGCCGGGCCTCGGGCGCACGCCACCGTCGAAAGGCGAGGTCGTTCAGCAACCTGGGATCGACCTCGTGTCGGACCTCACCGGCGTCGCCGCGAAGTGGAAGGCCGCGTCGGGCGGCGAGAGTTGGAGCGGCTGGTTGCCGCACGCCGATCTCGCCGTGGCGTCGCAGTTCACGCAAGGCAGTAGCGAACACGAACGCCTGTTCGTCGCGCTGAAGAAGCCCGGCACTTTGACGCTGCGCGGCCAGTTCGACTTGTGGCAAATGTTGCAGCCCGCGATTCAACCGAACGCAAAGCTGGACTACGAACGGCCCGTGGAAACCGTCACGGTGGTGGTGGAAGCCGCGTCGCCGTTCCGCCTGACGTGGGGGAAGGATGAGCACGCCTCGGCGAAGGAGAACACCGGCCACCGCGTCGCCGTGAAAACCACCGGGCGCGAGAACCAATGGCTGCCGTACTCGTTGGCGATTACCACTTCGGAGCAAGACGCGAAGTTGCGAATCAGTTGGTTCACCGATGCCGACCCCCGGCCGCGCGCGTTCCCGCTGCGGCGGTTCCTGTTGCCGTGGGCCAAGCCGATAACTGACAAGCCAGTGACACCGGCGGATCGTGCGACGATGCCCGAGTTGGCGGGCGGCGACCGGGAGCGCGGCCGGAAGTTGTTTTTGGGCGAGGTCGCCAACTGTAGCAAGTGCCATCAGGTGCGTGGCGAGGGGGCGAAGGTCGGGCCGGACCTGTCGAACCTGGTCCACCGTGACTACGACTCGGTGCTACGCGACATCCTGGAACCGAGCGCCGCCATCAATCCCGACTACCTCGCCTACACCGTCAACCTGGGCGACGGCCGGACCTTCACCGGGATCATTCACGCGGACGGCAAGGACAAGCTCACGCTCGCCGACGGTACGGGCAAGCTGATCGAAGTTGCCCGGAAGGACATCGACACGATCACCCCGTCGAAGGTGTCGGTCATGCCGCAGGACGTGGTGAAGCAACTGAAGCCGGAGCAACTCCGCGACCTGATGACATTCCTGCTGTTGGAGCCGGCGAAGACGGAGCCACGGAAGTAATAAGCACGGTCGCGTGAACGAAGAGGACCTCCCACACGGGTTCGGATGCAACCGCTTGTAGCGGCAGCCGGTCGGGCCGAACCAGGTGCGGCAGCCGACGGCGGGGCACGATTCGTTTCCGGGACTTTACTGCGTCCCGCCTGGGCAATGAATCCGTTTCGGGGTTCCGTCCCTCCAACGTGTCGTGAACAGACCATTCGGAACCGCTGACGAACTGGAACGCCGCCATCGGCAGGCGGTTCGAGCCATTGCCGAGGGACAGTCCCGCCAGGCCGTCGCCGCCGTTCTCGGCCTCCACCCCAACTCCGTCTCCCGCCGAGTCCGCGCTGCCCGCCGACCCGACGGCTGATCGCCAAACCCTCGCCAGGGCCGACCTCCGAGGGCGAATCATGACCGACACCGTAGACGCCGCCGCGAACTCACGCGGCCAGCACACTTGCGAAGTTGCGGGGCGGCGCGGAGACGGTCGTCGTCCACACCGACGACGGCACGGCCGTCACCGTCCGGGACGAGGCCGAATTGCGGCAACTGATGGCGACCGCCGAACGCGGGGAGATGACCGACTTCCTACGGCGGGCCAAAGCCGACATCGATGCCGGCGACACCGTGCCCGCCCGCGAGTTCCTGGAGTCCCTCGGCCGGGAGCGGCCGGGACGTTCCGCGTCGTCATCGCCCGCCGCGCGGTGGCGCGACCGACTTCGATTGCCGGAGTCGCGCCAACCTGAATCGGTCGGGCCGGTCGCGCCAATACGGAGGGATGCCGATGAGTTTCGCGGGTCGCACGGCGGTCGTCACCGGCGCGTCGAGCGGGATCGGGCGGGAGTTGGCGAAGGAACTGGCGCGGCGG
>JAYUFU010000177.1:0-6284 GCA_043738505.1 Fimbriiglobus sp. | reverse complement strand
AGTTCGCCGCCGTCCGCGTTCGCGAGAGCAACCACCGACTCTTGCAGTTTTTTGGGCGCGATGTCCCCTCGCTTGAAATGAATGCGTACGGCGAACTGACGTCTGGTGAGGTCTGTTAGGCTGGCGGGTTTCCGCGCATGCAGGAGACCCCCGTCATGGCCGTGCTCGATCCTCTCACACTTGATCGCTGGCGAACGATCTTCGCCACCTGGCGCAGTTCCGACCTGTCCGTGGTGGCGTTCTGCCGCTCGCGTGAACTGAACCTGTCCAGCTTCTACCGCTGGCGGAAGATCCTCGACGATCTCGACCGGCCGTCCGCGACCCGGTCCCGATCCGATCCCGAGCCGCTGCCGGGGCCGTCCTTCGTGCCCGTTCGCGTGATCCCCGATGCCGTCGTCGAGGTGATCCTTCCTTCCGGTGTCCAGCTCCGCGTGCCACTATCCGTCGATGCCCCGCAACTGGCCCGTCTGGTTCGGGCCCTGGGAGCGTCACCATGCTGACCATGGGCACCACCGGCGTCATCTACGTCGCCGTCGCTCCGCAAGACGGCCGCAAGGGGATCGACGGACTCGCGGGGGTCGTCCGCACCACCCTCGGGCGCGATCCCGGCTCCGGCGACCTGTTCGTGTTCAAGAACCGACGCGGCGACAAGCTCAAGATCCTCGCCTGGACGGGCGACGGGTTCGCCCTGTACCTGCGTCGGCTCGAAAAGGGAACCTTCGCGTTCCCCAAGGCCGCGACCCCGGAGCTGGCCATCACCACCACGCAACTGGCCATGATCCTGGGGGGCGTCGAGTGGGCCAAGACCCGGACCCGCACCCGGTTCCAGCAACCGGCGTAATTATTCCCGACGGACGTGATAGGTTCGGGCGCGTCGCGCGTCTTCAATGACATGGCGGTGTCATCCGAACCCGAACTCCTCACGCCCGGCGAGCAACTCGCTCAGCAGCGCGCGGAGAACGCACGCCTCCACGCCCAAGTCCAGGAACTCCTCACCCTCGTCGGCGAACTGCGTGGCACCATCGAGAAGCAACAAGACCACATCGCCAAACTCGTGAAGATGCACTTCGGCCGTAAGAGTGAGCGGATCGAAGGCCCGACCCTTTTCGACGACCTCCCCGACGATGGGTCAGACGACCCCGCGCCGCCGCCGGTCGCACCGGCGATTCCCGAACCCGAGGTGTTGGTGCCCAAGCGGAAAGGGCACGGGCGCAAACCGAACCCGGCCAACCTACCGCGGCGACGCGAAGAGGTCGACCTGAGCGATGCCGAGAAGGTGTGCCCCTGTTGTGCCGGGGTGCGCATCCGCATCGGCGAGACGATCCGCGAGCGCCTCGACTACACCCCGTCGTCGGTCTTCGTTCGCGAGATTGCCCAGCCCACGTACGCCTGCCGAAGTTGTGAACTTGCGGCGCGCGACCCGCAGTTCGCGGCCCCGGCGTTCCCTCCCGAACCGGTGCCGAAGTCGGGCATCGGGGCCGGACTGCTCGCCCAGGTGATCGTGTCGAAGTGCGTCGATCACCTGCCGCTCTACCGCCAGGAGTCGATCTTCGCGCGGCACGGTTGGCCGGTGTCCCGGACCCGCTTGTGCGACCTGGTCGCGGCGTGCGCGACGCTGTTGGACCCGGTCTACCGGGCCATGATCGAGCGTCTGAAGAACTCGTTCGCGATCCACGCCGACGAGAGTCCGGTCAAACTTCTGCAACCGAGGCGGACCGCGTATGCCTGGCTGTACCTCGGCGACGCGGCCAACCCGTACACCCTGTTCGACTTCACGCCCGGTCGCGGCGAGGAGCACCCGGCGGCGTTCCTGAGTGGGTACTCGGGGTTCGTGCATGCCGACGGCTACGCCGGGTACAACCCGATCCACGGGTCCGGAGCCCGGCACCTGGGCTGCTGGGCTCACGTGCGACGGAAGTTCGTGGACGCCCGGACCAACAACGCGGCGAAGGCGAGCGAAGCCCTGGCGTACATCCGTACGCTCTACGCCGTCGAGAAGGAGATCAGCGACGAGGAACTCGTGGGCGAAGCCGTGGTGTCGCGACGGCAAGCGCGGGCCGGGCCGATCCTGCGGAAGTTCGGCGAGTGGCTGGAAGTGGAACAGCGGACGGTGTTGCCGAAGAGTCCGTTCGGCCAGGCCGTGTCGTATGCGATCAACCAGTGGCCGACGCTGGGCCGGTACCTGGGCGATGCCCGGTTCACGATCGATAACAACGTCGCGGAACGCGCGGTGCGACCGCTGGCGGTCGGCCGCAAGAACTGGCTGTTCGTGGGCGGGGACGGTGGGCTGACGAGTGCCGCGGTGCTGATGAGCCTGTGCGCGTCGGCGAAGCGGCATGCGTTGAACCCGTGGGCGTACCTGACCGACGTGTTGACACAACTGGCCGCCAAACCGGCCGCCGTGACCCATCTGTTGCCCGACGCCTGGGCCAAACAGCACCTCCCCGCCAGCCACTGAGTTCCCAACTCGCCTCTCCCGAACACGACGCACCCCCACGCCCATTCCGTGGACGCTTACGGGTGAACAACGCCCGCGGGCGCTGCCGAAGTCCTCGATCGGCGAGGCGTTCACCTACGCCACGAATCAGTGGCCCACCCTGTGCGTGTACCTGACCGACGGGCGTCTGACGATCGATAACGCCCCGGCCGAGCAGGCCATCCGCCCACTTTGTGTGGGCCGCCGCAACTGGTTGCACCTGGGTGGGAACGGCGGGCTCCGGCCGACGGCCGTGCTGCTCAGCGTCGTCGCCTCCGTTAAGCGACACGGGGTCGACCCGTGGGCGTACCTGAAGCACCTTCTCGCCGAACTGCCGGCCCGCTCTCACGGTGTGGATCTTACCGACCTGCTCCCGGACCGATGGGCGATCCCCCACGCCGGTCGCCAGGCGTTGACCGGGTGAGTGACGCGCTCCAGCATTGCTACTCCTTCCGCGGTGGCGGCACTTCCTTCTTCGGTGAAGACTTGGCTTCCAACTCCGCGAGCAACTTCTTGAAGTCGTCCCGCTCGCGGATCGGGTCGAGGTCCCGCCTCGCAAAGTCCTTCGGCTCGGTAAACAGGCCGGTTGTGCGACGGAGGCATTCGACCGCCCGCACCGCATCCTGTTCCCGGTCGGTCGGCGTCGCCCCGAGGGCTGCGGCGGCCTGGGCGAACACCTCCGCCGCCATCATGATCACGACCGGATCTTTACTCCGGGCCGCCTTCTCCGCTTCCGACCGGGCACGCGGCAACTGCCCGGATCTCACCAGTTCATAGGCGAGGGACGCCCGGTCGCTCAGCCGCACGTCGTCCGGCTCGAGATACGACGCCACCACCCGCTCCAGGTCGGCGGCCGCGTCGGCATGCCGGTTGAACTCGCCCGAGTAGGTGTTCGCCCGGTTCCTCCAGGTGAGGCGGCGGAGCAGGACGAAATCGGGGTGGGCGTTTATCGCGTCGGCCGCGCCGAGGGAGCGGAGCGCTCGGGTGAAATACTCCAAAGCTTGGTCCGGCTTCCCGTTCCCCCGGTGACGGTCTCCGATCTTGCGCGATACGGAAGCGTGGGCCAGGCGGTACCGCGGGTCGTTCGGCTGATCTGCGACCAACCGGGCGAGCAGGCCTTCCGCCCGGGCGAGGTCCTCCAGCGGGTTTCGGGTCGGGACGCTGCCGATGATCAGGGCACGTTGCTCAAGCAGCCTGCTCAACTGGTATCGGTATTCGATGCGATCGGGATGGTCGGCCACGAGCCGGGCGACGGCGTCGACAGCCGCTGTGGTCAACCGGTCCATCTCGGCCTCGTCGTCGTCCCGAGCGGCCAGACAGCCCAACAAGAGCAGGCACTCCGCGCGGTCGATCTGGTAGTCCGGTACGTCGGGCTGTTCCGCACACAGGCGGTCGTACTCGGCGAGCGAGGTGGTGAACGATCGGCTGGCGGCCGGGTCGGCGTTGACGAACTCGCTCAGCCCCTGCCACAAGTGCCCCTCGGCGCGGATCGCGCGGTCCGTCGGTGAATCGCCCGAATGCCGCAGGTAGTCGGCCGGGAAGTTCGCCACCTCCCGGAGCACTTTCCCTTTCACCCGCCGGTCGTCGTTCAACTCCCAGTCGTCCAGGTTCAAGTCGATGAACAGCCCGAGGGCCTCATCGGTTAACCCGCGGAAGGATTCGCGCATCCTCCGCCGCGCCCACTGCTCGGCCGACCGGTCCGCACGAGCGGCCTCCGCAAGTTGTTCGGCCCGCTGCCGCTCGCGGGTGGCGGACGCCCACTGCCAGACCGTTCCCGTCAGGCCGAGCAGGAGGGTCAAGAGGATGAGCGTACCGACCACCACCGGCCCCTTGTTCCTCCGCACGAGCTTCTTCAGCCGGTACGCAGCGCTGGGCGGGTGGGCCTGCACCGCCTCGCCGCACAGGTACCGCTGCACGTCCGCCGCGAAGGCGTTGGCGGTCTCGTAGCGGCGGGCGCGGTCCTTCTCCAGCGCCTTCATCACGACCCAGTCCAGTTCGTTCCGCAACAGGCCCGTCAGCTTTCTCGGTTCGGTCCCGCGGTTGGCGGAGAGTGTGGGCAGGGCGTCGGCGGTGCTCAACTTGGTGCTCGGCCGCGGCGGCTCCTCCTCCCGCACCACCCGAAGGATTTCGAGCAGCCCGCGCTTCTCCAGGTCCTTGCGGGCGAACGGGGGCGTGCCGGCGAGCAACTCGTACAGCAGCACCCCGAGGGCGTACACGTCGGACCGGGTGTCGATGTCCAGGTTGTTGAACGTGGCCTGCTCCGGGGACATGTACTGCGGGGTGCCGATCACCCCGCCGAACCCGGTATCGATCGTCCGCTCGGTGAGCGCCGCGCCGGTCGCCTTGGCGATGCCGAAGTCGATGACCTTCACCACCGGCTTGTCGTCGTACATCGCCACCAGCACGTTACCGGGCTTGATGTCGCGGTGAATGACGCCCTTCTGGTGAGCGTGTTGGATCGCCTGGCACACCGGCACGAACAGCTCCAACCGCTCCTTCGGCCTCAGCTTGCGGGCGTCGCAGTAGTCGGTGATCGGCACCCCCTTGACCAGTTCCATGACGAAGAACGGTCGTCCGTCGGGCGTCGCGCCGGCGTCGAACACCTTGGCGATGTTGGGGTGATCCATGAGGGCCAGGGCCTGCCGCTCGGCCTCGAACCGCGTCAGGATCTGCCGCGAGTCCATCCCCGCCTTGATGAGCTTGACCGCCACGAACCGCTTCACCGGCTCGGTCTGCTTCGCCCGCCACACCGACCCCATCCCGCCCTCGCCGATCGCCTCGATCAGCGTGTACTTGCCGGCGATGACCGCCCCGGCCTCCTCGCCCCGGCCGGGGTAATTGGATGTCGGCACAGCGGCCGCCGCATCTGCGGCGAACGTGCCGGTCGCCGGTTCCCCCGCCCCGAACGCCCCGGTGGCGTCCGCGCCCGCTTCCGACAACACGCGTTCGTCATCGGCCCGGAGTAGCGCCTCGACCCGCGCCCGCAGGTCGGCGTCCTCCCCGCACTGGCGGTCCAAGTAGGCTATCCGCCCCGCCGGCTCGGGGATGTCGGACGCGGCCAGGAACAGGGACTTCGCGCGGGCGGGATCGAAAGCCATGGTTTACCTCCGGGATGGGGTCGGCCCTCAATGCCCCGTTCGGGGGAGAAGTGTCTCGCGCGTGCGGGATTATTTTCCGAGTGCGTCACGGAGCCAGGCCCGGGCGTACTTCCAGTTCCGGTAGGCGACCGGCCGCGACACCCCAGCCGCGTCGCCCGCGTCCGCGACGGACAGCCCGCCGAACAGGTGCAGGTGGGCGACCCGGGCCGCCGCGGGGTCCTCCGCAGAGAGTCGGGCGAGCAACTCGTCGAGAGACAGGATCAGGTCGGGGTCCTCGGCCAGCGCGCCGGCCCGGTCGAGCAGTTCAACGCGGACCCGGCCGCCGCCTCGCTTCTGACGGTTGCGGTCGCGGGCGTAGTTGACCAGGACCCGGCGCATGGCCTCAGCGGCGGCGGCGAAGAAGTGCCCGCGGTTGTCCCACCGGCCATCGTCGACCGGGCCGACGAGCCGCAGGTACGCCTCGTGGACGAGGGCCGTCGGCTGGAGGGTGTGGTCCGGCGACTCGGCGGCCATGCGGGCGGCCGCGAGCTTCCGCAGTTCGTCGTACACAAGCGGTAGCAGGTCCGCGGCGGCCTGGCGGTCGCCGGCCGCGGCGGCGGCGAGGAGACTGGTTACGTCGGGCATTCGCTCGAGTGTACTGGATGCCGCCGGGGTGAGCGCCGGAAATCCTCCCCTCAAACCGCCATCTGACCTCTCACCGGACGCTTACG
>JAYUFU010000176.1:0-17934 GCA_043738505.1 Fimbriiglobus sp. | reverse complement strand
GAGAGGGTGGCGAGCGCAGCTCGCCGGGTGAGGTTCTTCCTCCACCGCCAACATCCACTTCAGGATTCGCCGATGACCCCGCTGCTGCTGTCCCTCGGTCTCGTCGCCGCCCAACCGCCCGCCGCCGTCGACTGGAAGAAAGAGGAAGCCAAGTACCTGACGAACATCACCCAGGTGACGAAGGACTTCGTCCGCGCCGGCGAAGGGTACTTCTCGCCGGACGGCAAGACGGTCATCTACCAGGCCGAGGAGAAGGGCACCGGCAACCCGTTCTACCAGATCTTCACGCAGAACCTGGAGACCGGCAAGTTCACCCTCATCAGCCCCGGCGTCGGGCGGACGACGTGCGCGTTCTTCCGGCCGGACGGCAAGCGGGTCATCTTCGCCAGCAGCCACACCGACCCGGACGCCAAGAAGCACCAGGCGGCCGAGTACAAGCAGCGGGAGGACGACGCCAAGAAGGGCGTCCGCCGGCGGTACAACTGGGACTTCGACCCGTTCGTCAAGATTTACGAGGCCGACCCGGACGGCGAGAACCTGAAGTGCCTGACGCCGGACGCCAAGGTGTATACGGCCGAGGGCAGCTTTAGCACCGACGGCAAGAAGATCGTGTACAGCGCCGGGAACGCCGGCAACGTGCAGCTGTATACGATGGACGCGGACGGCAAGAACGTCAAGCAAATCACGACCGCCAAGAACTGCTACAACGGCGGGCCGTTCTTCAGCCCGGACGGAACGAAGGTGATCTTCCGCAGCGACCGCAAGGAAAAAGACCGGCTGCAACTGTACGTGGTGAACGCCGACGGCACCGGCGAGAAGGCGCTGACGAGCAACGACAAGTGGGTGTACTGGGCACCGTACTGGTACAAGGACGGCAAGCACATCATCTACACCGCCGCCGACCACTCGGACGAGACGGCGCGGCCGAACTACGACCTGTACTGGATGACCATCGAGACGGGCAAGACCGTCCGCATCACCCACGCGCCCGGCGCGGACGTGCTGCCGGTGTTCAGCCCGGACGGCAAGAAGCTGATGTGGACCAGCTCCCGCGACGGCCGCTCGCCGACGCAGCTGCACATCGCCGACTTCACCCCGCCGGCCGAGTGAGCGGGTGCTAAACTACCAACCGGAGGTGTCCCATGAACGACGAACTCGAACGCCTGCGCCGCGAAGTGGAAACCCTGACCGCCGAGCGGGACCGGGCGACCGCGGACTTGGCCGAGCAGAAACTCCTGTACAAGGACATTCTGATCCGCCAGATGTTGAAGGAGTGGGAAGGTGTCACGGAGGCCGACTTGGACGCGGCCCGGAACAGCGGCGTGACCCTTCGGCATTTCATCGACCAACTCCGCGACGGAGGAACCTCGGATGCCTGATCCGGAACGGTTCCGTGTCACCCCGATGCCGGCGCTGGCGCTCGCCATGTCGGTCCTCCTGCGGCGAGCGATGATCTTCGGCCACTCGGATCGACTCGCCGCTTGCCTCGAACGGATCACGACCGAATTGGAGACCCGCCCGCTGGAATGGGGCGAAGCCAGTGCGAACCTGAAAGCCGCCGGGATGGCGGTCTGCACCGGGTTCGACGACCGCGTTCGCGTCGGGTATCTGGTCCACCGGGAAGGCCGCGAGGTGTTCATCACCCGGATCGAACCGCAACTCGGCCACCCGCTGTACGTCCCGCCCGACGCCTGACTCGTTCCCCCACCCGCCCCTTTTGGAGGGCTATGTTCGCCTTCGCTCCTTTGTTCGCCGCCGCCGGCGAGTCCGACCTGCCCACCTGGCTGGGCCTGTCGCTCATCCCGCTGTTGATCCTCGTCAACGGCTACTTCGTGGCGGCCGAGTTCGCCATCGTCGCCATCCGCCGCACCCGCGTCGAGGAGCTGGTGAACGCCGGCAAGCCCCGGTCGGCGGCGCTCCTGGACGCCGTCACCGAGATGGACCGCAGCGTCGCCGCCGCGCAGCTCGGCATCACCGTCGCCAGCCTCGCGCTCGGGCTGGTGTCCGAACCGGCCCTGCACAACCTGATCTCCCCGCTGCTCGCCAACGCCCCCGCCGCCTGGCAAGGCACCGTGTCGCACGTCATCTCCGTCGCCCTCACGCTGACGGTGGTGACGTACATGCACGTCGTCTTCGGCGAGCAGATGCCGAAGATCGCGGCGCTGCAATCGAGCGAGAAGATCGGCCTGCTGGTGGCCACCCCGCTGAACCTGTTCGCCCGCGCCGCGAAGCCGGTCATCCGGGTGATGAACGGGTCGAGCATGATGTTCCTCCGCTGGCTCGGCTTCAAGGCGACCGACGGGCACGGCGAGATCTACACCGTGGACGAACTGCGGCTGCTCATCGAGGACACCGAGGAGGCCGGGCTGATCGAGCCGGAGGCGGCCGACTATGTCCTGAACGTATTTGCCCTGTCGAACAAGACGGTGCGGGACATCATGGTGCCGCGCGAGAAGGTGTCCGGGCTGGAGTTGCGGACGCCGCCGGAGAAGATCCTGGAGCTGGTCCGCGACGGCGCGCACACGCGGATGCCGGTGTACGACGGGTCGTGGGACAAGGTCGTCGGCGTGGTGAACACGAAGGACCTGTTCTACCTGTTCAGCCTGAAGGGGGTGGTCGTCCTGGACGACGCGCTGTACGCGGCGCAGTACTTGGACCCGGACCAGCCGGTGTCGGTGGCCCTGCGGCTGTTCCGCAAGTCCCGCCGGCCGATGGCCCTCATCCGCGAGAAGGGCGGAGCCGTCGTCGGCATCCTGACGCTGGAGGACGTGATCGAGGAGATCGTCGGCGACATCGAGGACGAGCACGACGACCCGGCCCGCCGCGCCGCCTTCGCCCGCGCCGTCAAGCGGACCGCCGCCGCCCTGCCGAAGAGGCCGACGGGGTGATAGGGTGGGGTTGCGGCTGCCTCAGCTTTTACCCAGCACCAAGTCCACCACCCAGCACCCTCGCACATGAACGCCCGGCTCGCGGCAGTGGGTGAGGATCGTCTCGCTGTCGCACCCGGCGTCTTCGGGGGCATCGGCGAGGATCGGCATGGCGGCGAAGTCGCGGTCGTCGTACATCTTCGCCGCCATGCCGATCGTGTGTTCCGTGTGCCACGCCGGATCGAACACCACCGGCCGGAACGGGTTGCCGAAGATGTCGCGGAAGAGGTCCGCGAGGAGACGGTCGAACTGCTCGTAACACGGGCGGCCGAACGAGTAGCAAACCTGGATGTCGCCACCGAATGCATCGATTGCGAATTGCGTCGCCTCCCCCAATGCCAGGGACAAGTACGGTCCGTGGTTGCTTCGGTCCAAATGTTCCATTTCCGTGAGGGCCGCCAACTCCACGTGCGTTGCAACTCCTTCAACAGCCCGCTCGCACGAATCAATCGCCGACGAACAACTGTCGATCAACTCTCGATGCCTCCCCGGCCCATACCATTCGCTTAGGTCATTTAAATCTGCTTCAATGACCAAGTGCCACACCGACCGCGCGTAGGCAATGACGAGCAAAGACGCTTTCCGCGAGCCTCGTTGTGTTTCGATCCAAGACTCATTGTCGTCCATCATTCCGGAACCGTTGATTGACGTGTCCCACGATTCTTGCAGCGTCATCGCGTACCTCCCAGCAACTTCGCCACCACCGCGTCGGCGTCGTACACGCAGCCGCCCCAGACGCCGCCGCTGGCGTGTTGCAGCGCGGCCCACAGGCGGGTGTCGGCCGGGAGTTGCGGGTCGGGGGCGAGGTCGGGGCGGGGCGGGCGGGTCGCCAACTCCGCCGTGCCCCACGCGGCATCCCGGTCGCCGGTCTCGTCGCCAATCAGGTTGATCGTCCCTTCCAGCTTGGTGCGGTCGATGACGATCTGGATGCGGTCGCCGTCGCGGAGCCGGCCGATGGGTCCGCCGGCGAGCGCCTCCGGGGTGATGTGCCCGACGCACGCGCCGGTACTCACGCCGCTGAACCGCGCGTCGGTCAACACCGCCACCTGTTTGCCCCACTTTAGGTGCTTCAAGGCCGACGTGACCTGATACGTCTCCTCCATGCCGGAGCCGAGCGGCCCCCGACAGCATAATACCAGCACGTCGCCGGGGACGACCTTCTTCTCGCCCTGCCCCTTCAATGCGGCAATGGCGGCCTTCTCGGTGATGAACACCTTCGCCGGGCCGGTCTTTCTGTATACGCCGTCGGCGTCCACCACGCTGGCATCAATCGCCGTGGACTTGATGACGCTCCCCTCCGGGCAGAGGTTGCCGCGCGGGAACGTCACGGTGCTGGTCAGCCCGCGCTGGCGGGCCACTTCCGGCGACATGATGACGGTGTCCGGGTCGATGCCGTCGCGGGTCCGCAGGTGATCGCGGAGCCGCTTGCGGCGGTCGGACGCCTGCCACCAGTCGAGGACTTGACCCAGCGTTTCCCCGGTGACGGTGACGGCGTCGAGTTCGAGCAGATTCATGTTCCGCAGGTGCAGCATCACCTCCGGCACGCCGCCCGCCAGGAACACGCGAATGGTCGGGTGCCCGACGGGGCCGTTCGGCAGCGCGTCCACCAGCCGCGGCACGGCGCGGTTGTAGTGGTTCCAGTCGTCCACCGTCGGGCGCTTCACACCGGCATGGAACGCGACGGCGGGAGTATGCAGAAGCAAGTTCGTACTGCCGCCGAACGCCGCGAACACTGCCAGCGCGTTCTTGAATGCGGCATCCGTCAAGACATGCTTGGTGTGAATGCCGCGCTTCTGCATATTCACCAGCGCCCGCGCGGAACGCCGCGCCATGTCCAGCCAGATGGGTTGGCCCGACGGCGACAGTGCCGAGTGCGGCAGGGCCAGCCCCAGCGCCTCGCAAATGACCTGACTCGTCGCGGCGGTGCCGAGGAACTGGCAGCCGCCGCCGGGCGACGCGCACGCATGACAACCGGCTTCGGCCGCCTGTTCCAGCGTCATCTCGCCGTTGGCGTACCGCGCGCCGATGGTCTGCACCTTGCCCGTGTCCTCCTCGCCGGCCACGCCCGCCAGCATCACGCCGCCCGGCACCAGGATCGTCGGGTAGTCGTGTTGAGATGCCAGCGCCATCATCATCGCCGGCAGGCCCTTGTCGCACGTCGCCACGCCCATCACGCCGGCGCGGGTGGGCAGGCTCCGCATCAGCCGCCGCAGCACCATCGCGGCGTCGTTGCGGAACGGCAGGCTGTCGTACATGCCGGGGGTGCCCTGGGTGCGGCCGTCGCACGGGTCGGTCACGGCCCCGGCGAACGGGATGCCCCGCTGCGCCTTGATTTCCTCGGCCGCCGCCTTCACCAGCAGGCCGACTTCCCAGTGCCCGCTGTGGTAGCCGAGTGCGATGGGGGAACCGTCCTCGGCCCGCAGCCCGCCGTGCGTACTCAGGATGAGGAACTCTTTTCTCCCGAGCAGTTCCGGTTGCAATCCCATGCCGACGTTCTGCGTCCAGCCGAACAGGTCGCCGGACGGCGCGTGCCGAAGGAGTTCGTCCGTGACCGGCAGCTTGCCCGTCGGCCCCGTGGTGGTGGACGTGAGCGCGTAGACGGAATCGTCGGCGGTCTCGACGAGGTTGGCGAAGGCGGTCATGCGGCGGCCCGTGAACTTGTGGTGGCAGAGGGGGGTATTGTAGAATGAGGGCGACCTAAACCGAGGAGACTGCCATGCCGGAACTCACCCTCGAATCCCTAGCCGCGCGAGTGGAAGCGCTGGAACAGGCGGCGAAGGCGCGAGTCCTGCGCCGCGGCAAACACACGTTCGTCATCAAGCCGGGCACCGGTGACTGGGATGCGTTCCACCGGGCCGCCGACGCCCTCCGCGAATCGACCTATGACTTCGACGCCTTGGCCGACTTGGACCGCGCCTCGATGATCGGCCTGACGGAGGACGGAAAGTGACCCTCGTGGACGCGAACATCCTGATCGACGTGTTGCGAAGCCGAGACCCTGCCGCCCGCGTTCGATTGGCCGCCACTGATCCCGCCATTTGTGGCACCGGAGACCCGTCCCGATGCCACTGCTCGACCACTTCCACCCGCCGGTGTCGTCCCGCAAGGGATACCGCAGCGTGCTGGCGGCGTGGGCGACGATGCTGACGATGCGGTTGAACCTGGAAGTCTTTCCAAAGGAGTTCGTGGCCGAACCGCGAGTGAATGGCCCGTGCGCGAGCGAATACTTTGAAGATCCCCAGGTGTACGCCCCGCCCGCGCCGCCGCTGACGGGCGAAGTCGAGATCGCCGACACTGACACGTTCGAGGTGCTGATCTATCGCGACGAGAATCGGTGGCGGTTGGCGGCGGCGATTGAGTTGGTCAGTCCGGCGAACAAGGACCGACCCGGCCACGTTCGCGCGTTCGCCGACAAGTGCCTCGGCTACCTGTCGAAGGGCGTGTCGGTGGTGGTCGTGGACGTGGTGACGAACCGCTCCGCGCAGCTGCACGCCGAGATGGTGGCGCGCGGCACTTTGCCCGCAACGTTTGCGTGGCAGCCGGCGTCCGGGTTGTCGGTTGTCAGCTACCGCACCGTGCAAACCGCTGCCGGTGCGACCCGTTTGGACGTGTGGCCGACCGAACTGCAACTCCGCGCGGCGTTGCCGACGGTCCCGCTCTGGCTCGCCGCCGACCTGTGCGTCCCACTCGATTTGGAAGCGCCGTATCATCTCGCGTGCAAGTCCCTCCGGCTCGCGTGACCCTTTTTCACCCGGATGCCCCGCCATGCCCGCCGACCCGTGGAGCGCACTCACCTGGGACGACCTGACCGAGTGGGCCGGCACGCGCAGCGTCGAGCGCGGCAAGACGTACCGCAACACCAAGAAGGTGTCGAAGCTGGCCCGCACCGCCGACGGCGGGCTGCTCGCCGACGTGCGGGGCACCTTCGGATACGTCGCCCACGCCACCCTGAAGAACGGCGTCCTCCACTCCGAATGCACCTGCCCGGTCGGGCAACAGTGCAAGCACGCCGTCGCCGTGATCCTGACGTACCTCGACGCGCTAAAGGCGAAGACGGCCGTGCCCGCCGCGAGCGAGAATGACCCCCGCTGGGCCAAACTCGCCAACAGCGAGGACGAGTACGACGAGGAGGAAAACGACGAGGAAAGCGGAGACGACGAGGAAGACGAAGGTGAAGTCGCGCGCGAGGCGATGGCCCGCATCGGGTCGCGCGGCGGGGTGGCGCGGTCGGCGGACGCCAAGCGGGCGAAGGCCGCACCCGCGAAGGCCCCGGCGAAAACGAAAGCCGCGAAAGCCGGCAAGCCGCCGACGGTGGACCAGTACCTCGCCGCGCGCTCGGAGGTCGAGCTGCGGGAACTGCTCGCCCGGTTCGCCCGCGACGTGCCGGCGGTGCGGGACGCCCTCCGCGAGAAGGCGGTGCTGAACACCGGCGATGCCGCGCTGCTGGTGAAGCAGGCCCGCGCCGAACTCCGCAAGCAGACGCGGCGGAACGCCGACCACGGCGACTGGGAGTATCGCGGCGGCGGCTCGCCGAACTACGAACCGCTCCGCCGGCTGTTCGAGAAACTGCTGGCACTGGAAGCGTTCGACGACCTGGTCGCCCTCGGCCGCGAGCTGTTCGAGGACGGCACCCGACAAATCGAGATGTCGGACGACGAGGGCGAACTCCACGGGGAAATCCAACACTGTTTGGCCGTCGCGTGGCAAGCCCTGGCCCGGTCCGCGCGACCGGCGGCGGAGAAGTTCGTCCTGCTTGAGGATCTGGCGGCGGCGGACGAGTTCGACCTGCTCGAATACCCGGAGGAGTTGGCCGAAGCGGAGTTGTCGTCCGCCGAGTGGTCGAGCGTGGCCGACGCGCTGCTCGCCACCGTCCCGGCGACGCCGACGGACGCGGAGTACCGCCGCTATCGCCGCGAACGGCGGGTCGATGCCGTCGTGAACGCGCTGGACCACGCCGGGCGGGAGGCCGAGGCTACCGCCCTGTGCGAGCGGGAAGCGTCGCTGACGGGCAGTTACGTCCGCCTCGTGGACCGCCTGCTCGCCGCCACGCGGGTCGCCGACGCCGAGCGGTGGATCGCCGCCGGCGTGGCCGCCACGCAGTCCAAGTTCCCCGGCATCGCCAAGCAGCTGCTCGACCTCAACCGCGACCTCGCCGCCGCGCGGAAGGATTACCCGGCCGTCGCCGCGCACGCCGCCGAGGAGTTCTTCGAGTGGCCGAGCGTGGCCAAGTTCGACGCGCTGCTGACGGCCGCCGTCGCCGCGAAGTGCGAGCCGGCGGTGCGGGCCGGGGCCATGCGGTTCCTGGAGACCGGCGAGCGGCCGCGCCCGGTGCTGACCAAGAAGTCCGCTGCGAAGAACGCCGACGAGTGGCCGCTGCCGCCCGCGCCGGTCGCCGACACCCGCCGGCCCCACCACGACCCCGCGCCGCACTACTCGGTGCGGATCGACCTGGCACTCCGGGACGGCAAGCCGGCCGAGGCGCTGGCGTGGTACGACAAGTGGGTGGGGACCAAACGGTACTCCGCGAGCAATGGGTACGCCGAGACGATCGCCGCCGCCGTCCGCGAAGTCGCCCCGGAGCGGTCCCTCGCCATCTACCGGGCGAAGGCCCTCGCGCAGATCGAGTCGTCCCACTACGACGCGGCGAAGGCCCCGCTCCGCCACGTCCGCGACCTGTTCACCCAACTCGGCAAGCCGGCGGAGTGGGCGGCATTCGAGGCCGAACTGCGGGAGAAGTACCGCCGGCGGCGGAACCTGATGCCGGTCCTCGATTCGCTCGCCGGCAAGTCCAAGAAGCTGATCGACGGGTGACGGGGGCAGGGCTTCTCAGAGATTGAAGAGAAGAGGGAACCACCAAGGACACAAAGGCCACGAAGCGGAGAGAAGGCAGTGATTTCTCGGCTCCTCTTTGTGTTCTTGGTGTCCTTCGTGGTCAAAAATCCTCCCCAACTTCAACCTCTGAACAGCCCTGGTGATGGGGGCGTTCAGGTCAGCCGCCGACCGCCACCCGCGCGGCGATCATCTCCGCCTGCTCGGTGCAGTCGTTCAGCGCGACGCCGTGCAGGTGGTTGCCGCCGAGGATCAGGCCGGGGTGCGCCGCCACGCGAGCCTCGATCCGCGCGACGCGGGCCGGGTGGCCGACCTCGTACCGCCGCTGAGCCAAGCTCGCCGACAGCGAGGACGAGTACGACGACGAAAGCGGAGACGAGGACGACGAAGGTGAAGTCGCGCGCGAGGCGATGGCCCGCGTCGGGTCGCGCGGCGGAGTGGCGCGAGTGGCTTCGTCGCCTTGCGCTTCCGGGCCGCTGCCACTCATTCGCCTCCGGCCGTCCGCCGGAGGCCGACTTGCTTCACCAGCATGGCCTTCACTTGGTCGATACCGAACGGCGGGGTGCGGAGGTGGGCGACGGCGTGGCAGTTCGGGCAGACCGGCCGGAGGTCCGCCACCGGATCGACCTCGTACTCCTCGCCGACCTCGGAGAGCGGTTTCGTGTGGTGTACGTGGATGTAGCCGGCCGCGACGGAACCATACACCTTGCCGAAGTCCATCCCGCAACACGCGCAAGCGGTGCCGTGAGCCGCGAGGCACGCCGCTCGCGCTTTCTCCGACCGCTCGTAGGCGTTCACGACGATGGACTTCTTCGCCCCTTCGAGGAGGACGGCGGACGTATCGATTTCCTCGGGCAACCGTGCGCTCGTGGAAGTCGTTGCCAGCGGCTTGAAGTAACTCGGGCGCGGCAGAGGAACACCCAACCGCTGTTCGAGGTACTCAAGAACAGACGGGGAGAAACTCCTCTTGAATGGTGAAATCGATTTGAACGTCGCTGCCGCGCGGATGTACTCGTTGTGGCTGTGTCGAATCGGAGTCGGGAAGTTCGAGAATCGCCGGATGGGTACGACGCAGACGCCGGATGGGATCGGGACCGCGGGGTAGTGCGGGTCGTCCGACAACCCGACTGTGATGTTACCCCAGTCGTCCAGCACCAACGGCGCGCGGAAGAGGAACCGCGCGCGGGTTCTTCCCAGTGTCAAGGTCTCGACCTGACCCACGTTCAGCCGGATTGCTTGACTCAATAACGTCACCTCCCATGCCGCGTCTCCGGCTGCGTGGGCGATCCGGATCGAGTTCGCCAACTCGACCGCCACCGCCCCTTCGACGACGGGGTTCGGCCACATCGTTCGGAAGAAGAGTTCCGCTCGGTCACGGTCGAACCGGTCGGTCGCCGGGTCGTACCCCGCTTAGATGCTCGCCATTCACCTATCCCCCAAGCGTGTCATGAGATGGTTGTGATTGTGACTGATGCCGCCCCGGATGCAATCTCGGTGGGAACATTGGCCGTCAACCAACTCGCACCTGGGGGGTGCGAACTACCTTCTCCGCGATGCGTTCCGCCTGCTCGGTGCAGTCGTTCAGCGCGACGCCGTGCAGGTGGTTGCCGCCGAGGATCAGGCCGGGGTGCGCGGCGACGCGCGCCTCGATCCGCTCGACGCGGGCGGGGTGGCCGACCTCGTACCGCGGGATCGCCTTCGGCCAGCGGACGACGTGCGCGAACGCCGGCGGGGCCGTCACGCCCATGACGACTTGCATCTCGCGGTGGACGGCGCGGAGCAGTTCGTCGTCCGGCAACTCGGCCACGTCGGCCCGGTTCGCCCCGCCGCACAGTGCCCGCCACAGCACGAACCCCGGCGGCGCGCGGCCGGGGAAGATCGACGAACACCACTGCACCCCCAGCACGTCCCGGCGGGTGTTCTGCGGCGCGATGTAGCCGAACCCGTCGGGGTTCAGCGGGGCGTCGGCCGCGCGGTAGCCGAGCAGCACGACGGCGACGGGGTTGTACCGAATGGCGGCCAGCTCCTCGGCGAGCGGCGGGTCGAGCGCGGCGAGGTGTTCGGCCTGCGCGGGGGCCGGGGCGGTGTCGATCACCACGTCCGCACCCCAGGTTTCCCCATCGCCGCGCACCCGCCAGCCGTTCGCCACCTTTTCAATGGCCGTCACGCTCACGCCGCACCGCGCGACGCCGGCCAGCGATACGGCCAGCGCGTCGATCAGCTCTTGTAGCCCGCCGGCGAACGACCACATCCGCGTCGGTCCCGACTTTTCGCCCCGTGCCGCAGCTTCGACGCGCCGTTGCTTCGCCGCGCGGAAGAACCCCTTCAGCACGCTGCCGGCTTCCTTCTCGAACAGCGGCAGACGGGGGAACGCGGCGCGGACGCTCAGCGTCTCCGGGTCGCCGGCGTGGATGCCCGTGACCAGCGCATCGACGAACACGTCCGCCGCCTCCCGGCCGAACCGCCGCCGCGCGAATTCGGCGACCGACTCGTCCGCCGGCACGTCGCCCCGCCGCCGGCGGAACGGCTCGGCCAGCATCGCCAGCCGGCCGGCCCAACTGAGGACGGGCGTGCGCAGCAGGCCGAGCGGCGACGCCGGCAGCGCGTGGAGTCGGTCGCGGACGTAGACGTAGCGGTTTTTGCGGCTGCCCTCGCTGGCCGCCAGTAGCCGGTCGCCGAGGCCGAGGTCGCGGCACAGGCGGACGGTGGCCGGCTTCGAGTCGAGGAACCCGTTCGGCCCGTGTTCGAGGGTGAACCCGTCGCGCACTTCGGTGCGGACGTTCCCGCCGAGGCGCGACCGCCCTTCGAGGAGCAGCAGTTCGACGCCGGGCGACGACTGGCGGATGCGGTACGCGGCGGCCAGCCCGCTCAACCCGCCGCCGATGACGATGACACGAGGCATGCAGTCAGGGTAGGCGTTCGCGGGGAATTGAAAGAGTGAGGCGAGGCGGTCAACGCGCGGCAAGCCGGGATGTCTCCAGGTTCCGCCGTCGCACGAATCGACTTGCCCCTCCGCCGGACGCACAGTCGGAAAAATCGCCACAGACCAATCGACTGCCGGGGTTCAAACCGCTCATCTGGGATGGGAAAGTTGCGTCCGCAAGATTGGTAAACTAAATCGGTTTGTCCGGAGTTCCGACGGAGGCGGAGTTTTCCGATTCTGCCGTCAGGATTCCGCTTTTCTAAAAACTGACTTGTGGGTATAGAACTCACTCCCCATCGTCTCGCTGCATTTGGCACCCCCGGCCGATTCGTCACAATCTCTCGCAAGCCAGGAAACACATGCCCGATGCCAAGTCCGCCTTCCGAGTCAATCCTCGGATGGAAGCGCTGGAAGATCGCTGCACCCCGACCGTCGGCATCCGCTTCGACTACTCGCTCGACACGTCCGGCTTCTTCGCCGCGCCGGACCGCCGCGCCGCGCTGGAACGGGCCGCCGCCGATGTCTCCGCGCGGCTGCCGGACGGCCTCACCGCCGTCACCCCGAACGGCGGGAACAGTTGGACGGCGAGTACGATCAACGGGTTGACGGGGCAACTTGTAACGATCGGCAACCCCACGGTCAATGCCAACGAGCTGGTGGTCTACGTCGTCGGCGGAACCCTGAGCGGATCGGAACTCGGGCTGGCGTCCAGCGGGGCGTACTCGGCCCAGGGGTCGGCCGACTGGCTCCGCACCGTCCGCACGCGGGGTCAGGCCGGGGTGGACGCCGGCACCGACTTCGCCAGTTGGGGCGGGATGATCGCGTTCCGCGACAGCACCAACTGGAATTTCGCCGACGCCACCCCGAACGCCTCGCAGTTCGACTTCCAGTCGGTGGCCACCCACGAACTGATGCACGTCCTCGGCTTCGGCCTCGGCAACGCCTCGTTCGACCGGTACACGGGCAGCGGCGCGTTCGCCGGGCCGAACGTGGTGGCGGTGAACGGGTCGCCGGTGCCGATGCAGGCGGGCGCGCACAGCGACCACTTCGCGGCCGGGGCCAGCTACCACGGGCAGGAAGACCCGATGCAGCCGTCCGTCCGCCCCGGCGTCCGCCGGCGGATGACCGAACTCGACTACGCCGCGCTCCGCGACATCGGCTGGACCGGCACCGCCGCGCCAGTCCCGACGACGCCCCCCGTTCCCACGACCGGCGGCGGCAGCGTCGCCCCGGTCCAGGCCACCCCGCCGACGGGCACCCGCGCCGCGCCGCCCGCCGGGTTCGCCATCGGCAACGGGCCGACCGGCACGCCGGCCGCCTACGGGTACGACGCGAACGGCCAGCCGGTGTTCAACACGTCCCAACTGGGGGCCAACTTCGCCGGCGGCAGCCGGGTCGCGGTGGGCGACTTCGACGGCGACGGGACGGCCGACTACGCCGTCGGGGCCGGCCCCGGTGCCCAGCCGGAAGTGAAGGTGTTCAGCGGCAAGGACGGCCACCTGATGGCCGACTTCATGGCCTTCGAGTGGTACTTCCAGGGCGGCGTGTACGTCGCGGCGGGGGACGTGAACGGCGACGGCCGGGACGAACTGATCGTCGGGGCCGGGGCCGGCGGCGGGCCGCGGGTGAAGGTCATCGACCTGACCACGAACCAGGTGCTGGCCGACTTCTGGGGCATCGCCGACGCGAACTTCCGCGGCGGGGCGCGGCCGGCCGCCGGCGACATCAACGGCGACGGCAAGGCCGACTTGGTGGTCGCCGCCGGCGAGGGCGGTGGCCCGCGCGTCGCCATTTACGACGGGCGGAGCGTCGGCAACCTCCAGCAGCCGACCCGTCTGGTGCCCGACTTCTACGCCTTCGAGTCCACCCTGACGAACGGGGCCTACGTGGCCGTCGGCGACATCGACGGCGACGGCAAGGCGGACCTGATCTGCGGGTCCGGCGAGGGCGGCGGGCCGCGCGTGGTGGTGTACGACGGGGCGGCGCTGAGTGCCGGCCGCATCGTCCAGGTGGCCAGCTTCATGGCCGGCGACGGGAGCGGGCAGAGCGGCGTGCGGGTGGCCGCCGCCGATGTGGACGGCGACGGCCGCGCCGACATCCTGACCGGCCCCGGCCCGAACTCGGACGGCGTCGTCCGCGCCTTCTCCGGCCTGTCGGCGCTGCGGTCCGCCACGCCCGCCGTGCTGAAGCAGTTCCGCTCGTCCGACTGGGCGGTGAACGGGGCCTTCGTCGGCTGATGGCGGCGGGTGGGTCACGCCAACCGAACGTCCGGCCGCTGCGGAGTTGCGCGGGGCCGGAGGATTCTTTTGCGGAATCGCCTCTCGCTACCGACCTACCCTTCATCCTGAATGTCGGTACACTGTGCGGACCCGTTCGGATGAGGGTTCGCGCATGCCCGCCGACATCAAGCCGCTGTTCCGCCCGGAAGCCGTCCGGCCGAAAGTGCGGCAATTCATGCTGCCCAAAGCCGCGCTGGACGGCCGCGCCCGCATCGTCGAATGGGCGCAGAAGTTGTCCGCGAAGAAGCTGAAGGAGAAGGAAACCGAACTGCTGCCGAACTTCCTCACCGACGTGTTCGAGACGGTTCTCGGCTACGTCGGCCCGCCCGCCGCCGCCACCACCATCCGCCGCGAAGCCCTCGTCCAGGTGGACGGCAAGCGGGCCGACGCCGGGTTCGGGCGGTTCGGCGGGGAGGTGGCCGACTTCGTCGCCGTGCTGGAAGGGAAGGGGCCGAACGACCCGCTCGACGTGCCGTTCGCCGGCCGCAAGCGGTCGGCCGTGGAACAGGCCCTGCTGTACGCCCTGAACCTCCGCATCGACTGGTACATCGTCACCAACCTGAAGGAAATCCGCCTGTACTGCAAGCAGGAGAACCAGTTCACCTGCGAGCGGTTCGACCTGCAAAAGCTGGCCACCGACCCGCTTGAGTACTCCCGCTTCGTCTTCCTGCTCGGCGCGGAGCGCGTCGTCCCGGCGACCGGAACGAACCACCTGTCCGCGCTGCTGTCGGAATCCCGTGCCATCGGCCGCGAGGTGACGGCCGGCTACTACGACGAGTACCACGACCTGCGCGGGAAGACGTTCAAGGCCCTGTGCCAGAGCAACTCCGACCGCCCGCCGGCCGAACTGCTCGCCCTCACGCAGAAGCTGCTCGACCGCGTCCTGTTCATCGCCTTCGCGGAGGACCGCGACCTCCTGCCCCGCGACTCCATCAAGCGCGCCTACGAACACGAAGACCCGTACCACCCGCGCCCGGTGTGGGACAACTTCCAGGCGCTGTTCCGGTGGGTGGACAAGGGAAACCCGAAGCTCGACATCGACGAGTTCAACGGCGAACTGTTCAAGCCGGACGCCGCCCTCGATACCCTCGTGGTGCCGGACGACGTGTGCCACGGGTTCAAGAAACTGGCCGACTACGAGTACGGCAACACGGCGGACGATGACGCCGCCAAGCTCATCGACGTGGAGATTCTGGGCCACATCTTCGAGCAGTCCATCGCCGACCTCGAAGAGATGCAGAAGAAGCTGAAGGCCGGCACGCCGGACGACGCCGTCGGGCCGTCCAAGCGGAAGCGGGAGGGCGCGTTCTACACCCCCGATTTCGTCACCCGCTACATCGTCCGCGAATCCCTTTCGCCGGTTCTCGACGAGCGGTTTGAAACCCTTCGACAGCGGGAGTGGGAGACCTCCCCGAAGAAGAAGGTGAAAGGGGGGATCACCACGTCCCCGCTCGACGACCCGACCGCCTTCGACGTGGACGCGCTCAACGACAAGCAGACGGCCGCGCTGGTGCGGTTCTGGGAACTCTGGATCGCCGAGTTGGAAACGATCCGCATCGTCGATCCGTCGTGCGGCAGCGGCGCGTTCCTGGTGGAAGCGTTCGACCAGATGTTCGCCGCCTACCGCCGCGCCCAGCAGTACCTGACCGGGTTGGCCGAAGGGCAGACGAGCATCGTGGACGTGCAGCGGTCGATCCTCACGAACAACCTGTTCGGCATGGACCTGAACGGCGAAGCCATCGAGATCGCCAAGCTGTCGTGCTGGATCAAGACCGCCGAGAAGCACAAGAAGTTGACCGCCTTGAACGAGAACATCGTTCGGGGGAACAGCGTCCTCGGCACGCCGTCGCCGCTGGTGGCGTGGGCGGAGCGGTTCCCGTCCGTCTTCGCGGCCGGCGGGTTCGACGTGGTCATCGGCAACCCGCCGTACGTCCGGCAGGAGTGGATCAAGGACATCAAGGACGAACTGAAGAAGCACTACGCCAGCTTCGACGGCACGGCCGACCTGTACGTCTACTTCTACGAGCTGGGGCTGAAGCTGCTGAAACCCGGCGGACGCATCGGCTACATCGTCACGAACAAGTGGCTGAAGGCCGGGTACGGCGAGAACCTCCGCAAACACTACGGCGAAGCGGCGTGGGTGGAACAGGTGGTGGACTTCGGGCACGCCAAGCAGATCTTCCCCGACGCCGACGTGTTCCCGTGCATCCTCGTGGCCCGCAAGCCGAACACCGAACCGCCGCCGACGGACGTGCGCGTGTGCGTCATCCCGCGAGAGACGCTGAAGATCGACGACCTGTCCCGGCAGATCGCCGACGAGGGCTTCGCCGTGCCGCGATCCCGTTTCGCTGCCGCCCCGTGGAACCTCGAACCGCCCGCCGTCGCCGCGCTGATGGACAAGCTGAAGGCGAACGGGGTGCCGCTGAAAACGTTCGCGGGCACGGGGCCGTTCCGTGGTGTCGTCACGGGGTGCAATGAAGCCTTCGTCGTGGACACGGCCACACGGGACAAGCTCGTTGCGGAACACCCTAGTAGCGCGGACATTCTCAAGAAGTACCTTCGCGGGCAGGACATCGACCGTTGGTGTTCGGAGTGGTCCGGCGAGTGGATGATCTTCGCCCGGCGCGGCATCGACATCGACCAATACCCGGCTATTCGCCGACATCTCAAAGCGTTCCGGACGCAACTCGAACCGAAGCCGAGCGACTTCACGGGCACGGACTGGCCCGGACGAAAACCGGGTTCGTACAAGTGGTACGAGCTTCAAGACCCCGTGGAGTATTGGCGGGAGTTCGAGAAGCCGAAGATTGGATACCAAGTGATCCAGTTCCACCCCAGCTACTGCTTGGACACAAGTGGGACGTTGGGCAACGACAAGACGTTCTTCATCCCGATTCCCGACCTCTACCTGCTCGCCGTCCTCAACACGCCCTTGATGTGGTGGTACAACTGGCGGACCCTCGTGCATCTCAAAGACGAGGCGTTGTCACCGATGGGCTACCTGGTTGAGGCGATTCCCATCCCCAAGCCGACCGATGCGGCCCGCGCCCGCGTCGAAGTGCTTGTGAAGGAGTTGATCGACCTGAAGGGCGGACGGACGGCCGGGCTGCGGGCGATGCTCGAGTGGCTTCAGACGGAGGTCGGCATCGAGCGGATGAGCAAACGGCTCGGCGAGTTGGTCGGCCTGACCGTCGAGGAGCTGCTCGCCGAGGTCAAGAAGCTGCTGCCGAAGAAGAAGGGGCTGAGCGCCGCCGACCTGCAACGGATCAAGCAGGAACACGCCACGACGGTGGTGCCGCTGCAAGCGAATGCCCGCCGCGCCGAGCAACTGGAGCGCGAGGTGTCGGACCTCGTGAACGAGGCGTTCGGCCTGACCCCGGCCGAGGTGAAGCTGATGTGGGACACCGCCCCGCCCCGGATGCCGTTCGCCGTGCCGTGAGTGCCGCGCTCGGCGGTGCCTCGCGGCGAATCGCCCGGTAATCCCGGCGCTTCCGGCAAGCTGTATCGGTCGCGCCGGCCGGCTTGCCCTCGCCGCCGGCCCGAAGGCCCGCCGGCGCTACCGCCCCGGACGCCCGCCGTCCGACTGTAGCGGTAGTTCGATGTCTGACGACCGACCCGGACCATGGAGGGTTTCCGTGAAAGTTCGCATCCTCACCGCCCTGACCGCCGCCGCCACCGCGCTGGCCGGCGCGTCGGCGCAAGAGCCGCCGAAGCTGAAATTGAAAGCCCCGGCCGCCGCCCCCACCAAGGCCGAAGCCGGCGACATGGTCATGAACCAGTCGCTCGCCGACGAGATCGCCAAGAAGCTGGACGGCAACCCGGCCATGACCGGGTCGGACGTGCAGATCTTCACCGCCAACGGCACCGTCACGCTGGTCGGCACCGTGAAGGGCGACAAGCAGAAGGCCGCCATCCTGGACGTCGTCCGGTTCGTGCCGAGCGTCAAGCAGGTGCGGGACGGGCTGAAGGTGTCGGC
>JAYUFU010000175.1:0-17981 GCA_043738505.1 Fimbriiglobus sp. | reverse complement strand
ACAGAAGAGTTGAATCTCTCTGTCTTCTCGGCGGCCTTGGCGTCTTGGCGGTTCAATTCGTTATGTGCTACTCACCCGGAGGCGGGCGGGGCGGAGCCGGCGAGGCCCTTGCGGAGCGACCCCCACACGTCCAGGAACCCTTCCAGTTGCCGGCTGCGGACGGGGTGTTGCAGCTTCTTCACCGCCTTGGCCTCGATCTGCCGCACCCGTTCCCGCGTCACCTTGAAGATGCGGCCGACCTCTTCCAGCGTGTACGTGTACCCGTCGCCCAGGCCGTAACGGAGCTTGATGATCTCCCGCTCGCGGTACGTCAGCGTCTTCAGCACGTTCTCGATCTTGTCCTTCAGCATCTCGTTCGTCGCGGCGGACACCGGCGACTCGACCGACGGGTCTTCGATGAAGTCGCCGAAGTAGCTGTCCTCGCTCTCGCCGACGGGCCGGTCCAGGCTGATCGGGTGGCGGCTGATCTTCAGCACCCGGCGGGTCTCCTCCAGGGTGTACCCGGCCCGCGCGGCGGTCTCCTCCAGCGTCGGCTCGCGGCCCATCTCTTGAAGGAGCTGCTTCGACACGTTCCGCAGCTTGCTCATCGTCTCGATCATGTGGACCGGGATGCGGATGGTCCGCGCCTGGTCGGCGATCGCCCGCGTGATGGCCTGCCGGATCCACCACGTCGCGTAGGTGCTGAACTTGAACCCGCGGCGGTACTCGTACTTGTCCACCGCCCGCATGAGACCGGTGTTCCCCTCTTGAATCAGGTCGAGAAAGCTCAAGCCCCGGTTGCGGTACTTCTTGGCGATGGACACCACCAGCCGCAGGTTGCCGCCGGACAGTTCCCGCTTGGCCTGCTCGTACTCGGTGAACCGCAGCTTCATGATGGCCACCCGCTTCCGCAGGCCGGCCGGCTCCTCCAGCGTGATGAGCATCAGGTCGAGCAGTTCCTTCCGCAGGTTCGCCCGCTCCTCCTTCGCCGCCTTGTTCCCCCGCAGGTCGGCGATCTGCTTCTCCAGGTCGTCCATCCGCTGGCCGATCTGCTCCAGCTTCTTCATCAGCGGCTGCACCTTCTGTGTGCGGATGGACAGCTCCTCGACGAGGGTGACGGTCTTGCGGCGGCGGGACTTCAGCCGCAGGCGGAGGCCTTCCTTCTCGTCGTCGGTGGTGCGGTCGTCCAGCAGCAGGTGGAACTCCTCCACGTTCCGCTCCATGAGCGGCTCGAGCGTGGCGAGGTTGTGCGGCATCCGCATCAGGATCTGCGTCTTCTCCAGCGATTCCGTCTGGGACACCTTGATGGTGCGGTCGAACGGCAGGTCGCCGGTCTGCACCCGCTTGAGGGTGTCGAACACGGTGCGGAGGGCGTAGTCGCACTCCAGCACCTTGCGGCGGAAGCGGCGGCGGGTGACTTCGATCTTGCGGGCCAGCGCCACTTCCTGCTCGCGGTCGAGCAGCGGGATTTCGCCCATCTGGGTGAGGTACATCCGCACCGGGTCGTCGATGTGCCGGCCGTCCCCGTCGGTGTCCCCGAACCCCGGATCGCCCTCCACCGGGGCGAGGGCGTCCTCGACCTTGGCGACCGGCGCGACCTCTTCCACGTCGTCGGCATCGACGTAGGTGATGCCGTGCGACTCGAGGAATTCCTGGATTTCGGCCAGCCGTTCCGGGTCGGACATCGGCGGCAGCGCCTCGTTCACCTCGTCGTAGGTGAGCGAGCCGGTCTGCTTGCCCTTCTCGATCAGCTTCTTGATGATCGGGTCGTTCTTGAAGTCCATCCGGAGCCTCCCGTTCCTTGCGGTCGGCCGGCGGCACGCCGTCGGTCGAAACTGGGGAAACGACATCCTGTCGCGGTGCGCGTCTGTGGCGGGTGTACTATCGGCGGCGATCCGCACTCCGGCTAGGTCAGTTAATTCGAAGGCAGAAGATTAACCACAGAGGCACAGAGACACAGAGAAGCCAGGAGAAAATGAGAGTTCAGAACCCTTGCTCGATGTCTCCTCCGCTCGTCCTCTCCCGCCATCTGTTCTCTCCTGTCTTCTCTGTGTCTCTGTGCCTCTGTGGTTAATCTTGTTTCGACCGCCCCCCGCCCTGCAATCGCTTCAGCAGGGCGAGGGTGGTGTCGTCGTCGGTGGCGGAGGCCATCTCCCGCTTCACGTCGGACTTCGCCGCCTCCTCCACCATCCGGGCGAAGGCGTCGATGATCCGGCCCAGCCACGCCGGGCGTTCGGTCATGCTCCGGCCGACCTCCTGCAACCGCAGGGCGGACTCGGCCAGGTCGGGGCGGTCGATCAGCCGCACGCGGAGGGCGTCCAGGTCGGGCGGCTCGCCGGCCGCGTGCAGGGCGTACAGCTCCTCCAGCATTCTACGCAGGCCGGTGTGCGTCAGCGTCTCCGGCGGGACGGTGGCGTAGGCGTCCGGCACCAGCGCGGGTTCGGCCAGCAGCAGTTCCAGCAGTTGCCGTTCGATCACCTGCTGGCCGCTCGCCGACCGCGGGGCCAGGGTGGTCGCCGGACGGGGTTCCGCCCGCCGTTCCTCGGACATCCGCTGCTGTTCCTTGCTCCGGCGTTCCGCCTTCAATTCGGCGAGTCTGGCCCAGACGGTTTCCTGACGCAACCCCAACCGGTGCGCGACCCGCGTGACGATCAGTTCCTGCCGCACCTGCCCGGCCTGGCTCGGCACCGGCGGGGCGAGGGCCATGACGCCGAGGATGGCGTCCACGATCCGCCGCTGCCCCTCGACGGACGGGCTACCCGATTCCTTTTCCCACAGCAGGTTCAGCTTGAACTCGAGCGCGTCCTGGGCGGTCTTCAACGCATGCGTGAAGACATCCACCCCGCCCGGTTGAATGAGCAGGTCGCACGGGTCGAGGCCGTCGGGCAGGGTGGCGACGGCCAGTTCCACGTCCTGCGACACGAACAATTCGAGCGCGCGGTCCACGCCATTCATGCCGCCGGCGTCGGCGTCGTACACCAGCACCACGCGGGGGGCGTAGCGGCGGAGCTGCGTGACGTGCGTGAGCGTCAGCGCGGTGCCCATCGTGGCGACGACGTTGGCCACCCCGCACTGGTGGGCCATCATCACGTCGGTGTAGCCTTCCACCACGGCGATGTGGCCGGCGGCGGACGCCGGGTGCCGGGCCAGGTCGAGGCCGTAGATCAGTTCGCTCTTGTGGAACAGCGGCGTCTCGGCCGAGTTGTAGTACTTCGGCCCGCGCGCGGCGTAGGGCGAGTCCGGCAGGATGCGGCCGCCGAACCCGACCGTCTGCCCCCGCACGTCGCGGATGGGGAACATGACCCGGTCGCGGAAGCGGTCGAAGTAGCCGCGGTTCTCGTCGCGGGGGGCGATCAGCCCGACTTCGGCAAGCAGTTCGAAGGGAATGCGCTGCTCGGCGGCCACCTTCACCAGCCAGTCGCCGGGGAGCGGGGCGAAGCCGAGGCCGAACTGGCGGACGCTGGTGCCGGACAGCTTGCGGTCGCCCAGGTAGGTGCGGGCGGTGGCGGCGACGGGTTCCTCCAGCAGGCACTGCTGGTACGTCGTCTCGGCCCACTTCATGACGCGGAGCAGCCGGCTCTTCAGTTCGTCCTGCGGGTCGGCGGTGGCGTCCAGGGCGATGCCGGCGCGGTCGGCCAGCATCCGCAGGGCTTCCGGGAACTCGACCTTGTCGAACCGCATGACGAAGTCGAACACGTCCCCCTTCGCCTCGCACGCCCAGCAGCGGTAGTTCTGGAAATGGCGGTCGAGCTGCAGCGACGGGCGGTGGTCGTTGTGGAACGGGCAGACGGCCTTGAACACCTTGCCGGCGGCGGACACGGGGAGGTACGTGGCCACCACGTCAACGATGTCGTTGGCGGCCTTGATCTGCTTCTTCAGTTCGACCGAGACGGGCGGCATGGGCACCTGGGGTCGGTTCGCGGGCCGCGCGAATACACCGACCCGCGCCGCCCGTGTGAGGCGACCCGTGCGGCGATCCGGCGGCGTTGTCGGGTGAGTCGAGGGTCCGCGACGGGAAAAGGGTCGCGGTGCTGGCTAGAGGAATCGGGCCACCAGTCCATTGGTGTAAGGGCATTCTAGCCCGCCCGGAAGGGCCGTCAAGTTAACCGAGGGGCCACCGGACACCCTGTTTTCGGACACCAGCCGTCACGCCCGACACGCGCCGGCGGGGAACCGGGTGCCGTCGCCACCCCGCGCGGCCGCGCAACCGCGCCCGGCGGTGTAAGATGACCACACCCGCCGCGCCGGAGACCCGCCGATGCCGTCGCCGTTCCCCGGAATGGACCCGTACTTGGAAGACCCGGACCTATGGTCGGGATTCCACACCACGTTCCTGACCCGCATTCGCGCGGCCCTCACGCCGCTGCTGCCGGCGGGCTACTTCGCCGAGGTGGAACAGCACGTCTGGTTCCGCCGCGACGACACCGGCGAGCCGGCGAGTTGGAAGAAGCCGGACGTGTACGTCGGGGCCGGCACCAGTGCGACGGCCCGTGCCACCGGTAAGCCGGCGCGCACGACCGCCCCCACCGTCACCGTCGCGCGGCCGGAAGTCGTGCGGGAGGTCGGGGCCGGAGCGATCCGCATCCGGGACGCGCGGAACCGCCGGGTGGTGACGGCCATCGAGGTGCTGAGTCCGTCGAACAAAGCCCCCGGCACGGATCGCGACCGCTACCTGCTGAAGCGGGACGATTACCTCGCGTCGGACGCGAATCTGGTGGAAATCGACCTGCTCCGCAGTGGCACGCGGGTGCCGGTCGAGAACACCCCCGACGGCGACTACCTGGTGTACGTCACCACGGCCGCGGAGTACGCTGCCGTGAGAGTGTGGGTGTTCACCGTGCGGGACGCGTTCCCGGTGATCCCGGTCCCGCTGCCGCCGCACCCGCCGCTGTCGCTCGCTCTCCGCCCCCCGTTCGACCAGACCTACGACGAAGCCAACTACGGCCCGCAACTCGACTACACCGGCCCGCCGGTGCCGGCCCTGCGCCCGGCGGACGCCGAGTGGGCGGCGAAGCTGCTGGCCAAGCCGGCCAAGAAGCGGAAGGGAGGATAACACCGATGCCGTCGCCGTTTCCGGGAATGGACCCGTATTTGGAAGACCCCGCCGAGTGGGCGGGGTTTCGGTTGACCGTTCTCGTCGCCGTGGCCGAAGCCATCGCGCGACGGCTTCCTCCCAACTACTTCGCGGATATCGATCAATTCAACTGGCCGGACAAAGAACCACCACCCAAACGAAAAGCCGACGTGATCGCGCGAAAGTTACTGAAGCGGCCGCACAAGTACGTCGAGGTCGTGGACAAAGCCAACAACCGCGTGGTCACGGTGATCGAAGTGCTGAGTCCGTCGAACAAGTCCGGCGAGGACCGCGACGGCTACCTCCAGACTCGGGCGGAGTACTTCGCGGCGAAGGTGAACCTCGTCGAACTGGACCTACTCCGCGACGGCGAGCGGGTGCCGTTCGACAAGCCGAAGCCGCCTCCGGCGGATTACTACGCGCTCGTGTGCCGGGGCGACCGCCACCCGAAGGCGCCGGTGTGGGGGTGGACCGTCCGCGACCCGCTGCCGGTCCTGCCCATCCCGCTCAAACCGGCCGACGGCGACATCGCCCTGGAACTGTAGCCGTGCCTGGATCGCGCCTACGAGGACGCCGGCTATCGCACCCGCATCCGCTACGACCAGCCGCCCGAATCCCCGCTGCGGGTGGCGGATGCCGAGTGGGCGACGGAGAAGGCGTTCAAATGGACGTGAAGTCACCCCCGTTTCGTCAGCACGAAGAAGACGGTTCCCGGTATTCCCCGACTGGAAAAATGGTCGGCCACGTCCAGGCCGGTGCCCTCGGCGGCGGCGGTCACGTCGGCAGGGTCGATAGGGATTCGCCGGTGGATTTCGACGCCCGTCGGCAAGATCGCAATCGCGTTCTCGACCCGCCGAGCGTTGTCGTAGGAGAACCGCAGCGCGAAGCGATGGCCATCGCTCGCGAAATGGAGGTACTCGTACCCTCGGGATGTCATGCCGCACGCCGCCGTGGTGTCGAACGCGAATAGCCCACCGGGTCGGAGGTGATTCCCGACCGCCCGGAACACGTCGGACAACTCGCCACGGTCGGCCACGTAGTTCAGCGAGTTTGACGCGCATACGGCGGCGTCGAACAGACGACCGAGGGAGAAATGCCGGAAGTCGCCGCTCACCAATTCCACTCCGGGCAGGGCGGCGCAACGACTTCGGGCGAAGGCGACCATCGGTTCGCTCGCGTCGAGACCGACCACCTCGGAAGACACGCGGGTCAGCCGCTCGGTCAGCAGGCCCGTACCGCACGCGAGGTCGAGGACGGAGCGAAGTGGCGTGCCGCGTTGCCGGGCAAGAGCCGCGAGGAATCTGGGGTAGTCCGGCAGCCAGTATGAGCCGTAGTCGTCCCACGCGTCGGCGAGACCCTGGTACGGTTGCAGTTCCGGTCCTCCGGCCTGCTCGACTGGCAGGAGGTCCAGAAACTGGAGGTGATCGGTCACGGACAAGCCGGGGGGCGGGTCTTTCCACAACGGGGCCATCAACAGCATCTTGTCTCGATTCGCCCGCCACGTTCGCCATGTCCGCTTCACCGCGCTCCACATGCGATTCCCCCCTGACCGGTGCCGACGGCTTCGACCTGATGGACAACGTACACGAATCCACCACCCCGAAGCCACCTGTTTCCCGACCTGTTGCCGGCGCGTCGAAATGACGGATAAAGTGTCAGAGACACCCGCCGCGACGGTATCCCTCCCGAACGCCACTCCGAACACCCGACGCCATGATCCACATTCCCGCCCTCCGCTTCGGCAAGCCGTACACCAGCCTCGAAAAGGCGCAGCTCACCCACCACGTCACCGGTGAGCCGGTGGCCGAGGTGAGCCAGGTGACGGGCAGCATGATCGCCCGCGACCTCGGCCAGATGCCGAAGTTGCACAAGGAACTGGCGGCGATCCCCGTCCGCGAGTTGCTCGGCATCTACAAGAAGGCCGCCGACCTGTTCGTGCACGGCAAGCTGCCCTGCGGCGACGCCGAACTCACCTTCGACGACTACGTCCGCAACCTGTCCGCCACCACCGGCAGCCCGATGCTGTTCTGCCGGCGGAACGCGATGAAGGTGCATTACGTCTTGGAGAACATCGAAGAAGTGATGACGGGTCTGATGCGCGGGCTGGACGTGGACATGCTGGACAAAGGGTACACGACGAAGGGCGGGCGGATGCAGGCGTTCTACCCGACCACCGACGTGTTCGGCGCGACGCTGCCGTCGAACTCGCCCGGCGTCCACGCCCTGTGGGTGCCGACCATCGCGTTCAAGGTGCCGCTGCTGCTCAAGCCCGGCCGCGAGGAGCCGTGGACGCCGTTCCGCGTCATGCAGGCGTTCATCGCCGCCGGGTTGCCGGCCCAGTTCCTCGGCTTCCTGCCGACCGACCACGCCGGGTCCGGCGACGTGCTGCGGCTGTGCGGGCGGAGCATGGCGTTCGGCGACGATAAGACGATGGCCGCGTACAAGAACGATCACCGCGTCGAGATCCACGGCACCGGCTACAGCAAGTTCCTGTTCGGCGAGGACGAGGCGGACAACTACGCCAAGTACATCGACATCATGGTGGACGGCATCGCCGGCAACGGCGGGCGGGCCTGCGTGAACGCCTCGGCGGTGTGGACGCCGAAGAACGCCGACGCCATCGCCGACGCCATCGCCAAGAAGCTGGCCCCGATGGTCCCCCGCCCGTGGGACGACCCGAACGTGGAGATCAGCGCGTTCGCCAAGCCGGAGGTCGCCGAGGCCATCAACAACATGGTCGCGGAAGGGTTGAAGACGCCCGGCGCGGTGGACGTGACGGCCAAGTACCGCACCCTGCCGCGGCTGGTGAAGGAGGGCCGCATCGCGTACCTGCTGCCGACGATCATCCGCTGCGACAGCCCGGACCACCCGCTGGCGAACAAGGAGTTCCTGTTCCCCTACGCCTCGGTGATAGAATGCCCGCAGGCGGACGTGCTGAAGCGGATCGGGTACACCCTGGCCGCGTCCGCGTTCACGACCGACCCCGCGTTCACCGCCGACGTGATGGCCTGTCCGCACATCGAGCGGCTGAACGTCGGCCCGCTGCCGACCAACCGGTTGACCTGGGACCAGCCGCATGAAGGGAACCTCTTCACCCACCTCTACAAGCAGCGGGCCCTCAACCTTGTCGCCGTTTGACTTCCACCCGCTCGGCCGGGTGCTGTTCGGCCCCGGCTCCCTCGACCGCCTGCCGGAGGCGGTGCGGTCGGTCGGGGGCACGCGCGTCCTGCTCGTCACCGACCCCGGTTTGGAACACGTCGGCCACCCGCAGCGCGCGACGGAGCTGCTGGCCGCCGCCGGCCTGCACGTCGCGGTTTTCGACGGCGTGAAGGAGAACCCGACCGAGCGGGAGGTGACGAACGGCGTCGCGGTCGCCCGCGACCACCGGGCGGATGTCATCGTCGCCGTCGGCGGCGGCAGCAGCATGGACTGCGCGAAGGGGGTGAACTTCATCCTCACCAACGGCGGGCGGATGCGGGACTACAAGGGGCACGACAAGGCGACGAAGCCGATGCTGCCGAGCGTCGGCGTGCCCACCACCTCCGGCACCGGCAGCGAGGCGCAGAGTTACGCCCTCATCACCGACGAATCGTCGCACATGAAGATGGCCTGCGGGGACAAGAAAGCCGCGTTTCGAGTGTCCATTCTCGACCCGGAATTGACGCTGTCGCAACCCAAAGGCTTGACGGCCGTGACGGGCATCGACGCCGTGGCGCACGCCGTCGAATCGCTCGTCTGCACGAAAGCGAACCCGCTGTCGCGGATGTGTTCCCGCGCCGCGTTTGAACACCTCGAACCGCACTTCGAGACGGTGTTGAAGGCACCAGCGGATTTGGCCGCGCGGTCGCACATGCAACTCGGCGCGCACCTGGCCGGCATGGCGATTGAAGCGTCCATGCTGGGCGTCTGCCACAGTTGCGCCAACCCGTTGACGGCACACTACGGCATCACGCACGGGGTCGCCATCGGGATCATGCTGCCGCACGTCGTTCGGTTCAACGCGGCCGTGGCGGGGGAACTGTACGCCTCCCTCTACGGCTCCGCCGACCGCCTCGCGCACCGCGTGGCGCAGCTCGTCCGCGCCGCCGGCCTGCCGACTTCCCTGAAGGAATGCGGCGTCGCCGAGAGTATACTGCCGGTGCTGGCCGACGAGGCGAATCAGCAGTGGACGGCCCGGTTCAACCCCCGCCCGGTGACGGACAAGGAAATCCTGAGCCTGTACCACGCCGCGTGGTGAGTGGGAATTGGACGAATGAGAATTCAACAAGAGGGACGCGGATGAAGAGGATAAAAGCAAGGATGAAGAGGATCGAACCAAGACTTTCTTCTTTCCGATCCTCTTCATCCCCGCCTTTTCCGCGTCATCCGTGTTCCTCTTTTTGAACGTTCATTTCGTGTTGATCCGCGTCCCTCTTTTGCGTTCACCGAGGTCTCCCCTCATGCTCCGTTTTCTCGCCTTGGCCGTTCTCGCCCTCGCTCCGTTCGGCTGCGCCGGCACCGAGGCCGCCGCGCCCGGCGACCCGCCGGTCGTCGCCAAACTGGCCCCGGTGCCCGCGCAACCCGCCCCGGCCGCACTCACGACCGAGTGGCCGCTGTTCCGCGGCAGCCCGCAGATGCTCGGCACCGGCACCGCCAAGCTGCCCGATCAGCTCGACGAACTGTGGGCGTTCAAGACCGGCAACGGCATCGAGGGCGCGCCGGCCGTCGTCGCGGACGTGGTGTACGTCGCCTCGGCCGACGGGCACCTGTACGCGCTGGAACTGAAGACCGGCAAGCAAATCTGGAAGACGAAGCTGGCGACGATGAAGTCTTCGCCGGCGGTGAAGGGCGGCAAGGTGTTCGTCGGCGACAGCGACGGCACGGTTCACTGCGTGGACGCCGCCACCGGCAAGCCGCTGTGGAAGTTCGCCACCGACGGCGAGATCACCTCCGGCTGCAACTTCCACGGCGACAACGTCCTCGTCGGGTCGCACGATTCCAAACTGTACTGCCTGACGCCGGACGGCAAGAAGCTGTGGGACTTCGCCATCGACGGGCCGGTGAACGGCTCGCCGGCGGTCCTCGGCGATACCGCGTTCGTGGCCGGGTGCGACAGCACCTTCCACGCGGTGGACTGCAAGACCGGCAAATCGCCGTGGAACCTGGCGCTGCCGGGACAAGCGGCCGCCACCGCTGCCGTCGCCGGCGACTTCGCCTACTTCGGCACCATGACGAACGACGTGGTAGCCGTGGACCTGAAGACCCGGAAGCTCGGCTGGCAGTTCACCCCGGAGCGCCGCGCGCAGCCGTTCTACTCGTCCGCCGCCGTCACCGACTCGCTGATCCTGGCCGGAAGCCGCGACCGCAAGGTGTACGCCCTGAACCGCAAGACGGGCAAGGAAGTCTGGAGCTTCGGCACCGAGGGCATGGTGGACGCCTCCCCGGTGGTCATCGGCGACCGCGTGTACGTCGGCTGCCAGTCCAACACCGGCGAGTTCTACGTGCTGGATTTGAAGACCGGCAAGAAGCTGCAAGAGGTCACGCTCGACAGTGCCATCAGCGGGTCGGTGGCCGTCACCGGCGACCGCATCCTCGTCGGCACCGAGAAGGGATCGGTCTACTGCCTGGGGAAGAAGTGAGCGTGAATCCAGTGTCGTCGCCGGGAGCGTGCGACCGGCGACAGATCGCGTCCGTCTTCACGCCGGAGGCGTGGCGGACTGTAGCCAGGGGTGAAACCCCTGGAAATCAATGCGAATTGAATCGCACCCCGGAGGGGTGGCGGACGCACATGGGTCCGCCACCCCTCCGGGGTGCGCGCGTTCTCATCGTTTTCCAGGGGTGTCGCTCGCTATGCTCGCTCACCCCTGGCTACAGTCCGCCACGCCTCCGGCGTGAAGACACGGAGCTGCCGCCGCGATGAACGCCCCCACCACCCTGCCCCCGCTGGACCGTGACGCCGTCGTGGGCTGCCTGCTGGGGCAGGCGGTCGGCGACATGATGGGCCTGCCGGCCGAGAACCTGTCGGCCCGCCGCATCGCCAAGTGGTTCCCCACGTTCGACCGCCCACGGTTCCTGTTCGGCCACGGCATGGGATCGGACGACACCGAACACGCCTGCATGACGGCGAACGCGCTGCTGCGGAGTGGCGGCGACCGTCACCGCTTCCGCCGGTCGCTGGCGTGGCGGCTGCGCTGGTGGTTCCTGGCCGGCCCGGCGGGCATCGGCAAAGCCACGCTGAAGTCATGCGTGAAGTTGTGGCTAGGGTGGCCCTCGCACAACTCCGGGGTGAAGTCCGCCGGCAACGGCCCCGCGATGCGAGCGGCGATCCTGTTCACGATAGCAGACTGTCCGGATGAATGGGACGACGCGAACCTTGATCACACCTCCGGCTCCACACCCTGGATCGGCGATGTGACCGGCATCACTCACCGAGACCCGCAAGCCTATTACGGCGTGCTGACCGTGTGTAACACGGCCATCCTCGCGGCGCGTGGGCGGAGCCAACCTTTCGACCCCGCGCTGGTGTTGGATTGGTTCTGCGATCCCAAAATGCAACCGCCTTCCGTACCAGACTTCGGCAAGAACATGACCGCGATTCCGGAAGCGTATCACGCCGGCAAATCCGTCGCGGAGTTCGTCGAACGACTCGGCCTGAAGCGGAAGGGCGTGACGGGGTACATCGCGCACACGGTGCCGGTTGCCATCTACGCCTTCCTGCGGCACCCGGACGACTATCGCGCGGCCATCGAGGGCGTCATCCGCTGCGGTGGCGACACCGACACCGTGGCCGCGATCACCGGCGCGCTGGTCGGCACGCGCGTCGGCAAGGCCGGCATCCCGACGAAGTGGCTGGACCGCTGGTGCGACTGGCCGCGGTCGATTCGCTGGATCGAGAAGTTGGGCGAGCGGCTGGCCGAAGGGAAATGGCGAACCGCCCCGCAACCCGCCGTCGGGCTGGCGTGGTGGGCGATCCCGTTCCGCAATTTCTTCTTCTTTGTCGTCGTGCTGTGCCACGCCATCCGCCGGCTGTTCCCGCCGTATTGATGCGGTTCACGCGAGCGGCGGGTCGTGTTCGGCGTCCTGCATCGGCGAACCGGGGGTCAATCTGACCTGCTGGACGAACACGACCGGCTGCACGTTGTGAACCGCGTATGTCACGATCAGCACCCGACCAATCTGACGGAAGTAGGTGGCGTCCATGCCGTGCAGGTCGCGAACCGGGTCGCCCCAGTTGCGCGGATCGTGAGTCAGCCGGTCTTCTAACTCCCTGAGGGCCGCCGCGAATTCCGCTTGGCGGCCGAGGCGCACCGCAAGCCTCTTCCAGTCGTTCAGCCGAACGTGGACGGACGCGAGGTACGAAACTTCGTGGGTCGGAGACCCGTTCGTCGTGGCCATCGCCTCTCCGAGTTAGTGGCCGTCGAGTTCCGCAAGAATGTCTCGCACCGCGTTCGGATTCTGGATCGGCCCGTTCAACTCCTCGTCGGTCAGCGGGACCGGGAGCATCGTCGTGTACGCCTCGTGCAACTGGGCGACGTATCCGTCCTTCTGCCGCTGAAGGCGGGCGACCCGCGCCCGCAAGTCGTCGAGTTCGGCAAGCAGGGCCTCGAACTCTTCGGGCGAGACGGGATACGCGGCGATGGTGCCGGCGGGATCGCGTAGAAGTTGTGGCGTCCGGATGGCGACTGGCATGGCGGGAACCTCCTGAGTTGTGTCAATTGTACCACGCCAGCAGCGTGTGTGAATGGCTTGGCTAGCCCCGTCGCTCACGCTTCCGGCTCCGCATCACCCCTCCACCTTGGCCACGTTGCGCACCCGCTTCTCGGCGATCTCGGCGCGGAACAGCGCGATCACGTCGGCCAGCGGCTTCGGCCCCAGGTCGCGCTTCTTCAAGTCTTCGATGCTCTCGTCCCGCACGCTCACGGTGCCGTTCGCCGCGTCCTTCTCGCCGACCACCAGCAGGTACGGCACCTTCTCCTGCGACCCGACGGCCACCTTGCCGCCGACCTTCTCGCTGCGGTAGTCGCCGGTCACGCGGAAGCCGGCCGCCTTCAGTTCGGCCTCCACCTTCTGCCCGTACTCCAAGGACTTCTCGGAGATGGTCAGCACCCGCACCTGCTCCGGGGCCAGCCACAGCGGGAACGCGCCGGCGAAGTGCTCGATGAGGATGCCGCAGAACCGCTCCATGCTGCCGAACGGCGCGCGGTGCAGCATCACCGGCCGGTGCATGGCGTTGTCGCTGCCGGTGTACTCCAGCGCGAACCGCTCCGGCAGGTTGTAGTCCAGTTGCACGGTGCCGAGCTGCCACTCGCGGCCGATGCAGTCCTTGACGATGAAGTCGATCTTCGGCCCGTAGAACGCCGCCTCGCCGACGCCGATGTTGAAGTTCAGACCGGGGGTGCTTTCGACGATGGCCTTCAGGGTCGCCTCGGCCTGGTCCCACTGGGCCGGGTCGCCGACGTACTTGCTGCTGGCCGGATCGCGGACACTCACCCGCACCCGGTACTCGGTCAGGTTCAGCAGCCGCAGGATGTACAGCACGAGGTCGATCTCGCTCCGCAGCTCGGCCTCCACCTGCTCCGGGGTGACGAACAGGTGCGCGTCGTCCTGGGTGAAGCCGCGCACGCGGGTCATGCCGCCGAGTTCGCCCGACTGCTCGTACCGGTACACGGTGCCGAACTCGGCCAGCTTCAGCGGCAGGTCGCGGTAACTCTTCGGCACCGCCTTGTAAATCTGGATGTGGTGCGGGCAGTTCATCGGCTTGAGCAAGTATCCTTCCTGACCGCTCATCCAGTCCTTGAGGATCTTCAACTTCCCGGCGGCGTCCAGCGCGGCCTTGTAGTCCAGCAGCAGCACGCGGGCGTCCAGTTGGATCTGGTTCCAACTCTGGCGCGGGTAGTCGTCGTCGCCGGCCGGCAGCTTGCCCTCGCTGATCGACTCGACGACGCCGAGGAACGCGGCCTCGCGGTCGGCGCTCAGGTGGCCCTTCTCCAGCAGGGTGTACCACACGTCCACGGTCTGCACGGTCGGGTTGAAGTACATCGGCGGGAACTGCGCGTCGGCGTAATACGGGAAGTGCCCGCTGGTGCGGTACATGTTCAGGTTGCCGATGTGCGGCGTGTAGACGGGGCTGTACCCACGCTTGACCAGTTCCGCGCGGATGAACTGCTCGAGTTCGTGCCGCAGGGTGGCCCCCTTCGGCATCCACAGGATCATCCCCTGGCCGGCCACCTGGCTGATGGTGAACAGCTTCAACTGCCGGCCGAGGACGCGGTGGTCCCGTTTCCGCGCCTCCTCCACCTGCTTCATGTGCGCGTCGAGCGCCTTTTGGTCGAAGTACGCGGTGCCGTACAGCCGCTGCACCTGCTCCCGCTTGGCGTCGTTCTTCCAGTACGCGCCGGCGATGCTCAGCACCTTGAACGCGCCGAGCTTGCCGGCGTGCGGGATGTGCGGCCCGCGACACAGGTCGATGAACTCGCCCTGGCGGTAGAAGCTGACGGTGGCGTGGTCCTTCAGCCCCTCGTCGATGTGCTCGCCCTTCAGCTTCTGCTTCATGTCCAGCACGAGCTGCTTGCCGTCGGCGTTGGTCCGCTCGAACCGCTCGAACGGCTCGGCCAGCTTGACGATCTTCCGCATCTCCTCTTCGATCTTCGGGAAGTCGGCCTCGGTGATCGGGGTGGGGCTGTCGATGTCGTAGTAGAAGCCGGCGTCGGTGGTCGGACCGAACGCCAGTTGGGTGCCGGGGAACAGCCGCAGGACGGCGCGGGCCATGACGTGCGCGGCGCTGTGCCGCAGCACGTCCAGTGCTTCGGGGTCGCGGTCGGTCAGCAGTTGGAAGGACGCTTCCCCGGCGGGCAGTTCCCGCTCCAGGTCCACGATCTCCCCGTTCACCTTGGCGGCGACGGCGGCGGCGGCGAGCCGCTTGCCGATGCTCTCGGCGACCTCGCGGGGGCGGGTGCCGGCGGGCACCTCGCGGATGGAACCGTCGGGCAGTTTCAACGACAGCATCGCGGACATGACTTTCCCCTGCGGGGAGTTCCAAGTTCCAAGTTCCAGGTTCAAGGTTGAAACACCAAGCAGGCGAACGAGTTTGGCCGTCTTCAACTTTGAACCTGGAATCTGGAACCTGGAACTTCCGCGTGTGGGCCGACGGCCAGTTCCCGCCCCTACCACGGGCGGCCGACCGACGGCGAGTGTTGGCGGCTGCTACTGTACCGCCGCCGCCAAAAGAGAGAACCCCGGCCGGGGCCGGGGTTCGCGCGTCAGGTCAGGTAGCTGTCTTCGGCGGCCTGGGTGTAACTCGCGTCCAGATCGACCGTCACATCCTGGACGGGTGTGAGAGGCAGGGCCATCGCCGGTAGCCGTTCCCCCACCGTCAGTGGCTCCGCCCAGACCGCGAGCATGCGCCCGCCGGTGGCCGCGGCTCCCCCGACCCCGTACACGACGGCGGACGGAGCCGGCGGGGCCGGCAGCCGCTCTCCGAGCGTGGCGGCCATCAGTTGCGGGAAGGAGAACCCGATCGGGCGGCGGTGGACGTCCACGATCATCAGGTGAACCCCGCCCCGAAGGTAGCCGAGGTAACGGTTGGCGTACTGGTCGCGGGACGACGGCCGGTCCTTGTTCCGCGGCGAGATGAGTTCCACCACCGCCACGAGCCGACCGTTGCGCTCGATGGTGAGTGTGGTGTCCACTTCCAACTCCGCCACCGCCACCTCCGCGTCCGGGGCGCGGGCGGTGGCTTGCCCCGTCGGTTCGGTCGCGCCGTTCGCCACCGCCACGTCGGGGTGCCGGATCTCGCCCCCGACGGCCGCCAGCGGACTCGTCCCGATGATCGCGCGGAACGGCGGCGGCAGGGTGGCCCGCAACCGGCGGGCGATGTCGGTGATCCAGTAGGTGTGGAAGCCGTCCCAGTTGTCGAGATCGGTCCAGTCGTGAAGCGGCATGGCGAGGCCCTCGGAGTTCACCGTATTGTACCGCGCCCGGAAACGCCACGAACCCCGGCAGGGGCCGGGGTTCGCGCGGGGATCACAGGTAGCAGTTCTCGGCGGCGGCCGAGTACGTTCCCTCCAAATCGACGGGCACGGACAGGTGGACGGTGAGCGGGAGGGACACCGCCGGGAGTGGTCGGCCGACCGTCAGCGGTTCGCTCCACACCGCCAGCAACCGCCCGCCCTCCGGCACCGGTTCCCCGACCCGGTAGACCACCGCGCCGGGTGCCGGCGGGGCCGGCAGTTCGGTTCCCAGTTCGGCCGCGATCCGCTGCGGGAACGAGAACCCGATGGGGCGACGGTGAACGTCCACGATCAGCAGGTGAATCCCGTCGCGAAGGTACTTCAAATAGCGGCTGGTGTAGTAATCCCGCGCGTCCGGGCGGTCCTTGTTTCGCGGGGAGACGAGTTCGATCGCCGCCACGAGCCGGCCGTTCCGCTCCACCTGAACCGTCAGGTCTTCTTCGAGTTGAGCGACCAGCACCTCCGCGTCCGGCTCGCGATACGCCGCCGTCGGGGAATCGCCGTTGGCGTGCCGGCCGTTCGACACCCCGACATCCGGCCGGTGCCGACTCCCGCCCACGGCCATCCGCGGGTTCGACCCGAGCAACACCTGATACGGCGGCGGAAGCGTATGGCGGAGCAGGCCGACGAGTTCCGCGATCCACAGGTGGTGGAAGCCGTCGAAGTTGTCGCGGTCGGTCCAGTCGTGAAGCGGCATCGCGAGGCCCTCGGAGTTCATCGCATTGTACCGCACCGGAAACGTCACGAACCCCGGCAAGGGCCGGGGTTCGCGCGGGTTGCTGGTGGTCGCCGGGAGCGACGGTCACACGCTCGCGGTCGCCTTCCGCCGGCGGTAGCCGAACGCCCCCGCCAGCGCGATCCCGCCGAACACTGCGAGGGTGGCGGGTTCGGGGACGGCGGCATTCGCATTCGCCCGGAAGATGACTTGAGCGATGCCGTTGTTGACTGTGGACAACGTCGTGAACCCAGCCGCTCCCGGTGTCGAGAACGTCGAGTGGTTACTGCTGCCCCAGTTGGACAGGCCGAAGCTGGTCAGGCTGTTCGAGAGCGGAGGGTTGTTGATGAGGACGACCGTCTCAACGGTCACGTTCGTCGCCCCGCTGTGACCGATCAGGTTCGCGTACGGCACCCACCCCCAAGACCCGGTGGCGAACACTTCCGGTTCGACGACGAGACCGCCACCGCCGTTGGTGTAGCTGAGCACTTGAGCGGCGGCGGCCGTGTAGAAGGCGACCTCGGCCGACGCGGTCGTCGGGGCGAAGTAGACGACTTGGTAACTGCCGAGGATCGTCGAGGCCAGGTTGATGGGCGCGATTTGGTTGTAACTCAGCCCGGCGGCGGTCAGCATGGAGGGCGTGTTTCCGAAGCCGGTCCCCGAGCCGACAAGCAGCATGGTCGGGTTGCTCTGGCCGCCCGCGAAGGTCACCGCGTTCTGAACCAGGGTCAACCCTTGCGGGAAAGAAGTGTAGTGGGCCGTGGGATCGCTCCCCAGGTAGACGATGCCGCTCGCCAGGGCCTGCGTGGCCGGAGCGAGAAGGCCGAGCGTGATCGCGAGTGAGGTGAAGATGCCGCGCATGAACCGATCTCCTCTTGGTGGCTCGTCGTCGCGCGTGCGGTTCGGCCTACCCCTAGTCCGAGGTCCGCAGCGGTGGTGTGACGACAAGCCTTGTGATGGCCGTCGGCGAGTGCGTCGCTTGGGCCGGTTGTGCCACCTGCGATGGCGGACGGCGTTGATGCAGGCTATAAAACAGCGCCTGACAGTTCGCGTCAAGGACAAAATCGGCACCCGGCAAGATTTTTCCGACACCGCCCGAAAACACCACGAACCGTCACCGCCCGTCTCCGGAGCGGGAGGTTGGTTCTTGCGAGCCGCGACCGCCAGGGAGTGGCATCGGAAAACGAAGATGCCACTCCCTGGCGGTCGCGGCTCGCCCAGAACG
>JAYUFU010000174.1:0-6350 GCA_043738505.1 Fimbriiglobus sp. | reverse complement strand
TTCACCCGCTTGCAAAACTCGGCATCGCGCGGCACCTGGGGCGACAGCCACAGATGCTTCCGCCACGGCTTGAGTTTGTGGTTGGCCAAAATCCGCTGCACCGTCTGCGGCGAAATCGTCTCCACCACCTCGTCGGTCACCAGTTGCCGCGCCAACTCCGCGCAATCCCAGTGCGACAACGAACGCCCCACCTGATCCGGCCGCTCACAGGCGATCTTGACCAAGTGAATCGCGACTTCGGGGGGAAAAGACCGGCGGTCGACCGGTGCGTTTGCCATCGGAGAGCCCGGCCACGCCGTTCTGGCGAAAACGGTCCATCCACTTGTACAAATGACGCCGTTGCATCGCGACCAACCGACCGGTCGCCGAGACCGAACTTCCACCGGCCAAAAGCAAAACCGCCCGCGCCCGTCGGGCCCGTCCGGCGTGAAGGCGCGGTGCCCCGGCCCGAGGAAGCCGGGCTCGTTGCCGAAATCGAAGGCCGGATTCCCGGTCCAGAGCTTGGGCCGCGTACTGATGTGCGGCGGAACGCCCGGCCGGCTCGGACCCAGCACCTTCGACACCACCGAACCGAATGATGGTCGCGATGCGTTGCGGGCGACGGTCTCGTTGTAACCGGTCGAAATCTCGGCATCGTCGTGGCCGGACCGCGGAACGATCGAACGGAGGACGGCGAACTTCTCCCACATCCGCGCCTGCTTCGGCATCAGTTCGCAGATCTGGATGCCGGGGACTGTCGTCGGGATGGGTTTGAACTCGCCGCGCACCTCGGCCGGCGCATCCGGCTTCATGTCGTACATGTCCAAGTGCGGCGGGCCGCCCGCGAGCACGATGTGGATGGCCGCCTTGCTCGGAGACTGTGATCCCGGTGATGCGCGCAATTGGTCCGCAAGCGTGAACGCGCCGCCGAAGGTACCGATGGTCAGAACGTCCCGGCGGGTCGGCCCGCGATGCAAAGCGAGTGTGAACATGGTGCCTCCGGCTGGAAGACCTCCGAATGTACCATGATCCAGCGAATATTGCGACAACAACGCGCTGGCGATTCCCGCGATCATGCCGGATGATGGCGGTCATGAAGACCTTTCGATTGATCAGCCTCCGCGGCGCGCCTGGGGTCGCCGCAATTCTGCTTCTTCTCCGGACGGCACCCGTGCCGATGAGTTCACTGCGGACACAACATGTATCGCCGGTTCCGTCGGTCCCTCGACGCTGCCTCACAGCGGTCAGCCGGAATTGCTATCCACGCGGGAAGGCCCCGTTCTTCATTTGGCCACGACCGGCATTCACTGGACCGTCACCCACTTGTTCGGATCGTAATTAGTTTAGTGCGGCCAGCAGCGGTCGTCGGTACTACCCGCCGGGTCCATCGCACATCGAAAACCTGTTGAAGTTGATGGATGTCCGTCAGATTCCGGTCTTCTACAAGGGGAAAATTGGACCGTTGTTCGAGGAAGATGACTTTGGGAGCCTGAAGTTGAACCGCCGGCGTAGGGACGCGGATAGCCAGCTATCGAAAGCACACGATGGAACCTGAAAAGCCCGGGAGGGGATTTGCACTGCACCCCGAAGTTTGGTCCACTTCAAATGAGAGTCGTCGTCATTTCGCGGTCTTCCGTTCTCCTTGGTTCTTCGTCTTGTCCGCTCCCGGCTTGCCGCACGTCGCCGCAAACTCTCGCGGGGTCTTGTAACCCAAGCCGCTGTGCGGACGCACCGTGTTGAACTCCCGCTTGAACGCCTCGGCCTGGGCCTTCGCATCCGCCACGTTCTCGAACACCGACCGGTCCAGGAACTCATCCCGCAATCGTCCGTGGAACGACTCCACAAAACCGTTCTCCCACGGACTCCCCGGTGCCACTGCCCGCAACTCCACGCCCTTCGACTTCAGCCACTCCGCCAACGCCGCGCCCACGAACTCGCCGCCGTTGTCGCAACGCACCGACCGCGGCCAACCCCGCCAACCCACCAAGCGGCCGAACAACCGATGACGCCGACAACTGTCGGCCACCGTGAGGCCCTTGGCCACGTCGCGCGTCACGGCCTTCAGGGCCGCCTGGATGTGCGCTGCTGTCCGTCGCTTCGCCACGACTTCCCCTTCCTGGGACGCCGCGATCCTAACCGACGACTACCATTTCCGCTGGACCACTTTTCGGGGAGCAGGTCAACTTGGTGAGATCGTTGGCCCCTGCACCGCACCGCCCATCAAAAGCTCTTCGGCCATTGGCGGGTGGCTTCGAGCGACTCGCCCGGAATCGGCGTCGGGTGTGCTTCCAACATCGTTCACGTTCCAGGACACGACCCGTTTGTGCGGATGAGAGAGCTTTCTGGGACGACACCTTCTGGCGTCTCACCGGTGCGGAGGTTGTGTCGAGTCGCTATTCTGATCGGCACGGAGTCTGATTTCCGCTGCTCGCGGCGAACGGCAACTCGCTCCATCCCCGACCCTTTCATCGTGCGTCATGACTGAGGTTACGCGAATCATCGAAGCACTCGTGCAAGGCGACCCGGACGCAATCGGCCAGCTCTTGCCGTTGGTCTACGACGAGCTGCGCCGGCTGGCGGCCCAGCGACTCTCCCACGAGACGCCCGACCAGACGCTCCAGCCCACGGCCCTGGTCCACGAGGCGTACTTGCGCCTGGTGGGTGCGGCCGAGGAACAACACTGGGACGGTCGCGGCCACTTCTTCGCCGCCGCTGCCGAGGCCATGCGTCGCATCCTCGTCGATCAGGCGAGGCGCAAGGCCACCCAGAAGCACGGCGGCGAACGGCAACGCATCGACCTGGAAGAAAGCCTCCTGGTCACTCCCGAGCCGCGCGAGGACCTGGTGGCCCTCGATGACGCCCTGACCAAACTGGCCGCCACCGACCCGCAAGCGGCCGAACTGGTGCAACTCCGCTACTTCGCCGGACTGCCCATTCCTGAAGTCGCCCACATTCTCGACATCTCCCCGCGAACCGCGGACCGCCTATGGGCCTTCGCCCGTTCCTGGCTGCACCGCGAGCTCGAAGGTCGCGTGGAAGAGTAGCGGGCACATTCCGTGTGCCTGCTCCTTTCAATAATTCCGTGGCGTGATCTCGTCCCAATTCTCGCATTGTTAGAAAAGGAAGCTGGGCAATGACCGAACGCGAGTTGTTCTTTGCCGCGCTCGATCAGGACGACGCTGCCACGCGCGCAGCGTATCTGGATCGAATGTGCGGATGCGATACCGCTTTGCGGCAGCGGGTCGAGGGACTGCTGCGCTTTCACGCCGGTGCCGACGGCTTTCTGGACACGCCGGCCGTGGAACAGATGGCGGGCACCAACACACTGGACTTTCTGGCCCCGCCCCAGAAGCCGGATTCCCTCGGCCGGTTGGGCCACTACGAGGTACTGGGGGTCGTCAACCGAGGTGCCACGGGGGTGGTGGTCCGGGCGTTCGACGACCAACTGCAACGGGTCGTCGCCATCAAGGTGCTGGCCCCCCAGTTGGCGACCAGCGCGGTGGCACGGCAACGGTTCGCGCGGGAAGCCCGTGCTACCGCCGCCGTCATCCACGACAACGTGATCGACATCCACGCTGTCCACGACGCTGGCCCGCTGCCCTTCCTGGTCATGCAGTACATCGACGGCCCGACGCTCCAGCAGAAGCTCGACCGCACCGGGCCGCTCCCGCTGCAAGAGATCCTCCGCATCGGCATCCAGACCGCGGAGGGGCTTGCCGCGGCGCACCGGCAGGGGTTGGTCCACCGCGACGTCAAGCCGTCCAACATCCTGCTGGAGAACGGCGTCGAGCGAGTCAAGATCACCGACTTCGGCCTGGCCCGTGCCGGCGACGATGCCAGCCTGACGCACTCGGGGATGGTGGCAGGCACGCCGATGTACATGTCGCCCGAGCAGGCTGAGGGCCGGGTTGTGGACGCACGGTCGGACCTGTTTAGCCTGGGCAGCGTCCTCTACGCGATGTGTACCGGGCGACCACCGTTCCGCGCACCCTCCGTCGTGGCCGTCCTCAAGCGGGTCTGCGAGGAGGTTCCGCGACCGATCCGGGAGATTAACCCGGAGTTGCCGCCGTGGCTCGGCGAGCTGGTCGCCCGCTTGCACGCCAAGGATCCCGCCGGCCGCCCCGCTTCGGCTCGTGAAGTCGCCGAACTGATGGTGCGGCACCTGGCGGAGCGGCCGCACAACGAGACCCTGGCTTCCCCCGCACCGCTGATGGAGAAGGTGGCACCGGCCCGTCGGCGACGCGGGGTGATGGCTTCAACTGCCGCATTGCTTGCCGTTGTCGCGCTGGCCGTAACGGAAGTCTCCGGGGTGACGCACCTGCTCCGCGGTTCGGAGCGCGGACTCGACCGCGACGTGCCCCTGCGCGAGCTGGCGAGTACCCCGACGGGGCCGGTGGCGTTGCCGCAGACGTTCACGAACGGTATCGGCATGGAGTTCGTCATCGTGCCGAAGGGCAAGACCTGGCTGGGCGGCGCAGCCGATGAGGGACCCGGCGACAAAGAGGTGGTGATTCCCGCCGACTACTACCTGGGCAAGTATGAGGTCACGCAGGAGGAGTGGACGCGGGTGATGGGCCACAATCCCAGCTACTTCTCGCGCATGGGTGAGTGGAAGGACCGAGTGACGGACATCCCGGATGCGGACCTGAAGCGATTCCCGGTGGAGGGGGTCTCCTGGGAGGACTGCCAGCGATTCCTGGAGAAGCTGAACCAATTGGAGAAGCAGACGGGTTGGGTCTATCGGTTACCCACCGAGGTGGAATGGGAGTATGCGTGTCGGGGCGGGCCGATGTCGGACAGGGCCGAGAGCGCGTTCGACTATTACTTCGCCCAGCCGACGAACACGTTGCTCAAGGAACAGGCGAACTTCGACGGGACCGAGGGAAGCCCGAATCGCAATCAAGTGTGCAAGAGGGTCGGCACATTCGAGGCGAACCGGCTGGGTTTATTCGACATGCACGGCAACGTCTGGGAATGGTGCCACGAGACCGAGACCGCACCGGACGGTACGACTCGCGGCGTGTTCCGCGGCGGGAGTTGGCAGAACCAACCCGGGTACTACCGGGCGAAGTGTCGCATGACCAATCAACAGCCGACGAACCGGTTTGGCGCTCTCGGCCTGCGCGTGGCTCGCGTTCCCATTGAGAGCGGCCCGACCCCTCTGAAGTGATTGAGTAACATCGACGGTTCGTCGGACGGAGGATTCGGCGACCCGTTTCATCTCCTGACGCTCCCCGTGCCCTCACTGGGAGCATCGGCATCGCAATCGGAATTGAAAGACGCTAACGCCGACCGGCGGCGAAGACCTCGCACGCCCCGGCCGTGCTTTTGAATTTCACAAGCCCCCAGGGGACAGATGCCATGACCATGCGTTCCTGGATTCGCAAGCTGTTCGCGGCCCCCAAGTGTCAGACCATCCGGAAGGCCCCCCGGCGCGGCCGTTCGCTTGGCGTGGAGACGCTGGAAGACCGCATCACGCCCGCCGACCTGGTGTACTCGGCGATCGACCACACCCCGCTGACCCTGCTGTTGAACGGGGCGAACCTGCAAGTCGTCAACACCGCGATCCCGTCGCAGGTGTTCGCCTCCAAAGCCCTCAGCGCCATCACCACCGGCGTGCTCATCGACGGATCCGGGTTCAACGTGAACCTCACGATCGACGCCAGCGTGCCCGCGGTCGGCGGGGACGTTCAGTTCGTGGGCGGTTCGGGCACGAACGCGCTGCGTGGGCCGAATGCCTCGACCGAGTGGGTCGTCAGCGGCATCGGCGCGGGGACGGCGTCCGCCGAATCCGGCGCGGTGGTCGAGTTCCAGGGAGTCGAGAACCTCGGCGGCGGCAATGCCGACGACATCTTCCTCGTAATCGCGGGTAGCTCCGTCGCTGGCATCATCGACGGCGGGGCGGGTAGCGGCGCGGATGCCCTGCTCGGGCCGAACATGTCGAATGTCTGGGTCGTGGGTGGACCCGGCCAGGGGACGCTGAACGGCCGGTCGTTCGCCGGAATGGAAACCCTGATCGGGGAACGCGGCAACGACTTCTTCCGGATCGCGGCCAGCGGTTCGGTCGATGCGATCCACGGCGGCAACGACGACGACGGCGGTGCCGGGGCCGCCACCGACACGCTCGACTATTCGCCCCAAAGCGGCCCGGTGGACGTGAACCTGGCGTCGGCCGCCGCCACCGGCGTGGGCGAGTTCTCGGCGATCGATTCCATCGTCGGCGGCAGCGGGATCGACACGCTGCACGGCCCCGAAGACGCGCAGGTGGCCTGGAGCATCACCGGCGCGAACGCCGGCACGGTGCAGGGCACGCGCTTCGCCGGCTTCGAGAATCTGGCCGGTGCCGCCCTGGTCGCCAGCGATGCGTTCCG
>JAYUFU010000173.1:0-18140 GCA_043738505.1 Fimbriiglobus sp. | reverse complement strand
TCGCGGCTCGTTCACCCTCACGTTTCCGCCGAAGAATCCCGCATGACGCCCAACCCGCACCCGACGACCGACGACCTGCACGCCGCGGTCGCCCGCTTCCACGCCGAGGCGGTGCCGCACGCCTTCCACACCGGCCGCTACCGGCTGCGGTATCGCACATGGGGCGTTGGGCCGACGGTGGTGTTCGTCCACGGCATGTGCGACACCACCCGCTCGTTCGCCATGCAGATGGCGGCGCTGGCGGACCACGGCTTCCGCTGCGTCGGGTACGAACTGGCCAACGGCCTCGACGACGACGCCGTCCTCGGCATGTACCGCCACCACCACTTCGGCGACGACCTCATCGCGCTACTGGATCACCTGAACCTCGACACCGCCGACGTGCAAGGCTCCTCCTTCGGCTCGACGGTCACGCTGTCGGCCGTCGCCCGGTATCCGGATCGGTTCCGCCGGGTGGTGCTGCAAGGCGGCTTCCCCCGCCGGCCGTTCCTCCGCATCGAGCGCGGGCTGGCCCGGCTGGCGCGGTACTGGGGTGGCCGGATGCACCAACTGCCGATCCGCAACCGGGTGATGGAGAAGTTTGAGAAGCAGCAGTTCCTCGGCTGCCCGGACGAGGTGTTCCGGTTCCTGATCGAGTGCAGCGGGGAGACGCCAATCCGCGCGGCGGCGCTGCGCGGGCTGATGATCGACAAGCTGGACCTGCGGCCGAAACTCGGCGGCATCCGGCAACCGGTCCTGATGATCGGCGGCGACCGCGACGCCTTGGTGCCGCGCCCGCTGGAAGCCGAACTGGAGCGGATGCTGCCGGACGTGCGGCGGGTCGAGTTCGCCCCGTGCGGCCACTACCCGCAGTACACCGTCCCCCGCCCGATGGCCGACGCGATGGCCGAGTTTTTGAAGCGGTGAGCGTGATACACTGAGAGGAACGCCCGACCCGTTGCGGAGGCATTTCGATGGCGACCGCGATCCTGCCAACCCCCACGACCTTGACCCCCGTGCTGCCCGGCCGTCGGCTGGATGACATCCCCGTGCCGCCGGAAGTGACGGCGTTCCTGGATTCAGGACCGACGATCCTGCCGGAGGATCGCCGCGAGTGGGAGCGGCAACTCACGCTCAGCTTCCTGTACGGCGGCATGGAAGTGGCGTGTCATGAGACCCCGGACGGCGACTTCGAAATCTTTCACGCCGCCGACGTGGACGACATGGTGCCGTGGCTCGACGCGCTGAGCGACGCGCAACGACGACAGATCACCTATTTACACACGCCGCGGCTGTGGGCGGCCGTCTTGTGGGACGCCGGGGTACGACCGCCCCGCCGCAAGCTGTTCTGGTTCTTTTGATGGGTGGCGTAATGTCGATGGCGTCTCCGAGTCGTCCCCGAACCCGCTCCGATGCACCCGCATGAGTCCGCCAAACCCAGTCGCACGCGGTTATCTCGAACGGCGGTATGTCGATTCCCCGACGGGGCGTGTCGAGTGCTTCCGCCCACAAATCCGACTTTATCTGCTGAGTCGGGCAGAACCCTCCGGTGAAATGGGGCCGGTCAACTTCATCCTCGACACCGGCTCCGACGTGTCGCTGGTGCCGATCCGGTTCGCCCGGCGGTATCGCCTGTTGGGGTTCGACGAGGCGGCGGTGTGGGTCTCGACGCGGACCAGCTTTCAGGGCGAGTTGAACGGCCGGTGGGGGACTCTGCAACTGCGATTGGCGGCCGACACCCGCGTGATCCCTTGCTTCTACTACGACCCGAGCGCCTCGCAACCGTCGCGGGTGGCCCGCTGGTTCGACCGGTGGGTGCGGCGATCCGCGCGGCCGATGGAGGAACCGCGCGTCCTCGGCTGCGCCGGCATCCTCGGCGGGAACCTACGGCTGGTCCTCGACGGCAACCGCGAAGTCTCGCTGTCCCTTCGAGGTTGAAGACCGTTTATCCCGGCTGCTGTAGCTGCCCGAAGTCGGTCGGCAACTCGACCTCCATCTCCAGCAGCGCCAGGGCGTAGCTTTTCCCCTGCGTGTCGCTCCGCAGGCTCCGGCTCGCGCCGCCGGCCAGCGCGTCGTAAAGCAGGAAGTTGAACCCCAGTACGTTCGCGGCCTCGAACCGCTCCACCCGCGACGCGCCGAGCGGGGCGAAGTACGCCGCCACAACCTCGGCCGTGAGGTGCGCGCGGAGCCAGGCGAAGCCGGCCGGCGTGTAGGCGATCACGGCCACGTTGGAGTGGTTGCCTTTGTCCCCGCTGCGACCGTGGGCAATCTGGCGAAGCGGGGCGCGAACGGTGGCGGTCATTTCTTCGCCTCTTCGGGATTTTTCGTGATTCTATCGAGTTCGACTGACGTAGGATGCAAGTGTTCTCGATGGCCGTGTTCGACCGCGAACCCCGTCGAGACACTGGCGAAGGGGTGAAGGATGGGCGAATTTTGACGATTGCGCCGGCGACGGCGGATCCGATGGAATCGCTCCAGGCCGATCTCGTTTGTGCCTTTCGCCCATTGCCCTAGTGTAAAGATTACCAAACTTCGCACCGGGAGACCGACCCCGCACCGGAGAATCCTCATGATGTCCCCCCGCACCGCCCTCCTGGCCGTCCTCGGCCTCACTGCCACCGCCGCACCGTCCTTCGCCGGCTGGAACAACGTGTTCCTCACCGGCTGTTGGGACTGCCGCCCGCGCGTCGCCCAGCGGCCGCCGGTCGCCCCGGCCCCGCGCGCCGAAACCCAAGTCGAATACGAACGGACCAGCTACTCCGTTCCCGTGACGGTGATGAAGCCGGAGCGGTACACTGAAGAGGTGCCGGTCCAGGTCCGCAGCTACTACTACGAGCCGGTCACCAGCTACCGGACCAGCTACAGCCTGGACGAGTGCGGCCAGTGCCAACAGGTCCAGGTGCCCTGCCGGACCAGCTACGTTCGCCGCGAACAGGCCGAGACGGTGATGAAAGCCGTTGATCGCGTCCGCATGGTGCCGGTGCAGATGGAGCGGATCGTCACCGAGGAGCGGCCGAAGTACACCACGACGCACTACGGGCCGATCCGCCGCACGACGACCGGTCTCCAGCCGGTCGGCCCGACGGTGGATCAGTACCGCGACTCGGGCACCCCCGGCACCATCCCGCCGGCGAACGTGCCGATGCCGAGGCGGATGCCGGGCGACGACATGTCCAAGCCGCGCCAGCCGGCCCCGGCCCCGTCGAACTTCCGCCCGAACGCGATGACGACCTCGCTGAAGCACACCGTCAGCGGCGGCACGCTCACCGGCGACGTGGTGAAGAACGACAAGGAGACGCCCATCGCCAACGCGAAGCTGGTGTTCGTGAACGCGAAGGACTTGGCCGCCCGCGAGTACGCCACCGCCGACGGGTACGGCGGGTTCGACGCCAAACTGCCGGCCGGCGACTGGCACCTGTACGTCGGCCACGGCGACGGCAAGGCCGTCTACCACTCGAAGGTGAGCGTGACCGACGGCGAGCGGACCAAGGTGACGGTGATGGACCGCTAACGTCTTGAAGGGAGGAGAAGAGCTAACCACAGAGACACAGGGGCACAGAGAAGAATGAAGAGAGAAAGAGTGATTTCAACTCTCCTCTCTTCTTGATCTTCTCTGTGCCCCTGTGTCTCTGTGGTTAGCTCTTCCGCTTCCTAACCGAAGACTTCGCACAGCCGCAGGTGCGTCTCGATGTCCAGCATCTCGGCGCGGATGTTCCCGTCGATCCCCAGCGCCACCAGCTTCGCGTCCACCGCGGCCTTGTCGGACTTGCCGCGCGGCCAGCCGGACAGCACCGACCGCAGGTTCTTCCGCCGGAGCGTGTACAGGTCCCGCAGGAACTCGCGGAACTTCTTCACGTCCCCGACCCGCGCCCGCTTGGCCGCGTTCGGCGTGACTCGCACGATGGCCGAGTCCACCTTCGGCCGGGGGTGGAAGTTCGTCGGCCCGACCTTGCGGATCGTCTCCACGTCGGCCACGCTCTGCACCAGCACGCTGAGCGAGTTGTAGTCCTTCGTGCCGGGCACCGCCCGCAGCCGCTCGGCGATCTCCCACTGCACCATCACCACCATCCGCTCGATGGGCACGCCGGCGATGAGCAGGTTCGTGATGATCGGCGTGGCGACGGCGTAGGGCAGGTTGGCGATCAGCTTGCGGCGGGTACAGCCGGTGCGAGCAGTCAGCACGTCCCAGCCCGCCAGCACCTCCGGATTGAGGACGTTCTTGCCCGCCAGGATGTCGCCGAGGTACATGTCGATGTGCGGCCGGGGGCCGAGGACGCCCTTGGCCATGCGGTGGAAGTTCGCGTCGATCTCCACCGTGTACACGGCCCCGGCTTTCGCCGCGAGAAGCCCGGTCAGCGTTCCCGTGCCGGTGCCCACTTCGAGGACCGAGTCCGCCTTCGTCAGCTCGCCGGCCCGCACCACCAGGTCGAGCATGTTCAAGTCGATCAGGAAGTTCTGGCCGAGCTTGTTCTTGGGGATGATGCCGTGGCCGGTCAGCAGCCCGCGGATGTACGACAGCGTTTGCCGGGGCGACTGCCCGCCGGTGTGCAGTTCCTGATCGACCGGCGGCGGAGCCGGCTTGGCGGGTGCGGCCGGCGGCGCGGTGGGGTCCGCGCCTTCCGGCATCATCGGGATTTCGGTGGTCTTCTTGGCCATGATTAGTTCCCCTCGCGGCGGAGGGGCAGGGTTCCTTTCGAGAGCAGCTTTTTGACGTGCTTCGCCAACAGGTCGAATTCCAGGTTCACGCGGTCGCCGACGGTCTTCGTGCCGAGCGTGGTATGAGTCAGCGTGTGCGGGATGAGCATGACGCTGAACCGCCCCGCCTCCGCAGCCACGACGGTCAAGCTGATGCCGTCCACGGCGATGGAACCCTTGTTCACGATCAGGTCGTCGTACTCCGGGTCGAAGTCGAACCAGACGGTCTCCCACTCGCCGGCCTTCTCCCGCGCGGCGATCCGCCCGACGGTATCGACGTGGCCGGTGACGAAATGCCCGCCGATGGCATCGCCGACCCGTAGCGAGCGTTCGAGGTTCACCCGGTCGCCGACCGCGATTCCGCCGAGGACGGTGCGGTTCACCGTCTCCGGCCCGACCTGGAAGTCGAACGCTTCGGCGTCGTGCGCGACCACCGTGAGGCAGACGCCGTTGACGGCGACACTCTCGCCGAGCGCGAGGTGCGGCGCGACGGCGGGTTCGGCTACGCGAAGCGTCCGCCCGCCGCTGCCGTCGTCCTTTGCATCGCGGACGGAACCGAGGGTCTGCACGAGTCCGGTGAACATGAGGGAAGTGTATCGCGGCCCCCGCGCGGTACAATGCGGAGAGGAAACCCCCGGAGGAGGCCACCATGATTCGCGTCGTTGGGAAATCGAAGTTGCCGGATGCCGTCTTGCTTCCGCCCGTCGCGTCGTCGCCGGAAGAGCGGCTGCGGTTCGAGACGTTCCGGCGGAACGCCGCATGGTACGACGCCCACGGCGAGGAGTTATTCGACCAGCATCGCGGACAGCACATCTGTATCGCCGGCGGTGAAGTGTTTGCCGGACCGGACCCAGTCGAGGTCCGGGCACGGTCGGCGGCGGCGCACCCGGCGGAAGCTGGTTGCCAGTTCGCGCTCTACCTGCGACCTCGCGGGGAGGTCGCCGGAGCATGAGAATCAACGGCGAATGGCACTGGTCGGAGTCGGGCGGCGTCACCCCGCGAGTCCAAGCCGAGATCCGCACCCGCGACGGGAATTGGTTGGCGGCCTCGTTCCTGTTGGATACCGGTGCCGAGCGATCCGTCTTCACCTACGACGTGTTGGACGCGGTCCAACTCGACCCGGAACCGAGCGACGGAACGTACCTCGTCGGCGTCGGTGGGACGAGCGCGACGATTCTGGTCGCGACGAAGATCCGCATGCAAGCCACTGATGGCCAATGGGCACCGGTGAAGGGAGTTTATTATGCCTTCACCGATCCGATTTCTCTCGATCTCTGCATTCTCGGCCGCGACGTGTTGAGCAACTTCGCCGTCATCGTGGACCGACCGGGCAATCAAATCCTGCTCCTCGCCCGCGACCATCGCTACCACGTCATGCCGGCCGTATCATGACTCGGAACACTCGTTCCCCCTCGGATTGCCCACCGTCATGGATCACTTCCAGTACCGCGACCGCACCCTGTTCTGCGAGGACGTGCCCGTTCCGGAGATCGCCGCCCAGTACGGCACCCCGGTGTACGTGTACAGCCAGGCCACGCTGCTCCACCACCTGAAGCAGATTCAGACGGCGTTCGCCGAGGCGAATCCGATCCTCTGCTACAGCATCAAGGCGAACGGCAACCTGAGCATCGCCCGACTGATGGGCGAACACGGGGCCGGGTTCGACGTGACCAGCGGCGGCGAGTACTTCAAGGCCCTGAAAGCCGGCCCGAAGGGAGCCAAGGTGTGCTTCGCTGGGGTCGGCAAGACGGACGCCGAAATCCGCTTCGCCCTCGACAACGACGTGTTCCTGTTCGACGTGGAGAGCGAGGAGGAGCTGCACGCCATCGGCGCGGTGGCGCAGTCGGTGGGGAAGAAAGCCGCCGTCGCCCTCCGGGTGAACCCCGACTTGCCGCCGAAGACGCACGTCAAGACCGACACCTCCGTGAAAGGGGTGAAGTTCGGTCTCGACATCGAAACCGTGCTGGAAGTGGCGGCGAAGGTCGTCGGGCATCCGGGGCTGAACGTCGTCGGGCTGCACATGCACCTGGGGTCGCCCATCCTGAAGGCCGAGCCGTACAAGCTGGGGTGCGAGAAGGCCGTCATCCTGATCGCGGCCCTCCGCAAGCAGGGCCACCCGATCACGGTCCTGAACATGGGCGGCGGGTTCGGCATCCACTACCGCAAACAGGAAGCGCTGCCCGTCTCGGCGTTCGCCGAGGTGATCCTGCCCGCCGTCCGCGAGACCGGCTGCCAACTGGTGCTGGAGCCGGGGCGGTTCATCGTCGGCAACGCCGGCATCCTGGTCAGCACGGTGCTGTTCAACAAGGAGACCGGCGGCAAGCGGTACGTCATCCAAGACGCCGCCATGAACGACCTCATCCGGCCGACGCTGTACGACAGCTTTCACCGCATCTGGCCGGTGACGCCGGGGGTCGAGGTGCCGGAGAAACCGGACGACTTCGAGGCCGCCATCCCCGGTACAATCCCCCAGGACGTGGTCGGGCCGGTGTGCGAGTCCGGGGACTTCCTGGCGAAAGGGCGGAATCTGCCGGCGGTCAAGCGGGGCGATTTGCTCGCGGTCTTCAGCGCCGGGGCATACGGCATGAGCATGGCCAGCAACTACAACGCCCGCTGCCGGGCGGCCGAGGTTCTCGTCACAGGCGGTACACACCGCCTGATCCGTCGCCGGGAGACGGTCGCCGACCTCGTCGCCTGCGAAGAGGATTGCTTGCGGTAGCGGCGGGGCGCACAATGACGGCATTCGTCCCGCCGCGAACTCGGCGGCGGGACGCCGTTGACCCACGTCCGCCCCCACCTGTCGGAGGATGCCCCGGTGACACGTCGCGCCGCCACCCTGGCCCTGGTCGTCCTCGTCGCGGCGGTCCCGCCGGCGTTCGCCCAAGACCCGCCGCCGAAAACCCCCGTGGACGTGTTCAAGGAGGCCCGCGACCTGATCTCGTCGGGCAACTACGAACTCGCCGCCGAGGCGCTGGAGAAGTTCCTCGCCACCCTGCCGCAAGACACGGCCAAAGCGGACACGCAGCTCCTGGACGTGGAAACGAAGTTCGGCGCGGCGTCGTACCTGCGGTTGCGGAACGTCCTCAAGTGGTCGGACAACAAGGCGGAGAACGACAAGGCCAAGGCCACCGTCGAGGCGGTCATCAAGCGGCACCAGGAGGCGAGCAAGCGGACGTTCGCCAACCCCGGCCGCCTCGCCAACCTCGTCCAGCGACTCGGCTCGTTCCGCGAGGAGCGCCAGTACGCCGAAGGGCAATTGAAGCTGGCCGGCGTTGCCGCCCTGCCGGAGATGCTGAAGACGTTCCGCGCCACCAACAAGCCGGAACTGCAAGCCGCCATCGTCGCCCTGCTGCCGAAAATGCCCATCGAGACGGTGCCGGCCCAGGTCGCCGCGCTGGACGGCCTGTCGGACGCCGAGCGGGTGCTGGTTCTCGGCGCGCTCACCTCCCGCGACCGCGACGTGGGCGACATCCTCGCCCTCGTCAAGACCCCGGAAACCGACATCCTGCCGTTCCTGTGGTACCACGCCAGCGCGCCGGCGGACGGCAAGTCGCTGCTCCGCGACAAGGCCGTGGCCACGCTGGAGCAGCTGTTCGGCCCGGCGGCCGCGAAGACGAAGGCGGAAGACGCCCTGACCGCGCTCGCCGAACCCCTCGCCGCCGGCAAGGCCACCTACCGCGTGCAAGACCCGATGGACGCCCCCGGCGGGCTGGTGCGGGTCTGGACCTACGATTCGACGGCCCTGCAACTGATCTCGCAGGACGTGCCCCGTCCCGTCGCGGACGAGTACTACGCCCTGAAGTACCTCCGCTGGGCGCTGGTGCGGAACCCGGCGCACGGCCCGGCGCAGCGGCTGTTCACCGCCTTCGCCACCGAGCGGGCCGTCGTGCGGGCCAAGTTCGGCGACCTGAGCAAGAGCGAGCCGGCGGTGTACCAAATCCTCGCCGCCGCCCCCGCGCCGCTGCTGACGGACCTGCTCGAAACCGCCCTGGCCGACAAGCGCACCGCGCTCGTGCTGGGGCTGCTGCAAGCCCTCGGCGACCGCGCCCACAAGGACGCGGCCACCGCCCCGGCCGCGCCCGCCGCCGCCGATTCCGCGTCGCCGTTCGTCCGGGCGCTGAGCTACGACGACCCCCGCGTCCAGTTCGCCGCCGCCGTCGCCCTCGTCCGCCAGCCCGGCCCGCCGACGCACGGCAAGACGGCGCGGGTGGTGGAAATCCTCCGCCAGGCGCTGGGCGCGGACGCGGACGGGTCCGGGGCCGGCACCCTCGGCCGCGCGCTCATCGCCGATACGAACCCCGTCCGCGGCGAAGGGCTGGCCCAGATGTTCCGCGCCGCCGGGTTCGCCGCCGAGCGGTTCGCGTCCGGCCGGCAACTGGTCGCCCGCCTGAGCAAGGCCAGCGACTACGACCTGATCGTCGTGGACCGGCACGTCGCCGACCCGCTGCTGGCCGACACGCTGACGCAGGTGATCGCCGACACCAACGCCGCCCGCCGGCCGGTGTTCGTCGTCGCCTCCTCCGACAAGCCCCGTTCGCTGCCGCTGGAAATCCTGCTGCTGCGGCTGGCGAACGTGGTCGCCGCCACCGACGACGGCGTGATCCAGGCGGCCACCGGGTTCGAAGGCAGCAAGGCGCTCCAGATCGTCATCCCGCCGCCCTACGCCTTCAACCCGGACAAGCCGGACAAGGACCGCGACGAGGCCAAGCGGAACAACGTCCTCGTCCGCGACCGGGGGATGATCGGGCCGAGCGACGCCGACCGGACGGAGTCGATGAAAGCCGGCTTTCCGCAACCGCCGAGCAACAGCCTGTTCAACCTCCGCCTCGCCCGGCTGAAGCGGCTCGTTGAAGCCGCCGACCTGCCGACCAACCCCGACCTCGCCGACCGCCTCGCCCTCCGGCTGCCCCAACTGGTGCTGGCCGGACTGGCCGCCGAGTTCGAGGCCACGCCGGACACCGCCCCCCGCACCCTGGAACGGGTCGAACAGGCCACCCGCAACCTGCTCGCCCGCCGCGAACTGGCCCCGGCCGCCGCCGACATCCCCGACCTCGGCAACCTGCTCCGGCTGCTGGAACAGCTCGACGCCAAGCTGTCCGTCGATCAGAAGGAGAAGCTCCGCCGCATCCAGGACCGGGTGGTCCCGTCGCGGCTGGCGCTGCCCCTCGACTACAACCGCGACGCCGACGTGGAGGGGAAGCTGGCCGCCCAGGTGAAGCGGCTGAAGTCGGTGCGCGTCCTGCCCGAACCGTTCGCCCCGGAGTACCTGAAGGCCGACATCGAACAGGCCATCCAGAACCCGGCCCAGAAGCCCCGCGACCCGGCCGAACGGCTGGACTCGGCGAAGGTGGCCGCCGACCTGCTCCGCCGCATGGCGCTCGGCGAACTGCCCGGCTACGACATCCGCCCGGCCGAGGCCGAACTGCGAGCGGCCCTCCGCAACGACGCCACCGCCGACCCGGCCATCGACGCCGTCGCGCGGATCGGAACTAAAGCGTCCCAGGAAGACCTCGTGACGCTGGCGCTGTCCGCCGCCCGGCCGCTGTCCCTCCGCGCGAAGTCGGCGGACGCCGCCATCCGCCACGTCCAGGCGTTCGGCAAACTGGCGGAAGGCGCTCTGGCCGGCCAACTGGCGCTGATGGCCCCGACCGAACCCGACTTGTCGCTTCGGGGCAAGCTGGGGGTTCTCGCGCAGTTGCTGACCGGCAAGGCCGGGGATTTCGGCGGGGTTCTCCAGAAGTTCCCCGTCCGGCTGGCCTTCCCGCAGACCCCGGCCCCGCTGCCGAAAGACCCGCTGCCGAAAGGTCCCGGCGACCCGAAGATGTGACCGGAACTTCCGTTGCGTCGGAGCGTGAGACATCCGTCCCGGCGCGGTAGTCCCCCCATTTTCCCCGCGCAAGTCTGGCCGGTGCCCTCGTTCCGGGTGTAGAACTCGCCTGAGTCCCACGCCCGAGGCCGTCGCCATGACCCGTTCCATCCGCCAGCCGTCGCTCGCCGAACTGACCGACCGGATGATCGCGGCCAAGCTGTCCGCCCCGGTCGCCGACGCCGGCGAACACGAAGTCGAACCCTACGAAGTGATGAACGGGTTCCGCACGGACCCGCGCACGGCGTACACCGAAGCCACCGCCGCCGCGAAGCTGCTCGGCGTCACCGGGCAGCCGACCACCCTGCCGCCGGAATGGGCGAGTTTCGTCCAAACCGCCGCCGGCAGCCCGGCCGTGCCGATGGCCGCCGGCCAGTTCCCGCAGCGGGTCCGCGACGCGGCCGAGTTGATGGACGCCGACGACCTGACCGCCTTCGCCCCCACCGCGACGGCTCCGGTTTCCGGCTTCCAACAACTGCGGGCGTGGGTGAAGAAGCAACCCGCTTCCCCGCTGACCGCCGGCATCGGCCGCGCCCTCGGCGACGCTCACGCGACCGCCGGCAGCGACGCCGTGGCGGTCAACGAACGGGCCGCCTCCGCGTGGCTGGCCGGGAAGCACGCCGAAGCCGTCAAACTGTGGGCCGCGCTGCCGGATTCGCCGGTCGCGTCCTTCAACCGGGGCATGAGCCTGCTGTTCACCGGGCACGCCGCCGACGCCATCCCGCACCTGCAAGCCGCCGCCGACACGCTGTCCGACGCCTCCGGCTGGTCGCACCTCGCGGCCCTGTACCTCGCCGTCGCCCGCAGCCGGTAATGCGCGAGCCGCATTCGGCCCGCTCGCCGTGCCGAATTCGTGGAACTCGTACCAAATCCGATTGAACTGTTGCACTGTCTTGTTAGCCCGCCGCGCCAGCAAGGGGCGAACCGCCTGAGTTGCTGGCCCCTTGCTGGCGCGGCGGGCTATCAAGGCGATCCGTGGCTCGAAGTCCGCTCCAACGCCGCCCGCGGAGTGGCGACCGCCGCGCCCGACCGTACCTTGACGGGGTGCCGGCGGCGCGGGCGGGTGAAATCCCCTTCCGCCGCCGGCGAATGACTTTTGCGGCCACTCCCCACGCTCAGACCCCACCCGTCACGCGGGCGGGAACCACGATATGCGCTCCCTCCGCTCCGTCTTCGCCCTCTTCCCGGACGCCCGCGCCTCCGGCCTCTCCGACGCCCAGGTCGCGGACAGCCGTGGCCGGTTCGGGGCCAACCGCCTCACGCCGCTGCCGCGCGAACCGGTCTGGAAGAAGTTCCTGGAGAAGTTCGACGACTCCATCATCAAGATTCTCCTGGCCGCGTGCCTGCTGAAGATCGTCGTGGACTTGTTCACCGTCACTCCGGCGACCGGCGGCATCGCCCTGGCCGGCGTCGTGTTGAGCGTATCGGCGGCGTACCTGCTGCGGCTGGGGGCGTGGGTGCCGTCGCTGCTGTTCGGCCTTGCGCTCGCGCTGTTCGGCGTGTCGTGGGGCGTGGGCCACCCGTCGATCGAAGGCCTGGCGGTGATGATCGCCATCGCGCTGGCCACCGGCGTGTCGTTCCTCGCCGAGTACCGCTCCGACCGCGAGTTCGAGAAGCTGAACAGCCAGAAGGACTCGGTGCGGGTGAAGGTGAACCGGGGCGGGCCGGTGCAGTCGCTGCCGCTGGAGGAGGTCGTCGTCGGCGATCTCATCCTGCTGGAAACGGGCGACGAGATTCCCGCCGACGGCCGGCTGACGAAGGCCAACGAACTGCTCCTCGATCAATCGCTCATGACCGGCGAGTCCGAGGCGGTGCGGAAGGGCGTGTGCGCGGAGGACGAGGAAACCGACAGCCCGGACAAGGCCGGGTGCGTCTATCGGGGCACGCAGGTGGTGGACGGCCTCGGCGAAATGATCGTGTCGAACGTCGGCGACGACACCATGATCGGCCAGATCGCCCGGCGGCTGTCCGGCGACAGTCCGGAGCAGGCCGACGCCACCGACGAGCGGGTGCAGCGGAAGCTCACCATGTCGAAGGAGCAGACGCCGCTGCAAGGCAAGTTGACGCACCTCGCCGGGGTCATCAGCAAGGTCGGGTACGTCGCCGCCGTCGCCATCTTCCTGGCGCTGCTGGTCCGCGGCCTGTTCTTCGCCACCGACCCAAGTACCGGCAAACCGGAAGTCTTCCTGCCGGCCAACGGCGACGAAGCCGTCGTCGTCGCCAAATACCTGCTGAAGTACGTCGTGTACATGGTCATCGTCATTGTCGTGGCGGTGCCGGAAGGGCTGCCCATGTCGGTGACGGTGTCCCTCGCTCTCGCCATGCGGAAGATGACGCGGGCGAACGCGCTGGTGCGGCAACTCGTCGCCACCGAGACCATCGGCTCGGCGACGGTCATCTGCTCGGACAAGACCGGCACGCTGACGCAGAACAAGATGCGGGTGGTGCGGGTGTCGGCCGGCGGCGTCACCGCCGACCTGGGCGTGCCCGACTTCGCGCCGTCGCCCGCACTGCTGACGCCGGCCACCGCCCGCGACTGGCTGGCCCTGAACGCCGCCGTCAACGGCACCGCCACGCTGGAGGAAAAGGAGGGCAAGACGGTCGTCATCGGCAGCGGCACCGAGGGCGGGCTGCTGCTCTGGCTGAAGGACGCCGGGCTGCACTACACCGAGATGCGGATGCGGGTGCCGCTGGTGTTTCGCACGGCGTTTTCCAGCGAACACAAGCGGATGACGACGGTGGTGGAGGCGAACGGCCGCGCGGTCAGCCTCGTGAAAGGCGCGCCGGAAGTGGTGCTGGCCCGCTGCACGCGGATCATGGATCCGGACGGCTCGGTTCGGTCACTGACCGCCGAGGACCGAGTGAAGATCGAAGCCGAGATCGCGGCCGCCGCGTCGGACGCCATGCGGACGCTGGCCTTCGCCCACCTCGAACTGCCGGCCGACTTCCCCCGCGACCCGGAGGCCCTGACGACCCGCCGCAGCGACCTCGAAACCGGCCTGGTCTTCGTCGGCTTCGTCGCCATCCGCGACCCACTGCGGGACGACGTGCGGGCGGCCGTGGACCAGTGCCGCTCCGCCGGCATCGACGTGAAGATGATCACCGGCGACAACCCGGACACGGCCAGCGCCATCGCCCGCGACCTGGGCATGCTCGACACGCCCGACGCCGTGGTGTTGACCAGCGACGAGTTCAACGCCCTCACCGACGACGAGTTGAAGGCGAAGTTGCCGTTCCTGCGGGTGCTGGCCCGCGCCAAGCCGCTGGACAAGTACCGCATCGTGAAGTTGCTCCAGGAGCAGCAGCAGGTGGTGGCGATGACCGGCGACGGCACCAACGACGCGCCGAGCCTGAAGAAGGCCGACGTGGGGCTGGCGATGGGCATCGCCGGCACCGAGGTGGCCAAGGAGGCGAGCAAGATCGTGCTGCTGGACGACTCGTTCAGCACCATCGTCAAGGCGGTGCAGTGGGGCCGGGCGCTGTACGAGAACATCCAGCGGTTCATCCAGTTCCAGCTGACCATCAACGTGAGCGCGCTGGCCATCGCCTTCCTGGGGCCGTTCGTCGGCACGGAGCCGCCGTTCACCGTGCTGCAACTGCTCTGGATCAACGTCATCATGGACACGTTCGCGGCCATCGCACTGTGCAGCGAACCGCCCCGCGCCGGGCTGATGTTGATGAAACCGAAGCGGCGCGACGAGAGCATCGTGACGCCGTCGATGTTGAATACGATCTTTACGACGGGCGGGTTCTTCGTGGCAGTCATGTTGACGCTGCTGATCGGCATGACGTACTACGGCTGGTTCGCCGAGGGCAGTGGGGCGAACCCGGTCGGCTGGACGTTCAACCCGCTGAACGTCCGGCAGGTGGCGATCTTCTTCACCGTGTACGTCTTCTTCCAGGTGTGGAACCAGATCAACTGCCGCAGCCTGACGCCCGACGTGTCCGGCCTGTGGGGGCTGCACCGCAACCCGCTCTTCCTGGTCATCGCCTCGCTGACGGTCGTCGGGCAGATCCTGATCGTGACCTTCGGCGGGGCGATCTTCGCGGTCGAACCGCTGGCCGTGACGGACTGGCTCGTCATCGCCGGGACGACCGCCAGCGTGCTCGTCTTCGCGGAGGTCGCGCGGCTGGTGCGGAAGCGCGCCTGAAACCCCGCTCCCTGCGGTCGCGTCGATGACGCCTGTCATCGCCGCGACCGCAGGGAGCGCGATCAATCCACGAACCCCACCACCACCCGCCAGGCGGTGCCGTCGCGCATCACGATGGCCCGCAGGGTGCCCGTCGCGTCCAGCACCGCGCCCGGCACCTCGGCGGGGAACCCCCGCTCCGCCGTCACCCGCTGGCCGAAGAGCAATCGCCGGATGTCGTCCGCCGTCAGCGCCACCTTGGGCAACTCCGCGACGGCCAGCGAAAGCGGCAGCAACTTCGCCTTCACGTCGTCCGCCGTCGCTTCCAGCGTGACGCCGTCTTCGGCGCGGAACTCGCCGACGCGGGTGCGGCGCAGCTCCTGCACCAGCCCGCCGACGCCGAGCGCGTCGCCGATGTCGCGGGCGATGCTGCGGACGTAGGTGCCCTTGCCGCAGTCGATTTCCAGGTCCAGGAACGGCCACTCGTACCGCATCAGCCGGAGGTCGTCGATCCGCACCGGCCGCGCGGCGAGTTCCACCTCCTTGCCGGCCCGCGCCAGCTCGTGCGCTCGCACCCCGCCGACCTTCAGCGCCGAGTACGCCGGCGGCATCTGCTGGACGATGCCGCGAAACGGCACCAGCGCGGCGCGGACGGCCTCCTCGGTCGGTGGCACCGCGTTGTCCGTGGGCGTGACGGTGCCGTCGGCGTCCTGCGTGTCGGAGCGCGCGCCCAGGCGGATGCGGGTGGCGTAGCTCTTGCCCATCGCCTGGACGTACTCGGCCAGTTTGGTGGCCGCCCCGACGCACGCCACCAGCACGCCGGTGGCCAGCGGGTCGAGCGTGCCGGTATGCCCCAGTTTGGTGCCGCGCGGGAACCACCGCTGGGCGCGGTTGAGGGCGTCGCGGGAGGTCATCCCGGCGGGCTTGTCGAGGACGAGGAGGCCGGTCATGGGGTTGCCGAGGGGACGAAATCGGAATCCGGTTACATTACGAGAGGACTGGCTCCGCCGTCCGGTTCGCGGCAATAAGATCGACACTCCGCCACCGACACACATCCCTGGTGACCCCGTGACCGGCGACACCTGCGTCATCTACAACCCGTTCGCCGGTCGCGGGCACGGCCGCAAGGTGATCGCCGCCACCCGCGCGTGGGCCGGGCCGGACGCCGACTTCCGCGAGACCCGCGAACCCGGCCACGGTATTGCTTTGGCCGAAGCCGCCGCCCGCGAGGGGTTCGCGCGGGTCATTGCCGCCGGCGGGGACGGCACCGTTCACGAGGTCGCCAACGGGTTGCTCCGCGCGGACGTTCCCGGCATCCGATTCGGCGTCTGGCCCATCGGGTCGAGTAACGACTACGCCTCGGCGTTGAACATCGGAACGTGGTGGGAGCGGCGCGGACGGGGAGTCACGCTGACGCCGAAGGCGCTGGATGTCGGGCGGGTGTTCAGTGGCACACGGTCGCTGTTCTTCGTGAACTGCCTGGGCATCGGCTTCAACGGCATGGTGGCGCTCGAATCCCGCAAGATTCGCAGCCTCCGCGGACTGCCGCTGTACGCCTCGGCGTTCGTCCGGGCGATGCTCTGGCACTACCAAGCCCCGCCGCTGACCATCCGCTACGACGACATGGAACTCGCGTTGCCGACGCTGGCCGCGACGGTGAACGTGGGCATTCGCGAAGGCGGTTTCCCGGTCACGTCGAGGGCAGAGTTGGATGACGGACTGTTCGACTACCTGCACGTCTCGGACGCGAAGCGGTGGCAGTTGGCCCGTTACCTGCCGGCGCTGATCGCGGGCACCCTGCCGACGGACCACCCGAAAATCCGCACGGGACGGTGTTCGCGGGTGAGTGTGCGCGGCGACACGCCGCTGTGCGTCCACGCCGACGGCGAGTTCTTCAGCCGCCCGGAAGCTGGCGTGACGGGGTTGGACATCGAGCTGCTGCCGAGGAAGCTGCTGGTGGAGATGGGTCCGAAGACAGACTAACCACAGAGACACCGAGACACCGAGAAGACAAGAGAGAGCAGAGTTCTGAAGACTCTCTTTTCCTCTCTTCATCTTCTCTGTGCCTCTGTGTCTCTGTGGTTAGTCCTGATTTCCCTCACCCTGTCCACGGCGGTTTGGCCTTGTCGAAGAAGGCTCGCAGCCCGTCGCGACACTCGTCGGTCAGGCGCGGTTCGGCGCTGGCGCGGGCGAGGTCGGCGACCGGGATGGCCTGCGTCGAGCAGCGGCGGAGCAGGTCTTTCGTGGTGGCCAGCGCCTTCGGCCCGCCTGCGGCGAGCAACCCGGCCCACGTCGCGGCGGTGGAAAGCAACAACTCCGGCGGGACGATGGTATTGATCAGTCCGATCCGCGCCGCTTCGGTCGCGTCGATCAATTCGCCCGTCAGCAGCAGCCACCGGGCGGCCCGCTCGCCGACGTGCCGCAGCAGGTGCGGCAGCACCATCGCCGCGACCAGCCCGCGCCGCACCTCTGGGTAGCCGAACTTCGCCGTCGGTACGCTCACCGCCAGGTCGCACACCGTGACCAGTCCCGCCCCGCCGGCGACGGCCGCCCCGTTCACCGCCGCGACCGTCGGCTTCGGGCACTCGTACAGCAGCGAGTAAAGCGCGGACAGTTTGGCCGCGTCGTCCCACACCAGGTCCGCCTCGGCCGCGTTCTCGACGGTGCCGCGCAGTTCGTCCAGGTCCATGCCGGCGCAGAACGCGGTGCCTTCGCCGGTGAGGATGACGCAGCGCGCGAGCGGGTCTTCGATGGCCCGCTTCACGGCGTCCGTCAGCGCGGCGATGAGTGCCCGGCTGAGCGCGTTCCGCTTGTCCGGCCGGTTCAGGGAAAGGACGGCGGCCGGGCCGAGGTGCGAGTAGCGGACGAGGTCGGACACGGCGGGCGGCTCCGGGCGGTGCGGCGGATGCCGTCAGCGTACCCCGCCGGGGCCGGCCGCCCAGCCCGTCAACTCGGCAACTTGGAGCCGGTGCGGGCGGCGCGGATGCGGGCCAGCAGGTTCTGCTTGGCGATGGCGGCCGGGTCCATCGGCGCGGCCGGGGCCGGGGTGGCGGTGAGGTCGGTCTTCTCCGCCGTCGCGGCCGCCGGCGGGGCGTTCAGGTCCGCCTCGTCCTCGGTCGTCTCGCCGTACATCCGCTTCACCTCGCTCGCCTTCACCACCCGATCCAGCTTCAGGCACAGCACGTCGTCGTAGGGGACGAAGAACGCCCGCGCGTCGTCGTTGGTGCCCGCCTCCCGCCCCCGCGCGACGAGGTACTCCTTCTCCTTCCGCAGCACGCTGTCCAGGGTGATGGCCGTGCCGAACCGCAGCAGCAGCACGGTCTTGGTGAGGTCGTGCGGCGGCATCTTGTCGAGGATGTCGCACAGGTCGTCGCGGCGCATCGGGGTCTCGCGGGCGAAGGGGACACCGGCTCGGAGGCCGGTCTTGTTAGCCCGCCGCGCCAGCAAGGGGCCAACCCCTGAGCAGATCG
>JAYUFU010000172.1:0-18153 GCA_043738505.1 Fimbriiglobus sp. | reverse complement strand
ATTCCAAGTGGTTACGCTGGCAAAGTCCAATATCTTGTTCTACTGGCTTGAAGTTTGCTATCCATGCCGTTCAAGAGAAATCGTCCATAAATCGGCATTAGACTTCACGCCGATCCAATTCGACTGACAACACGGTAAGAATTGATCCCAGCACAACGATCTGGCTCAACGGACTCAGTGGGCCAACGAGTTAGGTTGAATTTGAAGGTTGCATGAATTTCCAAGTGCCTGCAGGAGCCGAAGAAGCTCCTCTTCCCGGCCATCCGCTTCCTGAAACAGAAGCAGCGGACGAACCAGCGGAAAATCCGCCTCCGGCACCTGCTGCTGCTGCTCGCCCGCGTCCTGCTCATCGCCCTGTTCGCGCTGACACTGTGGCAGCCGAAGTTGGAAGGGTCGGCGCTGAACCTGGCCGACGACCAGCCGGTGGCGGCGGTGCTGGTGATCGACACCAGCCCGAGCATGGGGTACGCGGTCAACGGCCTGTCCCGCCTGGCGGACGCCCAGCGGCGGGCGAACGAGTTCCTCGCCGAGCTGCCGGTCGGGTCGAAGGTGGCGGTGCTGGACGCCAACGACGTGTACGGCGTGTGGGAGCCGACCGTCGGCGACGCCAAGCGGAAGATCGACGCGCTGAAGGAGCCGGCCGGGTTCGCCCCGCCGCTGACGAGCGTGCTGGCCGCAGCTTACCAACTGTTCGCCACCGCCGACGACGAAGGGACCGAGCCGGAGAACCGCCTGCCCCGCGTGCTGGCCGTGTTCGGCGACCGCGCGGCGGGAAGCTGGGACGCCAACCGCGTCGAGGATTTGAAGAAGGCCCGCGACGCGGTGGCGACGCCGGCCCCCGTTCACCTGTTCTTCGACGTGGGCACCGACACGGCGGTGAACGTCGCCATCACCTCCGTCGAGATGACGCCGCAACTGATCTCGGCGGCCGCGGAGGCGGTGCTGACCGTGACCGTGCGGGCGGACGGCGCGGCGGTGCCGTCGGTGGACGTGTCCTGTTCGCTCGACGACGCGGCCAAGCCCGACCGCAAAGAGGTGGCCGTCCCCGCCGGCGGGCAGCAGGCGGTCACGTTCACCTACAAGAATTTGAAGCCCGGCTTCCACACGGCCGTCGTCAAGATTCGGGACGACAACTTGGCGGCCGACAACACCCGGCACGTCGTCTTCGCCGTGGCCGAGAAGCGGAAACTGCTGACCGTCGCCGACGACCCGCAGCGGGTGCGGCTATGGCAACTGTCGCACAACTACGGCAAGCAGGAGTTCGACTGCACGGTGCTGACGCCGGAGCAGGCGACCAGCTTCGACGGGTACGAGGCGGTCTGCCTGATCTCGGTGGCCGACCCGATGAAGCTGTGGCCGAAGGTGAAGGCGTTCGCCGAGGCCGGGGGGAAGGTGTTCGTCGCGCCGCCGGAGCAGGGCCAGATCGTCCAGCGGGCCTACACCGAGGCTATCGACGTGCTGCCGGCCACCCTGAAGCAGGAGCGGCGCGACTGGCGGCTTGAGGCGCGACCGGCCGACGGCAAGGCCGACCGCACCCGTGGCGCGACGTGGAAGGTGGACGACGACCGCGACTTGCTGCACCCGTTCCTCGCGCCGTTCCGCGACTGGCGGAAGCGGGGCAACGTGGATGTCCTGGTGAACCCCCGCCGGGCGTGGCGGTACTGGGAGGTGGAGAAGCTGCCCGGCGCGACGGTGGTAGTGAACTTCGACGACGCCGACGACCCGGCGCAACGGTCGCCGGCGCTGCTCGAACGCGCCGTCGGCAAGGGCCGGGTGCTGCTGCTGACGACGCGCCTCGACGACGAACCGGCGAACGAGAAGGACACCTGGAACGACTACTGGAAGTTCACCTCGAGCTGGCCCACCGTCTTCCCGAACCTCGTCGGCCGCTATCTCGTCGGCAGTCCCGAGGACGCGGTGTTCAACTACGCGACCGGGCAAGACGTGACGGTGCCGCTGCCGAAGGGGGACGGGGTGAAGGCCCGCGTGATCGTCGTCGAGGGGCCGGGCGTGGTCGGACGGGACGCGCGACCGGAAATCGGGGCGAACCAGGCCGACTTGCGGCTGACGCGGCCGACGACGCTGACTGCCGGAATTTACACCGTCCGCACCGAGGACCGCAAGTGGGAACAGCGGTTCGCGCTGAACGTGCCGGCCGACGAGAGCGTGCTGGACAAGGTGCCGGTGGAGGCGGTGACGGCGCTGTTCGGGCCGGAGGCGGTGGTGCCGGTGGGCAAGAACGCCGACCTGAAGGCGCTCATCACCACCCGCACCGGGCAGCCGCTGGCGCTGTTCCCGTGGCTGCTGCTGCTGGTGCTGTTCCTGTTCGTCGCCGAAGGACTGTTCGCCAACCGCTTCTACCGGGCGAAGGCGAGTTGAGTGACCCCCGACCCGCGAGGATGCCATGCGCGACCGAGACGGCTGGGATGCGTGGGACGACCGCGACGACCGCGATGTCCCGCCCGGTGGCAAGCCGCCGAAGGGCGGGAACGGCTGGCTCATCGGCCTGATCGTCGGCGGCGTGATCCTGCTGGCGGCCGGCGGGGTGGCGCTCGTCGTGCTTCTGGACAACGACCGCCCGCCGCCGCCCGTGGCGTTCGCCAACCCGCCCGGCGGGTTCGGTCCTGGCGGGATCGGCCCCGGTGGTCCCGCTGGCCCCGGTCAACCGCCGCCGGACTGGACGCCGGCCGACGCGGACGTGCGGCGGGACGTGCGGGACGCCCTGCGCGCCCTCGGCCGCGACCTGCAAAAGCCCGACTTCGATCCGACCGCCCGGTTCGCCGTGGAAGCCCTCGCGACCGCCGGGATCGACGCCCTGTCCGTCGAGGCCGGCTGGGGCAACCGGGTGCTGGTCCCGGCTCCGGGCGATCCGCCCATCGACGCGGCCGGGACGACTCGGACCTACCTCAAGGATCGCCGGCGGGAGTGGCGGCGGCTGGCGTGGGCGGACGCCGACATCCGGCGGGTGACGGTTTCGCGGAGCGGCACTGTCGCCCGCGCGGTGGTGTGGCAGAAGCCGCCCGCCGGTCCGCTGGTGAAGACCCTGTGGACATTCGTCCGCGACCCGGACGACCGCTGGGTGGTGTCCGACTGGGAGGAACTGGCGACCGGCCTGGGCGGGTCGGACGAGATCGCCGTGGCCCTCCTCGAGCGGTACGAACGGCGGTGGGACTTGCACGTCTTCCGCCGGCTGGCCGACATCCACGCGGCGACCGACGACGGCCGGTACGACGACGCCCGCACGTCCCTGGCCCACCTCTTCCGGACGCGGCCGGTGGCGGCCTTCGCCGACATGGGCGACATGGCCGAGGCGAAGCTTCTCGTCCGCCAATACGGGGTCGCCCGCGCGGCCGACATTCTCGACGGCATGTCGGCCCGCTGGGTGGACCGGCCGTGCATGCTCCGCCTGCGGGCGGAGGTGGCGAACGCGGCGGACAACTGGCCGGTCGCCCTTGAAGCGTGCGAGATCTTCCTCCGGCTGTACGGCAACGACCCGGACATCCAGTCGCAGTACGCGGCCGCCCTGCTGGCGACGGACCGCGCGGCCGAGGCCCGCCCGCACGTCGCCGCCGCCCTCGCCGACGACCCGGACCACGCCCTCGCGCTGGACGCCCTCCGCCGACTTCGGGACACCCCGAAGGACGAGGCGTTCATCCGGGCGACCCGCGCGTCGAACCGCTTCCCCGCCCTCTTCCCGACGCTGGCCCGGATGGCCGCGGCGGACCGCGACTGGCCGGCCCTCGTCCAGTTGGCGGAGGAGTTCGTCGCCCGCCGGCCGGAGGACGCGACCGGCCCGGAGACACTCGTCCGCGCGCTGGCCGAATCCGGCGACACCGCCGCCGCCGTGCGGGCGTTCGCCCGCCACGCGGGGCCGGTCTCCACCGAAGCGCGGGCCGGGATGGTGAACGCCGTCGCGGCCCCGGCGGTGCGGGTGGGGAAGGCGGCGGAACTGTACGCGGCCCTGGCGGACGAACACCGCGACGAGTTCTTCCTCCGCCTCGCCCGCGACCTCGACCTGATGAGCGACCGCTTCAAGGCCCGCGACGACGAACTCGACGACCGGAAGGCGCGCGAACAGTTGGTCGCGCTGGTCGCCGCGCACGCCGGACACCGGCCGGGACAGGGGGCGGTGCGGCTGTACGAGGCCAAGGAGCTGATCCGCGACGAGAAGTGGGAGGCCGCCGAGAAGAAGCTGGCCGCGATCGCCGTCCCGCCCGCCGCGGCGATGGAGTACGAATCGCTGGCGTGGCTCGTGCGCGACGCGAAGCTGGACGTGTTCCACGCACTGAAGAAGTGGGGCACCGCCCTCGACGAGGTGACGCCGGCCGGCGTCGCGTTCGGCCGACTCGCCGCCCGCAGCGAGGACGCGAAGCAGTGGGACGATCTCGCCGCCCTTCTCGCCGCCTACAAGAAGAAGTCTCCCGACCCGGTGGAACTGGCCTACTGGACCGGCACGCTATTAGCGGCCAAGGGCAAGCACGCCGATGCGATGGTCGAATTCAAGAAGGTGACGACGGCGGACAAGCCGGCCGCGGAAGAGGCCGACGACGACGACCGACCGGGACCGGCAGCCGCCCGCACGAGGTTCGCTCGGTCGGCCGTGAAGGCGGGCCGGGCGGCCGACGCCGTGGCCGCGCTGGAAGCGGACGACTTCCCGCCGGCGGCGCTGTTCGCCTACGCCGTCGCGTCGGCCGGCGACACCGACCGAGCCGTCCGTTACCTGGAGGGGTTGCTGGAGGACGAGCCGTTCCTTCTGGGCGTGCTGTACGCCGACCCCGACCTCGGCCCGCTCCTGGAGAAGCCCGCGTTCGACGACTTCCGCGCCAAGCACCCGAAACCGTTGCCGCCGGCGGGCGGGGACGGCGAGTGACCGCGTGCGGTTCGCGCCGCTCACGCTTCCGGTTCCGTGTCATCCCGCTTGCGGGTGCTGTCGTTGTCCAGGCCGTTCATGGCGGCCGAGCGGTGGCGGCCCAAGTCCGCCTCGGCGTGGGCCGCCTCCTCCGGGTTGTCGGCGATGGTCTGCTTGAGCTGCGCGCGACGGTGCTTGTTGCCCCGCTTCTTGATGGCGGACTTCAGCTTGCGGATCATCCGCTTGTCGGGATCGGGCACGGCGGGACTCCGGATGGCTGGAGACAGGACGGGGCCACCGGCCGAAGGTTCGCGCGTCACTTCGTCATGTGATCGACGACGGCCCGCATCATCGGGAACAGGTGGGCCGCCGCGCCGACGTGGGTGGCGTCGATCCAGACGATCTTCGGCTTGGCCGTCGCCTCCCACAGGCGGGTCATCGCCGCCGGCGGCACCACGTCGTCCCGGCTGGCGGCGACGAGGAGCAGCTTCTTCCCCTTCAGCACGCCGGCGTAGGTGAGCGGATCGACCGGGTCGATGATCGCCTTCAGCTTCGCGCGGGTCAGGCCGAGGACGGCCAGCGCCTGGACGGCGAGGCCGACCTTCGGGTGTTCGGCGAACGAGTCCACCAGTCCGCCGCCGCCCAGCAGCAGGCAGGCCCGCGACAGCTTCGGCTCGGCCGCCGCGACCACCCCGCCGATGAAGCTGCCGAGGCTGGTGCCGAGGACGCCGAGGCGGTCGCCGTCCACCTCCGGGCGGGCCGCCAGCCACGCCGTCGCCCGCCGGCAGTCCAGCACCGTCTGTTTCACGTTCGCCACCGACTTCGCCAGGTCCGGCGACAGCATCCGCTCCGTGCTGCCGACCGGCCGACGCGGGCCGTAGTACGCCATGTAGACGACCAGCGCGGCGACATCGTGCTGGGCCAGCCAGAGCGCCTGCGAGCGGGCCACGAGCTGGTTCCCTTGCAGGATGTCGAGGACGATGACGGCCGGGTGCTTGCCCGCCGTCTTCGGCCGGAAGTACTCGGCGTGGACGGTGTTGTTGCACTCGTCCGGCGACTTCACCGGCGACGGGAAGGTGACGGCCAGCACCTCGATGCCGGACTGCGCGAGGTCGAACTTCAGCGTGACCTCGGCCGTGAAGGTGTGCGGGGCGAGGCGGAACGCCTCCGGCACCCCGGCCTTGGCGTCGTCGGACGCGAACTTCACCTCGGAGGAGACCACGGGGTCCGCCGCGCCGGCGAGGGCGGGGGAAACGAGTCCGGCGAGCAGCGCGAGGCGGAGCATGAGGGGGTTCCGGCGGGGGACGGTCGAACTGGTATCGTACCCCGGTGGCGGGCACGCGGGCACGAAAAAACCCACGGCGAGCCGTGGGTTTCGGGTGGCAACCGGCGCGGGGCGGGTTACTTCCCTTCTTCGAAGGTCTTCAGTTCCATCGCCTGCTCGTTGTTGGCGATGGTGTAGCTGACCTTCACCTGCCCCTTGCCGGTGGCGAACCAGTACTTCACCGTGGTGGCGGTGCCGCCGATGTTCAGTTCCGCCACGACCGGGACGGCGTCCGTGTCGCCGAGGGGCGCGGGCAGCTTCAGCTTGACCGTCTCGCCGATGGTGTAGTCGCCCTTCAGCGTGGCCTGCTGCACCTTCACGTCCACGGCCCACTTGGTGCCCTTCGCCTTGGGCACCAGCTTGCCGGCCTTGGTCTCCATGTCGAGGATCTTCAGCGGCGGGGTGATGTCCAGGTTGTTGATCTTGGTGCGGTAGATGCCGCCGCCGCCCTGGGCGTCCGCCATCAGCTTGAGCGTCTCCGACGCGACCACTTTGCCGTTCGACAGGGTGTCCACCTTCACCTCGGCGGCCGACTCCTTGACCTCCATCACCACGTCCGACTCGGCGTACTTGTACGTCCACTTCGTCCCCTTCTTAATGGGGAAGAAGTCGCTCGCGGTCGCGGCCGGCGCGGGCACCGGCGGTTGGACCTTCGGATCGACCGGCGGCTGCGGGGCCGGGGCCTTCGGATCGACCGGCGGCTGCGGGGCCGGGGCCTTGGGGTCGGGCTGCGGGGCCTTCGGGTCCGGGGCTTGGGCCAGCAGGCCGCCGACGGCGATCAGGAACGCGGCGGCGAGGAGGGTGGAACGCATCGGGTCGTCTCCGGTGGGTATCGGGGGACGGATCGGGTGGCGGATATATCTACGGGAACGGGCGGCGGATTGCAACCCGACGGCGGTCGTACTACGCCGGGCGGGGTCGGGCGGTTCGCCCCGGCGCGACCCTCACACGCGGCAGCACCCGGCCCGGCGGGGGAACCGATGCGAGCGGCGCGGCGGGCGCGGCGGGCGGGCCGATTCCGCCTTTTTCGCCCGCCGCCTCTGGCCGGGCGGAGCGGCCGGCGACGATGCAACATTCGACATCGCCCGTCCGCCCCACGACGACGCCCCCTGGCGGGTCGCGGCGGACACATCCTCAAGGACTTGGAGGTTCTCCGCATGAACGCATCGCTCCTGCTGCTGAGTACGGCGTGGCTCGCCGCCGACCCCGGCCCGATCGTGGTGAGTGGGGCCGGCTGCACGAACTGCGGGTCGGCCGCCGCGGTGGCCTCGCAGTCGTACTCCTCGCCGTCGTTCGCGTCGGCGTCGTTCGGCGCGGCCGCCTGCGGCGGGTCGTGCGGGTCCGCGCGGGCGGGCCTGTTCGACCGCCTGCGGGCGCGGTTCAGCCGACCGCACTCGGCCGGGTGCGGCACCGCCGACTGCGGCCCGCCGGTCGCCGCCACGGCGTGCGGCACGGCCTGCGGGTCGCCCCTGCGGTCCAGCTTCGTCGCCTCGCACACCGCCACCGCCGCCCCGGCGTGCGGCCCGGCCCTCCGTTCCAGCTTCGTCACCGTCGGGTCGAGTGGCTGCTGCGACTCGGCCACGACCGCCGGCCGCGGCGGGCTGTTCTCGCGACTCCGCTCGCGCACGAGCGGCAGCGGGTGCGGCGGCTGCGGCACCCCGACGGCCACCGTCGTCGCCGCCCCGGCGTGCGGCGGCTGCACGGGCAGCGTCGGCACCGTCCACTCCAGTCCGTACTACGGCGGTACGGTCGTCGGTTCCGCGCCGGTGGTCATGCCGGCCCCGGTCGTGACGCCCGGCCCGGTGGTCATGCCGCCCCCGCCGGTGGACAAGCCGAAGGACAAGGAGCCGAAGAAAGAGCCGGTCAAGGACAAGACGAGCCTGGAGCCGGCCCCGATCGTCCCGCTGGTGCCGAGCGACCTGCCCCGCATCCCGACCCTGAACGGGACGAGCGGCGACTGATCTGGACGGTCGAACACTGTCGAAGGCCGCCGCGCCGGACGATCCGCGCGGCGGCCGCACGCAATTCGGGACGGTTTGGCGGAACCCGACTACCACCGTCGTCGCGCGGTTGTAGTATCACGACGGGGGCGGCAGCGGTGGACAAGGCGGGGGCACGACGATGACACCCGACAACGGCTCGGCGGCGGTCGTGCTGGCGGCGACGGCCTCGACGGAACTGGCGTTCAAGATCGCCAAATTGGTCGAAGAGCGGGGGTGGAATCAGGAGGATTTCGCCCGCATCTCCAACCTGAACCGACACACCATTCGCCAAATCCTGAACGCCGGCCCGAAGCGGCGGCTGCGGAACGCCACCGTCAGCCAGTGCGCCGAGGCCCTCGGCCTGACGGTGAACGAGTTGCGCACGCTGCCCCTCGAACGGCTGCTGCCGCGGATGCACGGCAAGCCGCCGGCCGACGAGGAGTCGCTGCGGCTGCTGCACTCCCGCGCCGTGCTGCCCGAACTCCTCTCCTGGCTGGAGCGGAACCAGGACCGGTCGGCCGAGTTCCGCCCGGACGAGATCACCGAGCTGCTGGACATGCAGGCGGACGGCGGACCGCTGATCCGCCTCGGCGTGGAGCAGTGCGTGGAGATGATCGAGCGGCGGCGGGAACTGCTCAGCCGCGTGCGGATGATCGCCAGCACCGAGTTCCTCGACCTGCTGGAGCAGGTCGTCGGACTGGTGTACGACAAGCTGACCAGCCGCATCACCGCCCCCCGCGTCCGGGCGTGAGGGGGCCGAGATGGGTCACGATCACGATCCCTGGCCGTGGTGGGTCGAACTCGCGCTGTTCGGGCTTCCGACGCGCGGCTCGGCCCTCGCCTTCTTCTGGTTGTCGATCCTGATCGTGGTGGGGTGCGTGGCCGGGGCCTTCTACTGGCCAATCCTCGCTCTCGGCGGCCTGATGGTGTTCGCCGCCGCGTGGTATCACTTCGCCATCCGCTGGGTGGACCGCCACGGCCGCTGGGGGCGGTAGGCCATTTCTGGGATCCTGCCCGGCACGGGGACTCGTTGCGACTCCTCGGATTTCGCACCGGAGGTGCGGCAGATGTTAGCCAGGGGTGAGCGAGCGAAGCGAGCGGAACCCCTGGAATCGTTGGGGAAAACGAACGAGTCCCGAAGGGACGACAGACTCTGCCGCCGCTCCGCGGCTCGACGAATTGGGGATCGCAGACCTGGGGTTCCGCTGCGCTCCACCCCTGGCTAACATCTCCCGCACCTCCGGTGCGAAGGCAGGACTTGCCCCATCCCAGACGGGTTCCGATCACCTTCAAGAACTCGAAACGCCCCTCACCCACTAGCGCAGACTTTGGGGTGGTGTATCGCCTTGTTAGCCCGCCGCGCGTGCAAGGGCCGAACCGCCGTGACGAGCAAACGTGGTCTGTGACACCGCAACACGCCACGGCCCTTGCTCGCGCGGCGGGCTAACAACAGCCGCCGCCCCTCTCCCCGTCAGCGGTTCATCGCCACCAGGATTTGCAGCGCGATCCGCTCCTGTTCGTTCTCGTCCAGCCGCAGTTTCTCCGCCGCTGCCACCTCCGCGATGTGAACCGTCAGGATGCGCCGCAGTTCGCCCGTCGGGATTTGGCTGATGTCGTACATGCCGACCGCCGCGCAGCGGGCGATCAGCCGCTCCGTCACCCGCGAGCGGAGGCGGGCGAGCGGGTCGAACGCGCCCGACTCTTGAACCGCGGACGGTCGCGACATCGAGTCCGTACTCGGCGACGGGCGCGTGGGGTTGAACGACACCATGCCTTCCATCACGGTCGTGGCGGGCGGGGCAGGCGCGACGCGCGGCGCGGGCGTCGGCTGGACGGCGGACTTCGATGTCGAAACGCTTCGGGGGGCCGGCGTCGTTAGGATCGCCGAACTGGAACCCGGCACGGGGATCGCGTCCCCCCGCGCCAGCAGCACCAGCGGCGGCTGGCCCATCACCCCCGGCGGCAGGATGGCGACCGCCCGGAAGCCGTTCGGCAGCCGCACGTCGAACGCGCCGGCCGGCTCCGGCCCGGCGGCCAGGGCCGTGCCCACCTCGGCCAGCCGCAGCACGAACTCGCGGTACTGGTCGGCGTCGCGGAAGCGGGTGCTGGTGGGCAGCCACTGCTCGCCGGTGCGGGCGATCACCTGGTTCCACGCCAGGGTGATGATTTCCTGCCGGGTGTCGTCCCGGAACAGCTCCTCCAGCGGGCAGAAGCCGAGTGCCCCGCCGAGTACGTCTTCGACGACGCGCTCGCGGTCGCCTTTCGACAGGTGCGTCCCGTCCGCGTCCAGCAGTTGCTCCAGAACCCGTTTCCCTTCCTGCCGCAGCAGAGAAAGCGGCTTGTGCCGCGACTTGGTCACGTCGATCCGCTCGGCCAGGCGGACGTACCCCTTGCGGGTCAACTCGGCGACCGACGGCGGGCCGCCGCGCGCCGACGGCCACCCGATGGCTCTCGATCCCGTGACGGGGGCGGACGACATGGCATTCGGCTCCGGCGGTGGTTCCTCTCACCGCCGAAACCGTAGTGCGCGAACCGCCGGCGTGCGGGGGAACCGGGTCGGTCACGCATGTTCGATTGAAGTGCTCTGCTCGCTCCGCGAGCGGTCTTCGTCTGGAAACCCGAGACCGCTCGCGGAGCGAGCAGAACACGCGAGCCGGTTTCGGTCTTACTCCCGGCGGGCGAGCGCGGCCTTCGCCTCCGTCGCCAGTCGACCGCCGTGCAGCCCACTCGCCCACGCCGTCAGCAGCGGGGTGCCGTCGGTCGGGTCCAGCCCCTCCACCGCTTCGACCGCGCGGAGCAGGCGCACGCCGTCGGCCGTCCGGATGTCCAGCTTCGCCCGCAGCGCCTTCAATCGGCGGAGGGCCTCCGGGTTCGTGGCGGCGGCGATGGCGGCGTCCAACTCCGGCCGGATCGTTTCGCCGAACTCCGCCAGCGCGGTCGTCGCTTCCTCTCGCGTTTTGAAATCCTTCGACCCCAACTCGGCGACCATCTCCGCGGATCGCGCCGCCGTCGGGGCCGGCAGCAGCCGAGTGGCATCCCGCAGGAACGCCGCCGCTTTCGTCGGGTTGTACCGTACCCGCCGCACGGCCGCGAACGCCGTCGCCGCGTCGGTCGAAGCGAGGTCGTCCCACACCGCCTTGCCGTCCCACGCCGGCGGCTCGCCCGGCCCGTCGTGGATGTCCCACAGGTAGACCGGCGCTTCCAGGCTGGCGGCGGCGAGCGACCGGCCGTTCGGCGCGAAGGCCAGCGACGTGATTTCGGCCTTGTGCTTGAAGTGGAACCGCAGCCCGGCCGTGGCGACCTCGTACACCCGCACGTCGGACTTGTTCCGCGCCGACACCGCCACCAGCCGGCCGCACGGCGACAGCGCGACGTGCCCGCCGTCGCCGTGCTGCGGCACGGTGGCCGCGACGGTGCCCGCCTTCACGTCCCACACCGTCACCCGTTCGCGCGGGTCGGGCTTGCCGGCCGAGTTCGTGTACGGGGCGACGGCGATCCGCGACCCGTCGGCCGAAATCGCCAGCTTCAGCACCGGCGCTTCCGCGCCGAACGTCGCCAACTCCTTGCCGGTCTTCGCGTCCCACACGCGGACGGGCGTGTTCTCCGGCGCGTCGCGGGTGGCCGTCACCAGCACCTTGCCATCCGACGAGAACGCATGAGCGACGGGCGCATGCGGATGGCCTTTGAAGGCGACCGTCTCCGCGCCGGTGGCGATATCCCAGACCCGCAACGTGCCGTCGTGCCCGGCCCCGATGACGCCCTTGCCGTCCGGGGTGAAGTCGAGCCAGCGGCAGTTGAAGTGCTTGCCGGGGTGGGAGTGGGCCGCGTTCCCGGTCGCCGCGTCGCGGATGACGAGAACCGTGCCGTCGTTCGGGTCGTCCGGCAGGCGGAAGCCGGAGAACCACGTCGTCTGGGCGGTGAGTTTGCCGTCGGGGGACAGTGGCACGCCGTAGTTCCAGCCTTCGTTCGTGACGGCCGTCTGCTTGCCGGTGGTCACATCCCAACTCACCCAATCCGCCGCCCAGCCGGTGACGGTGCGGCTGTCGCGGGAGTAGCGCAGGTGTTCGACCGCGTGCGGCGGGTCGGCGGTCGGGAACACCGGCTTGCCGGTGGCCACGTCGTACAGGCTGATCGTCCCGCTAGTGTTGCCGAGCGCCACCACCTTGCCGTTCGGGTGCATCGCCGCGCAGGTGCAGCCGACGGCGGACTTGAACCGGACGCCGGTGTCCTTCCCGGTGGCCGCGTCGAGGGTGCCGGCCGCATTCCGCTGACCCACGGTGACGAGAACCTTGCCGTCGAGGGCGAAGAGTATGGCGGTCTCGGCGTCAGCGGAGGTTGTTCGCCACACGACTTCTTTCTTGGAGATGTCCCAAGCGATGAGCTTGGTTTTCGATTCGTCTAGGCCGACGACGGACGAACCGTCCGGGGAAATCGCGACCCGCTGGAACGGCGATGTCCATCGTGCGGACGGCTTCAAGGTCACGAGGTCGCTACGCTTCGTCGCACCGAGCGGGACGATCACGATCCCTTCACCGGCGGCCATCGCGAGCGTCTTGCTGTCGGCCGAGAACGCGGCATGTCTGGGCGCGACGCCGAATACTTCGGGCGGGACAGTTTGCACGACCTTGCCGGTGGCAGTCTCGACGAGATCAACAGACTCGGCCGAACCTCCCGCCAACTTGCGGATGAGGTGCGACCCGTCCGGAGAGAACCACACCGTCCCGAGCCGTCGCATCCAGAGCAGGGTACGGGAAATCTGTTTGCCACTCGTCACATCCACCCGCACCAGTTCGCCCACCGGCCCGAAATCCACGACTGCTGCCAGTTCCTTTCCACCTGCCGCGAACGTGATCTGGGTCGTCGTGCCTTCCGCGGCCACGAGTTCCCCTTTGCCCATCCCCTTCGGCAATGCGAGCAGGAGCGCTCCCGTCTCGGCGTCCCAGATGTGGATGGTGTTGTCGTACCCCACCGAGGCGATCCGCTTGCCGTCCTGCGAGAAGGCGAGGGCCGTCACCCACGCCGGGTGCCGCAGGCGCGGCGAGCCGAGGCGGGTCAGCACCCCCTCCGGCACCGGCACCTTCGGTTCCACCGCCACGACCGGCTTCGGGTCGGGCGCTTTCGCTATCGGCTTCGGCGCGGGTTTGTCGTCGGGTACGAGGCCGAAGCCGACGGCGGTCGCCACCAGCAGCATCCCGACCGCGACCAGCGCCCGCAGTTTCACCGCGAAGCCGCCGGCCACCGCCCGCACCGCCAACTCTCGCACCCCCTGCCCTACCGACTCCGCGCTCACGGCCATCAACCCGGCTCGCACCGACTCCGGAATCGCCACCGCCCCGCCGAGGGCGACCGCCGGCTGCACGCCCCGCGCGGTCAGGTACGTCCGCAACCGCTGGCGTGCCCGCGTGAGCCGGGATTCGACCGTGCCGACGGCGCAGCCCAGCACCGCCGCCGCTTCCGCGTTCGACAGGCCGTCGAGTTCGCACAGCACGAACGGCACGCGGAACTTGTCCGGCAGGCGGTTCAACCCGTCGTCGAGGGCCGCGCGGAGTTCGGCATCCGCCGCGTGCGCCAGCGGCTCGCGGGAGTGGGACGCGGGTTCATTCGGGAGTGGCTGGAATCGCTTTCGGCCTTGCAAATCCAGGCTCGCCCGCACCGCCACCGTCCGCAGCCAGCCGCCGACCGCGGCGGTCTGTCGCAGCCGGCCGGCGTGCGTGGCGAGCGCCAGGAATGTCGCCTGACACGCATCCTCGGCGGCGTCGCGGTCGGGCGACAGCATCCGTCGGCAGGTGGCCCAGACCGACCCGGCGTGCCGCCACACGAGCAGTTCGAAGGCCGTCTGATCGCGGGTGGCGGCGTAGCGGGCCAGCAGCTCGCCGTCGGTGTGCTGGTCGGCGGTGAGGCGGCGGACGAGCGCGGCGATGGGGGCGGTCATGGGTTCGCTCCGGTGTGTCTCCTTCAACAAGACGGCGAGTGGCTCGCGAACCCTCCCAAGAAAATCAGGACTAACCACAGAGACACAGAGGCACAGAGAAAAAGGACCAAGAGAGAGGAAGAATCATGAAGTCCCTCTCTCCTCTCTTCCTCTCTTCTCTGTGCCTCTGTGTCTCTGTGGTTAGTCCTTCTTCCGTTTTACTTCGCCAGCTTCAGCTCCTCCGCGCTGGTCGCGGTGAAGTAGGCCCCGTGCGGGTTGCTGCCGTTGCTGATCTTCAGCAGGATGGCGTTGGGCCCCTTCTTCAGCTTCACCTTCACGCCGTCGCGCTCCGGGGCGGCGGCCTCGTGCCGTTCGTGGCCGAACACCTTCGCCCCGTTGACGAACAGCCGACAGCCGTCGTCGGTGCCCAGCAGGATCGTCGCCTCCTGATCGACCGGCGATTCGACTACGCGGTACAGGTACGACACGCTGTTGACGGCCTTCTCCCCGTGGAACCCGGCCAGATCGACGTACCCGGTGTTCGCCGGCCGCACGGTGCGCCACGTCACCGCGCCGTACTTCGCGCCCAGGTCCACCGCCCCTTTCTCCGGCCCGAAGTCCTTGTCGAGCGCGGCATCGCCCTCCGCCGCGAACGGGCCGGCGACGTGCCAACTGTCCGGCGTCAGCGACGGCGTTTGCAGCGTCATCAGGTATTCCACCATGTCCACCAGTTCGTCTTCGGTGAACGTGGCGATCAGGTTGTCCGGCATCAAACTCGTGAGTTGCTTCTTCTTCTCGGTGCCCTTGACGGGGAACTGGTAATCCTTGCCGTTGGCGTCGCGGACGGTCAGCGTCGTCTCCGTCTCGCCCACGAGCAACCCGACGATGCTCAGGCCGTCGTCGGTGTCTACCTTCCACGACAGGTACTGGTCGGCGATGGCCTTGCTCGGCGTGAGGATCGAGTCGTACAGGTTCTCCTTGCTCCCCTTCTTGCCGATGAGGCTGAGGTCCGGCCCGATGCTGCCGCCCTGCCCTCGCACCACATGGCACTTCATGCACTGGCTCTCGCCGAGCAGCGACTTCGCCATGAGAACCTTACCGTTGCCCGCGTTGCCGGTGCGCTTCACCAACTCGGTGATCGGCGGCAGCTTCTTCGGGTCGAGCTTGCCCGGCGCGGGGAACAGGATCATGGCCTTGTTCCGCTCGCCCTGGAACGGGCTGTTCCGCAGCAACCGGCCGGCGTGGGCGACCAGCGGTTCGGGGAACCCGCCGCGCTCCTTGATGGCCAGCAGCCAGCCGGTCCCGGCGCGGCTGCCGGCCAGGGCCTCCACCGCCGCCTTGACGACGGGAGCCGTCTTCGCGTCGTCCGCCAGGTGGGCGGCATCCGTCACGAGTTCCTGCAACAGGGCCAGCGCCCGCTTCGCCGCTGGCGTGTCGGCCCGGCCGGTCAATTGACTGCCGAGGGCTCGAACGGGCGGGAGGAGATCGAACTTGCCGAACGCGCCGCCCACGAACATCTCGCCGAGCGCCTCGACGGCCTCCGCCGTCGGGATGCGACCGAGCGTTCGGGCCGCCTCCTCGCGGACCTCGGGGCTGGCCGTCCGCGCCCACGCCGTCTTGACGGCACCGACCGACGCGGGGTCGCCCGCCGCCGCCGCCAGTTGGAGGCCGGTCAGTTGGTTCGCGTCCTTGGGATCGCGGAGCAGTCCCACGATAGCGGCCTTCAATTCGGCGCTCTTCCCCAGCGCGTTCCACTTCGTCGGCAGGAATAGCTTCAGGTTCTCGACCGCCTTCGCCTTCACCTCGGCCGGGGCGTCGGACTTGAGCAGCGCGAGCATCGACTTGCCGGCGTCGGCGGAGTCGCTGGCGGCGAGGATGTCCACGATGCGGGCCTTCTGCGGGCCGGTCAGCTTGGCGTCGGCGAGCAGCTTCTCCATCTTCGGCAGCATCGACTTCGGCCGCAGCTCCCACACGAGGTCGGCCACCTTGTCATTCCACTCCGGGAAGTGTTTCTCGAAGTCGGCGAGGATGGCGTCCCGCCGCACCGGGTCTGTCCCGCAGGCAATGTTCAGCGCGGCGCGGTAGAAGATGTCCGAGCCGTCGTACTGCTTGGCGAGGGCGTAGAAGACCGGCTTGGCGAACTCCAATTTCAACGAGCGGAGGGTGATGAGCAGTTCTCGGCGCGTGGCGGCAGAGGGACCGTAGGCAGTCACGAAGACACTCGGATCCCGAGCAATAGCCTCGACGGAATTCTTGGGGAGATCGGTCTTTGGAAGGGTCGAAAGCGGGAAGAATGCCGTGCGAGCGGACTCGAAGAAATCATTGTCACCAAGGTCGCGGTCGATTCTTAGAAGGAGAGGAGGGAATGGGCCGCTCTTGAGTTTGTCATCTGCGAAGACAACGGCCTGTCCCATTACTCGGAAGATCGGGGTGGGATTCCAATCGTCGCGGTTCGAGATGCACGACACCCAGAACCACCGTGCAATGACCTCAGGCGACGCATTGCGCAACGTGTCAGCGTCGAGAAACGGCTTCAGCTTCTTGGCGATGGCATCCAACTTCGGATCGGGCTTCTCGTCATTTTTGCCCATCAGAGACTTCTTCATTGCCGCAGCATACGGCACCATCATCGTGCGGATGTCCTCGCAGCCGGCGTGCCTGGCCGTCAGGTTCGGAGACTTCAGCGCAGCAAATATCCCTTCAAAGGTGTCCAGCTTCACCTCCGGCACCTTGTACCCCTTGTGGCCGGTCGGCGTGAGGCGGTAGATGTGGCCGCGCGTCGTGTCGCCCATGCCGTGGCCGCCGACGCCGGGGTCGTACCAGTCGCACACGAACACGCTGCCGTCCGGGGCGGTGCAGACATCGCTCGGCCGATACCAGGTGTCGGTGCTGGTCAGCATCAGCGCCTTGTCGAGTTCGTACCCCGCGCCCTTCGGCTTGCGGGTGAAGGCGCGAATCTCGCGCGGACCGGCGTCGGCGTGCATCAGCGTGTTGTGGTACTGCTTCGGCAGCAGGTTCCCTTCGTAGAACTGGATGCCGCACGGGCTGCCGAACCCCGTCCGCAGCGTCTTGTGGACGATGCCGGGCTGCTCCTCGTGCCAGTGCGATTGGCCGGGGCCGCGCGGCCCGTACCCGTAGTTGCCGCCCGGCATGACGAAGCAGATGCGGGTCTGCTGGTTGCCGTCGTCGTCGTTGTCGCTCAGCCAGATCTCGCCGAAGCTGTCAACGCACGCCTCGTAGTTGTTGCGGAAGTTGTGGGCGATCAGCTCGACGTTCTTGCCGTCCAGGTCGCACCGCCACACGGTCCCCTTCTGCACGTCGGTGGCGTTGCTCACCCACTTCTTCCCTTTGCCGTCGCTGCTTTGCAGGCCGGTCACGCCGCTGTCGCCGACGGTGAAGTACAGCTTGCCGTCCGGCCCCAGGTGCAGGCCGTGGACGCCGTGGTCGTGGTCGAACCCGCCGAACCCGGTGAGGAACTTCTTCGGCGGCCCGTCGGCGACGGGGTTGGTCGCGTCCTTGCAGGTGAATTCGAGGATGTCGGGCGACTGCGCCACGAGGACGCGAAGGCCCTTGCCCGTGGGGATCACGCACACACTGAGCGGGCCGTACAGGTCTTTCCCCTGGTAGAAGGTGACGGCCTTCGTCGCCTTGCCGTCGCCCTTCTCGTCGATCAGCACCTGGATGCGGTCGCCGGCGTCGCGGTTCATCGGCACCCGGCGCAGCTTGCACCGGTAGTTCACCGCCTCCGCCACCCAGACGCGGCCGAGATGGTCCACGTCGATGGCCGTCGGATTGATGAGCATCGGCTCGTGGGCGAACAACTCGACTTGAAGGCCGTCGCCGGCTTTCATAGAGGCGAGGGCCTTGTCCGGGGCGAGTTGGGCGAAGGCGGGCGCGGCGACCGCGACGGCGAGCAGCGCGAGCAGGAACCGAGGCATCGGGAGAGGCTCCGAGTGGCGAGAGCGAGGCGGGTGCCAGGGGAGAATTGTAACCGGAATCGCCGCGCGGGGCAAAACTCAGTTGCGGGCGGATGTGGCAATTGTTGTTGGCATCTCTTGGCGAACCCGGCCCGCGAGGGTCGTGGGTG
>JAYUFU010000171.1:0-45984 GCA_043738505.1 Fimbriiglobus sp. | reverse complement strand
GGGTTCACCATGAAACACCTCTTCTCCATTCTGCTGTTCGCCCCGCTGCTGTTCGCCCAGGACAAGAAGCCGCCGGAGAAGGCGGAGCCGCCGCGCATCCAGTACACGATGGCGCTGGCGGTCGCTCCCGGCGCGAAGGTGAAGGTCATCCTGCGCGGGCAGAAGCTCGACGCCGTGACCGAGGTGAAGGCGTCGGCCGGCACGGTGAAGCTCGTCGGCAAGACGGGGCGGAAGGCGGGCGTGCCGAACAACTACCCGGCGAAGAAGCTCGGCGACACGGAGGTGGAGTTCGAGTTGGAACTGCCGAAGGACTTCGCCGGCGAGGTCGTCGAACTCGCGGCGGTGTCGCCGGGCGGCACCAGCGAGCTGTACAAGTTGACGGTGGCGAAAGATGACGTTGCCGAGAAGGAACCGAACGACGGGTTCGCCCAGGCCCAGCCGATCACGCTGCCCGTCACCGTCGCCGGCACCATCGGCCGCGAGAAGGACACCGACGTGTACCAGTTCACCGGCAAGGCGGGCCAGACCGTGACCGTGGACGCGGTCGCCGCGAAGCTGGGTGCCCCGACCGACGCCTTGATTTCCCTGTACGACGGCGACCGCCGGGTGATCGTCACCATCGACGACACCGACGGCCATCCCGACCCGACGCTGTCGGTGAAGCTGCCGAAGGACGGCGTGTACTACGTCTCGGTGCTGGAGTCGAACGACCTCGGCGGCCCGCAGTTCGGCTACCGCCTGCGGATCAAGTAGCCCGCGCCCACAGCCACTTCGCCACCCGCGTTGCCCGCACCAGCACCCCGGCCACCGCGACGGCGAGCAGCGCCACCCCCGCCGGCGACGACCAGCCGACCGCCAGCGCCGCCAGCACCCCGACGCCGGCCGCGCACTCCGGTCGCCAGCGGCGACCGAACCGCACCAGCCCGAGGACCGCGATGTACGCGCCGCACCAGGCGAGGATGCCGTGCGGCCACGGGCGGGCGGGTTCCGCCGGCGGCGGGTCGGCTGAGACGACGGGCGGGACCGAAGGGGAGTCGGCTTTCGGCGGCGGGTCGGCGGGCTTCGCCTTCGGCACGACGGGCGGTTTCGGCGCGGCCGCCTTCAGCAGGAACCGGCCGGGCGGGTGGCTCCCCGGATCGATGGCGTAGGTGAACTCGCCGGCCGCCGCGCCCGCGACGGGTTGCAGGCCGACCACCGCGACGGGCGTCAACTCGAAGCCGGGCGCGGCGCGGACGGTGGCGCGGATCGGCTCGCCGGCCCCGGCCGCCGACGGCCACCGCGGCCACGCCACGTCCACCGTCACCCCTTCGGGCGGCAGTCCGGTCGCGGGCACCACGTCCGCCGCGCCCGTCGCCGACCACCGCACCGCCGCGTTCGGCACCGGCTGGCGAAACCACGCCTGCACCCGATTGCCGGACATCCCCCACCCGGCCAGGGCCGTGCCCCGCGCGTCGGTCGGCTTCAGTCCGCCGGGCGGGGTGAACTCCACCGCCACGGCGTCCGCGTCCGCCGCCCGCATCAGCCCCTCGTACCCCACCCGCCGGCCGACGGTCGCCACCACCTCGGACAGCCCGGCGGTGAAGCCCGGCACCGGTTGCAGGTTCGGGCGGAACTCGACGGCCGCGTTCGGCGCGCGACGGACCGTGCGGGCGAGCGGCCCCGCGTCCCAGTCGAATTCGGGCAGGGCGAACTCCTTCTGCAACGGGTCGGACGGGAAATCGATCGCCCCGGTCACGCCCACGCCGTCGGCCGCCACCCCCGTCAGCCGCACCGCGTGGTAGCTGTCGCGGTCGGCGTCGGCGGCGTCGGTCGCGCGGGGGAAGCGGAGGACGGGCCGCGCCGTCAGCGGTCGCCGGGGGTGCCCGACGACGACCACGAGTAGCCGGCCGTCGGTCGGTTCCTGGAGGCGGATGTCGAGCGGCCGCCAGCCGTTCGCCGGTGCGCCGGCCGTCCACCCGCGCAGGCGCGGCGTCGGGGTCAGCGTGTCGCCGGCCCGCACCAGCACGCGGAGCGGATCGACGCCGTCCGGCACGTCGAGGGTCAGCCGGTTCACCTGTCCGCCGGCGATGCGGTAGGCGAACGCGGCGGTCAGCGTGGCCTCGGTCTCGCCGACATCCCACAGGCTCAGTTCGCGCACCGTGACGCTCGGCTTCGCGCCGTCGTCGCGGCCGCCGTCCCGCCACCGCACGGCCACCGTCGCGCCGCCGCCGTGGTCCGCCTCGGCGCGAGGACCGGTGCCGGTCGGCTGCACCTTCTGCCCGCCGCGCCGGGTGAGGACATCCGGCTGACGCCCGGTCGCTCCGGCCAGCAGCCCCACCGTCGTCGCCGGCACGTCGGGCACGCCGAAGCGGATTTCCCGGTCGGCCCCCCGGCGGACGGTCGGCACGGCGAACTTCAGCCGCAGGTCGTGCCGCCCGACCCCCGGCACGGTAACGACGAACCGCGTGGCGTCGGGGGCCTCCGGGAAGGCGTCCTTGCCGTCGATCGTCGCCCGTTCGAGCCGGACGCCTGACAGCGGCAGCGCGAGCGGGTGCGCGCCGTCGCGGGTGCCGAGGACGGTGAACGTCGCGTCCACGGTAGCGGCGTCCTCGCCGGCCACGGCGTCGTAGGACGCGGACAGGATGACGGCCGGCGGAAGGGCCGGCGCGGTCAGTTTGTTGAGGCGGTCGAGGACGGCGGGCGGGGCAAAGACGCGGAACCGCTCCGGGTTGGCGGCGTCGGGGACGACGAACACCACCGCCGGCGCAGGCGCTTGCGCGACGCCGGCGACGGCGAGCAGCAGCACCAGCACCGGCGCGGACGCCGTGGACTGCGATGCGTAATGAGTATTCGCCCGCGCCGGCCGCACGAGGACGAGGACGGCCACCCCCGCCGCGACCACCGCGAACGCCGGGCGGAGCAGCGCCGGCCAGCCGCCGGGCGCGGCCCACACCGCCGCGCCGAGCGCCAGGCCGAGGGCCGCGAACGGCCACAGCCCGCGCCCGCCGGCCCGCACCAGCGCGGCCGCCAAGCCGAGCAGCACCGCCGCGAACGAGAAGCTGAAAGTCAGCGCGATTCGGGCGGGGATCGCGGACACGACTTCGGCCTCACGGGGTTCCGCGTCCGGCTGGAACGCCAACTCCGGCCACGGCCGCGACCCGTCGGGGAACGCCCACAACCGTCGCGGCTCCGGGTCGCCGGGCAGCGTCGGAGTCGGCGATTCCAGCCGTCGCAGGAAGGCGTTGCCGCCGGCCGGCCGGCGGTACTTCAGCTCGAATGACACCGCGTTGTCAGCGAGCGTCGGGAGCGGCAGCAGGGCCGTGCCGTTCGCGGTCGCCACGGCCGGCAGCCGCTTGCCGGCGACGCACGCGGATTCGACGGTCGCCCCGGCCGGCAAACCGACGGACAGGGCGCGGCCGACGCCGCCGGCGACCGCGCCGGACAGCACCGCCGTCAAAGTCCCGTCCGGGTCGGCCGACGTGACCAGCCGGAGGTCGGAATAGCGGATGTCCCGCGCCGTGGGGAACGGCGGCGGGGCGGGGATGTCGCGGAGGACGACGACCGGCGGGAACGCATTCAGCGCGCGGCGGAGGTCGTCGGCCGTGCCGCGCGGCCCGTCGCCCCGGACTGCGACGGCCGACGTGTCCGCGCCGCACACCACCGGCAGTTCGACCCGCGTCCCCCGGCCGGTGCGCGTCGTCGGCAAGTCGTCGATCCAAAGGGCGAACTCGCCGCGCTCCGTCGTGGGGAACGTGACTCGCCACAGCGACCCGGACACGGCGTCCGGCAACCCGGCCGTCGCCACCGCGACCCACCCGCTCTTCGCGGTGAGCAGCGGCGTGTAGCCGAGCGCGCCGACGACGGGCAACTTGTGGGCGCGGGCGGTGGCGGACTCCGCGCGAACCGTCGCCTGCCCCGGCGCGAACACGGTGACGGAGTGGACCGGCCCGTCGGCGCGACAGGTCAGTCGCACGGCGGTGCGGTCGGTGCCGGTGAACTCGGCGGCGGTGACGGCCACGGGCGGCCGCACCGCCGTCACCGCGACGGTGCCGTCCGGTTCCCGCCCCCGGTACGCAATCGCGCCGTCGTCGGCCGGCGGCACCGCCTTCGGCAGGTTCACCCTCAACCCGCCGCCGGTCGTCACGCGGATCGTCCCCTGCCGATCCGCGGCCGCGAGGACGGCGAACTTCGGCCACGCCACCGCCGTCGCCAGCGGTTCGGCCATCACCGGATCGCCGGCGAACGGGGCCGGCGGGCCGCGCACCTCGATCCGCAGTTCCGCCGATTGCCCCGTGCCCAGCGGCCGGCTCGGTTCAATCGACCACGTGTTCCCCGGCCCGACGGCCCACGTCATGCCGGGGTCGTCCGGCACCGCCGTCACGGTCTCCACCGCGTACCCCGCCGCCAGTTGCACCGCCACGGCCGGCACCGGGCCGCGCACTACTCGCGCCTTCACTTGCGCGGTCAGGCGGTTCCGGCCCGGTTCGAGGAGCCAGTCCAGCGTCTCCTCGGTGGCCAGCTCCACCTCGGCCGGGCGGAGGCGAATCGTCGGCGGCCGTCGGTGTTCGCCGTCGATGGCGGCGAGCGTGCCGGCGAAGCTGAGGCGATACCCGCGATCCGGCGGCACGCCCGCGCCCGTCACCCGGTAATCGCCGGGCGTCCAGCCGTCCAGCTTGAAGTCCGGATGCACCGCGACCTCGACGGCATCCGCGCCGACCGTGCCATTCGTCAGCTTCACCGTCGGGCACGGCCACGCCGTCGGGCCGGCCGGCAGCGGGGCCGAGACGCCAATTCGCACGCGGGTGGCGGCGGTCGGTTCCAAAAGCTTCACCGTGAGCTTGCCGCCGTCCACCGCCCAGCGGTCCACGTCGTCGCCAGTCACATTGGTGACGGCCAGCGGCGCGTCCACTTGAAACGACCAGTCGCGGAGCGGACGGCGGGGCGATTCCAGCTTGAAATCCACGCTCCCCGTGACCGCGCCGGGGGCGAGCGCGTGTCGCGCGGATCGGGTCGCGCGAATCGGCAGGGCGTCGTCGGCTTGCGGCGGTCGGCGGACGCGCAGTTCCCACCGGGTTACGTTCCCGGCCGACACCCGCCACGTTCGCTCCGCCGGGGAACCGTCCGGGAACGGCCCGCTCAGCAGCACCCCGGCGGTGGCCGTGAGCGGCGTGCGGTCGGCCGGCAGCCGCAGTTCCCACACCGACACCGGCACCGCCGGGGCGACGATCTCGAAGCGGTCCTCGTCCGCCGATTCCGTCCCGCGCAGCGACCACGCGACCGACACCGCGCCACCGTCCGGTTCCGCCCACAGCAGCGTCCCGCCCGGCTCCTGGATCAGCGTCGCCGCGCGGCCGTCGGCCCACTTCGCCGCGCCGACGGCCAGGGCGAGCGGGTCGAGCGACACGAACCCCGGCCGGCGGGACGGGGCGGCGATTCGCCACTCCGCCACCCCCGCGAGTTGGCCGGGGGAGTACGTCGCGCGGTACGCGGCCTGCTGCACGCGCGGCGGGTTCGCCCGCGCCGCCACCGCCTGGGCGGACACCTGCACCCGCGCCTCGAAATCGTCCAGCGACAGCCGACGGAACCCGCCCGGTTCGGCGGCGAGGCGCGGGTCAGTCTCCGCTGTCAGGAACACGCGGCGGAGCGGGAATGGGTCGGGCAGTTGGGGCGCGGGCAGCAGCGCGGCCCCGCCGACGGCCGCCGCGCGGGGCACCGGCGACGACCCGCCCGGCACCGCCGCGGCGAGGCCGGCGAGCGCGAACACCAGAAGCAGCAGGCGGACGGGCATGGGGTAGCGCGATTACTCGCGGCCTTCTGTCTCGCGCGGGATGGGGCCACACGTGTAGGTGACAATTACTCCGCAGATCGGACACAAGACCATGCCACCCGACACGCCGCCGGTTCGGGTCGTCCGTTCGCCGCAACTAGGGCACGACAGCAGAAAGAGCGGATCGAAAAGCTCGAACTCCTCGCCCCGTTTCGACATCAGTTGCCTCGCCCCGTTCAATCGGCGGTGTTTGAGGCGGACGTACTCCATCAACGGAAACACCCGCTGCACCAACTCCTCGTTCGCCGTCCACCACTCGGACCACGGGGGCACACAGAGTGGGTCGGTGAGGGCGAGCCGGAAGTAAGTGAGGTACTGTTCCACGTCGCGTCTCCAGATTCGCGGCCAAGTTGCTACCGCACCGAGCCGACATCCGGCTCCAGGTTGACTTCGGCCGACTGGCCCCGGTTCGACCGGCCGGTCGCGCTGGGCACCTGCGCGGCAGCTACGGCCGGCACCGACCCGCGCGAGCGGCTGAACGACGGCAGCCGCTCGACCCGCCGGCGGGCGTACCACCGCCACGCGGCCGCGCCGAGCAGCAGCGTCGCCAGAAGAAACACTCCCGGTTGCGCGGCGGCCACCACCTGCGACGCCGGCTGCGGGGCGAGGGCCGTCCCGACCGCGACGGCCACCCCCACGACGGCCACCGCCGGCCCGAACCACCGCGACCGCAGGCGGGAAACCAGCAAGCCGAAGAGGAACGCCCCGGCCGACACGGCGGCCACCCAGCCGACGCGGGGCAACAGGACGACCGTCACCCGATCCGGCACCGCCTGCCGCGCGGCCACCGTGTCGCCGCCGCCCGGCACCGTCCACGCATCGGCCTCGCCGTCGGTCTCCGTTCCGGCCGTCAGCCACTGTTCCAGTTCCGCCGCCGTGACCGCCGCCGTCGGCGCGACGCCGAACCCGCGCCAGCCCCAGCGGGTGTCCGGCTGCCAGTCGGCCGAGGGGAACAGCGGCACCATTCCCGGCGGCGCGGTGGCGTGCCAGCGGGTGGGGGTGCGGTACGCGGCGGCGCGGAGGACGGGGGGAATCAGCACCCGCGTGCCGGAGCCGGTGCGGGTCGTGGCCAGCGGGTAGCGCACGTCGAGGAGCGTCGCGGATCGGCCGGGCTTCAAGTCCGGCAGGATGAGCCGCACCGTCCGCTCGTCGGCGTCCGGGTTGGGCGAACCGGGTTGCGGGTCGAGCTTCTTGCCGTCGGCGTAGATGTCCACGACGGCGTCGGCGGGCAACTCCAGTTCGACCCCGCCGGCCGGCCACCGCCGCAGCACATACCGCCCGCGCACCGCCGCCGTGCCGTCCTCCCCCAGCGTCACCAGGATCAGCCCGCGGTCCACGGCGACGGCCGGGCCGGTGTCGGCCGCTTCGGTCCACTGCACGGCCAGCGGCGGCGCGCCGACGGCGGTCAGGGTGAACGTCGGCAGGATGTCGCGGTCGGCGGCCGGCTCCGGCGGCAGTTCCCGCCACCCCGCGCCGCCGAACGCCTCCAGTCGCCGGCCCGTCGCCGCCGACCAGACCCGCACCGTGGTGTCCAGCCGCGTGACCGGCACCGGGGCGAACAGGGCGACCGGAAGTTCGCCGGCGGCGACGCCCGCTTTCCGCGCCGGGTGCCGGAGGGCGAAGCCGAGGGTGAGCGTGAACTCGGCCTCGGCCGGCGGGCGGAACTCCCACTCGCCGGGGCCGACGGGGGCCACGGCCGGCACCGACTTCAGCCCGACCGCCGCCGCCGGCCCGCGCAGCCGCAGCGGCTTGCCGTCGCCGTTCGTCTTGAACTTCAGCACCTGCGTCACCGCCGTCTGCTGGTCGGCCACCGTCACCTCGGCCCGCGCGTCGCACGTCACGTCCGGGCGGTGCGGCTGCCAGGTCAGCTCCACCCGCTCGTCGGTGCGGTCCCACGGCCCGCCCACGGTCGTGACCGACGGGCGGCGGGTGGCCGGCGGCTTGAGCGGGTCGGTGCCGACGGCCCCGCTCACCTCGAAGTCCTCCGGCACCGTCGCCGACACGGTGCCTTCGCGCTCGTCCGCCTGCGGGAAGCGGGGCAGCGGCAGCGTCACCTTGCCGGCCGCCACGGGCACCGGGAACCGGCTCGTCAGCACCAGCTCGAAGGGCACTTTCTGCGGCGTCGTCAGGCGGATCAGACGGGTGCGCACCGGCCCGCCGTCGGCGACGGCCTGCACCTCGTCCACGATGTCCTCCGGCTTGGCGGTGAGCGTCTCCCACCCGGCCGGCAGTTCGATCAGCACCTGCTCCACCTCGCCGCGCGGCGGCGGCACCACCTTCACCACCGCCTCCCAGTGCCAGCCGTCCGACCGCAGCGCCAGCGCGTGCGCCGGCTTCACCCGCGCCACGGCGGGCACCAGGCGGGCGTCGAGGTCGAGCCACGCGGGGGGCTTGCCGGTCGGCGGCACGGGCGGCAGCGAGGTGTACTGGAACGCGGCCACCTGCCCGTCCTCGGCGGTCACGTCCTGGCGGCGGAAGTCGGCCGCGCCCTTGAAGCCCAGTCGGGCCGTCGGCGGGGCGAACACGCTCAGCTTGCCCGACTGTTTCACCGGCCCCAGCACCGCGAACGGGCCGAGCGGGTACGGCCCCCGGAACTTCGGCTCGGTCGGCTTCGGCCGGGGCAGCCGCGTCGTCACCGTCACCAGCCAGTCGGCGGCCGGGTCCGCGGTGCCGCGGATCGTCCAGACCGGGCGGTTCGCTTCGGTCGGCCGAACCACTCCCGGCGAGGTGCCGCCCGACTCGGACACGGCCGTCACGTCCGCCCCCGGCGGCAGGGCGAGTTGCCAGTCCTTCACCGGGCCGCGCAGACGAATCTTCGCCGTCGTCTCGACCTGCGAGTCGTCCACCCGCACCACCACCTCGGACTCCGCCGTCGCGGCGGCGGGCGCGGCGGTCGTCGGCGGCTCCCACGCCAGTTCGAGCGTGTCGGTCGCGCCCAGCGCATACGCCCGGCTCAGTTGATCCACCGGTACGGATGTGCGCTTCGGGTCGGTGGCCTTGCCCTCGGTGCGGGTGCCGACGACCACCTTCTTCCCGGCGGTGGCGGGCGGTTGGTCGAGGACGAGCGTGCTGATGGCGGCGCGGGGCAGGCCCAGGTCGAACCCGACTTCGCCCTTGCCGCGCGGGGTGACGGCGGCTTCCAACTCCAGCGTCAGGGTGTGGTCGCCGGCCGTCTCGAACAGCACCGTCAGGCCGTCGTCGCCGGGCGGGTTGAGGATCGGCAGCCGGTTGCCCTCGCCCCGCGCGGCCGTCACCTGCGCCCGTTGCAGGCCGAGGGCGACGACCGTGCGCGGGGCCGTGGTGCGAACCGCGAACACCGCCGTCAGCACCGCGACCGGCTTCTCGCCCCGCGTCTCGATCTTGGCGCGAAGGGCGCACCCGCTGGGGGCGACCGGCTTCGCGGTGGCCAGCTTCTTCGCATGTTCGACTTGGTCTTGCAGGGCCTTCCACTCGGCCGGGGACAGGACGATCTTGTCCACCGTCGGGTCGGCGTCGTCGGCGTTGCGGCTGATGAAGACGATGCCGCCGTCGGGCAGCTTGACGGCGGACGCGCGGGGCGGCTCCGCCGGCTTCGGCTGGGCGGTGGCAACGCTCGCGGCCACGAGCGCCGCAATCGCTACAACGCATCCGATCCGCAGGGCCGATGCCATTCCCGTGCCCCATACCGATGTGCCGAATCGCCCACACTCTCCAATATACCTAAACAATTGCGAGACTGCCGAACGTTCGGCGCGGTTCGGCGGCAACTCTCCGCCGGCCGACCGGATCGGGGCAATTCTGCCTGTTGTTCCGGCCGATGGATAGGTCCGTTGTTCGTTCCCCGTTCCAGGCGCGTTCATGTCCACCCCGACCCAGCCCGCGATGACCGTCCTCACCGAGCCGCGCGTCTACCTGCTGGGCAAGCAGTGGCTCCAGCAGGCCGAACTCGACCGCTTCCTGGCCGACCACGGCGTCAGTTGGCAGTCGGACTCCGAAGTCGCCGCCGAGGTGGTGACGGAGACGGCGGGGAGGATTTGCTATATGTCGTTCCAGCGGCCGCGGCCGGGCGGGAACGCCGCGTACCTGCACCACATCAAGGAAGTCGGCCACGGGTCGGTGCTGGAACACGCCGTGTGGAACTTCGTCATCACCGGCGTGAGCCGCACCCTGACGCATGAGCTGGTCCGACACAGGGCGGGCTGGGCTTATTCGATGTTGAGCCAACGCTATGTGGATGAGTCGGTGGCGGAGTACGTCGAGCCGGACATCATCGCCGGCGACCCGGAGTTGCACGCGCTGTGGCTCGACGCCGTGACGCACGCGCACGCGGCGTACATCGCGCTGGCCGAGAAGCTGAACGCGAAGTTGGCCGACCCCGCCGCCGCGGCCGCCGCCATGCTGCCGGCCGACGCCGACCGCACCACCCGCCGCAAGACCGCCCGGCAAGCCGCCCGCAGCGTGCTGCCCAACGCCACCGAGACGAAGATCTCCGTGACGGCCAACGCCCGCGCCTTGCGGCACTTCCTGGAGCAGCGCGGCAGCCGCCACGCCGAGCCGGAAATCCGCAAGCTAGCCGCCGCGATGCTCGACATCCTCGTGGCCGAAAGCCCGAACCTGTTCGGCGACTACGTGAAGACCCCGCTGCCCGACGGGACGTATGAATTGACCACGCCGTTCCCGAAGGTGTGAGGCGATCATTCCGCCCGCGTTCCGCAGCGAGCGAGGAAGCCGAGGACCGCGGCGCGGTAGCCGCGCGGGTCGGCGTCGGCCAACCGCAGGTGATCGCCGCCGGCGATGACCGTCAACTCCGCCGGGCACCGGCATCGCTCATGGAGTGTTCTCGCTTCGGCGGGCATCGCACGGCGATCCGCGCCGCCGGCCAGGATCAGTACCCGCGACTGCGACGGAATACCGGCGATGGCGTCCACCGGCGAGATGCGGTCGAAGTCCGGCAGCGCCGCCGGCGCGACGGTTCGCAGCCCGGCATACGCGACGAAGTCCAGCACCGGCGGCAGGTACTGCCGCGTCCGGTTCCGTACCGCCGTTCGCAAGTCCTGATACGGGCATTCGAGAAGGTAGCCGCGCACTCGCCCGCCGAGTTCCTCGGCCGCGAAGACGGCCGCCGCCGCGCCGAGGGATCGTCCCCACGTCACCGGCGGGCGATTCGGACATCGCGCCTCCAACCACGTCACCGCCGCCAGCACGTCCCGCCGCGCGCCGAACCCGAAGTCGTTGCGGTCGCCGGTCGAATCGCCGTGCGCCCGCATCGAGAGTAGTAGCACCGGGTGCCCGACGGAGGCGACCAACTCCGCCTCGGCCAAGTTCTCGCTTCGACAACTGCCGTTGCCGTGGAGGAGCAAGACGGGAAGTTTGTCGGCGCGGCCATCGAGGAACCACGCGCCGATCTCCTCGCCGTCGTCGGTGCGAAGTCGGAACGCCTCGACCTTCCCCCAAGCGCGTGCCGGCACCGGTTCCGTGCGAATGGGATGCGGACGGGCGGTCAGCCGACGCGCGACGAGGTACGACGCCAACAACCAGAGGAACACGAGCAGCCCGCAGGCGACCGCCGCGCGCTTCAGCCGCGTTCGCCACCGCCGGGGTTGTCGGGTTGCGGGTGGTTGCATGGTGTGTCCACGAGACGGCGCTGGTGAACCAAGACAGATCGAACCGCCAAGACGCCAAGCCCGCCGAGAAGAGAGGAGCGCGGACATTCTTCGCACCGGAGGTGCGGCAGAAGTGAGCCAGGGGTGGAGCGCAGCGGAACCCCTGGTATTCGATCTCAACGAACCTGAGCCGCGGAGAGGCGGCAGTTCCAGGGGTTCCGCTCGCTTCGCTCGCACACCCCTGGCGAACCTCTCCCGCACCTCCGGTGCGAAGAACCAATCTTCTCCTGCTTCCTGTTTCCGGACTTCCGCTTCCTGGCCTCTCTCTTCTTGGCGGTCTTGGCGTCTTGGCGGTTCAATCTCTGTTCTTCACGGCACGAACGGCTGCGTCCAGGCGGTTTCCACGTCGCCCTTCTGGTACGGGTTCGGGTGCGGCTTGCTCGATGTCACCCGAGCGCGGACGTACAGCTCCTGGCCGGTGAACGTGTAGCCGACCGTCAGCCCGGTGCCGACGCCGACCACCTTGCCCACGTCGGCCGAGTACCGCCGGGTCACGTCCAGCGGCTTGCCGTCGTCGCCCGTCACCGGCTTCGAGTCCAGGTTCGCGTCCTTCAGCGTGGCCATGAACTCGGTCTTGTACGTCACGCCCTTCTCGGCCCGGATGTCCACGAACAGCGTGCCATCCTTCCGCCGCACATCGGCCAGCGTCACCCCGCTGCTGAAGTAGAAGTCGCCGGCGTGCATGGCGCGGACGATGGCCTCGGCGCTCAGGTACGGGGCGCGGACCATGCACCAGCCCCGGCCGGGGTTGGTCTTGGTGCCGCCGAACTCGTGGTAGGCGTGCGCGTCGTCGGTGCCGACGCCGTACACCACCGGCATCTTCAGCTTGCCCAGCCGCAGCGCCAGCAGGATGTCCCACACCCGCTCGCAACTGGCGTGGGTGGCGTCGCCGTAGTTCCGCACGCCGGGGTGCCCGTTGAACACCTCGAAGAACTTCAGCTCCTCGACGGCCAGCATGTCCTCGGCCGTCTGCCCCCAGCCGAAGTTCGGGTGGTTCAGGAACACCAGCCCCGGCCACCCGCTCTTCTTGCCGGCGGCCTCGGCCTGGCGGATGTTCGCGCGGACGGTCTCGGTCACGTCCGCCCCGTCGAGGGGTTTGAGGGCGTCCCGCAGGTTGATGCCGTTCATGTGGACCGGCTTCGTCTTGAACTTGTGCGTGATCTCCTCGCTCGGCACCAGCAGGAACTTGCCCGGCTCCTCCAGCAGGCTGCGGAACTCGCGGAGCGGCTTCAACCGGACTTGGGCCTTATCCTTCGCGGTGCGGCGCTCGACCCACGCCTCGCCGTACCGCTTGGCGTACTTGGCGGTGGCCAGCTTCCGCAGCGCGGTGGCGTCGGCATCGACCCACCGCTCGCCGTCGGCGATGACGTTGTGGTCGGTCAGGGCGAGGAACTGGTAGCCGTGCGTCTTGTACCAGTCGGCGATCATCTCCGGGAAGTCGTCGCCGTCGCTCCACAGCGAATGCGTGTGCAGGTTGCCCTTCCAGAACTTCGGGCCGCCGGTGACGGCCGGCAGCGGGCCGGGGTCCGGCGCGGCCGGCTGCTCCGGCGCGCGGACGGCGACGGCGACGGCGACGGAGAACACGGCGGCCGTGACGACGACCGCCAGCAGCGAACGGCGCGGCGCGGGCATGGGAGGGGCACCTGGGGGAAGGCGATCCGGCGCGCCGGGTCGCACCCCCACAGTAGCCGGCGGATTCGATCCGGCCACGGCCGCAGGCTCAGGCGGCCGCCTTCCGCCGGCGCGAGCCGAGGACGCCGGCCAGCGCCAGCCCGCCGAACACGGCGAGGGTGGCCGGCTCCGGCACCGCCGTGGAACTGAACCGGGTGACGACGCCGGTCGTCGAGTTGCTGCCGACGGTCGAACCGTCGCGGAGGTTGGCGTCCGTGGCCGAGGCCGTCCCGGCTGGGGAACCCGTCGGTGACGCTGTCGAGCTGGGGGGAAATCGAGGGCGGTTCCTCACTTCGGCCGTCGGGCCAGAGCGGCGCGGGCGTCGGTCAGCGGCAGGCCGGGATCGCCTTTCGCCCAGGCGTCGAGCAACTTCCGCGCCGCCGGGTCGCCGTCCTCGGCGAGCATCGCCACCGCCGCCACCGCCCGCTTGCGGAGCAGGACATCCGGCGCGGACTCGCCACTCACGCGGTTCAACACCACCTCGGCCCGTCGGCCGGCTTCCGCTGACGCCGGCGCTTTCAACACCTGCCGTAGCGCCGCCGCCACGCCCGGCCCCATCGCCGTCAGCGCCGCCGTCGCCTCCTCCCGCGCCGCGAACTCGCGGTCGGAAAGCTGGCCGACGAGCGCGGCCACGCGGGCCTCGTCGGGCATTTTGTCCGGCGGCAGTCGCCCGCCCAGCCACACCACCATCCCCGGCGCGGCCAGCCGGCCGGCGGCCAAGTACGCAAGCGCGGCGTTCTTCCCGCGCAGCTCGGCGACGAGGGTCCGCCGGTCGAACACCGGCAGTTCGTCGAGGAATGACACGTAACTACAAGACAGTCTGACCTCTTGAAGCATACCACTTGGGCTACGCTGAAAAAAAGCTGCCTCCAATTACGGAAGCAGCTTCATTGGTCGCGATGGCGGGGAGACAGGGTCACGCTCAATCTTTTTGCAGCTTCCAACGAACGCCGACACAGATGAGGACTTCGACCGTCTTGCCATCAATCGTTGTCGTCCCCTTGCGGTAGCGGTGAACCCAAATCACTTTCAATTTCGGCGTCTTGTCTCCGTCCACCTCGATTTCTTGCGAAAACGTCTCCTCGCTCCCGACCATGATACCGAGAGACGCCCCTATCGTTGTCTTGAGTCCGGCTTCGACTTCGGCGGAAACCACGAATGGGATTGGATCGACCTTTGTCTTCCCCGACACACTCGCTTCAATGCTGCTCGATAAGGTGGTCGTCATCGAGCGTTTGAAGGCTCGTTCAAGCTTGTATTTCGCCTTGACTCCAGCGACGATTTCAATCGACTCGGTGAAAAGCTCCTTGTCGATAACGTTCTCTTCAAACTCAACCTTGACATCTGCTGCTTTTGCTGGAGCCGGAGCCACGACTTTCGGTGCAGGATTGTCAACCGTGGTTTTGTATTTTATGTTGTCTTCGATATTGAGTCGCACAACCCCACCAGGAACAACCTTCGCCGCGATATCACGGCTCCAGTTTTCTCCACCGAATACGTCGTAGCTCGTCAGCTTGATCTTTGTAGTGCCGCTCGCATCTGGCTCAAATGTAAATGATTTCGTCTCACCCTGACGTACTGGACCGAACACATCACCATTGACACGGAGCTTTATGCGCTCATAGCAATCTCCATCTCTCACTACCTTCAGAGTCGCTTCTTTCTTCTCGTCGGCGTGACTGATTGATGGCCAGAGAAGCCCACTGGTGAACAGGGCGATCAGGGCGATCACTTGGATGAAGGAGCAGCGCGGATTGCTGTTGGTAGATCGGGACATGGACTTCTCCTGCTAGAGGTTCGCGGAGTGAGGGGCGGGTGGAAGCTACTCTCAACTTGTTCGCCAGCTAACCGTCATTCTACCGCGACGATGCGCCACTTAGCAAGAAAAAATAGAACGCTCGCTGGTTTTTTTCAAAAATGAGAGAGAAGAACTGAATCTGCGCTGAGAAATGACCGGCAGGAGAGACAGCGCATTTCAAAATTCCCTGAAAATCCCAGCGTTTTCTCACTTCCATTCTGAACTCTCCATCTGCGGTAAAGTACCGCAACGGCACCCCGTCGTGCGCCAGGCCGATCTCGCCCGGCGCGGGGATCGTGCCGCCGACCTTGCTGCCGGCGTCCGTCGGGCACGGTGCGGACGGTCACGTCTCGGATCGGTTTTCACACCGCGCCGGGGAACCCCGGCCCGGCGGTTCGCGACGGGTGGCCGAGGTCCGGGTCGGCGAACGGCAGCAGCACCCCGACGGCCGCGAGGAACCCGGACATGGGCTGTGCCTCCTGGGGTTTCGTCAGTCGAACAGGTCGAACGCCATGCCGAACGGGTTGTGCGCCTTCATCAGGTCGTCGATGCGGGGGAGCAGCTGCCGGTGCCGCTCGTGCGGGCTGGCGGCGGCAAGGCGCTTGGCGTCGGCCAGCCACTTGGTCAGCTTGTACGGCCGCACGCCCCGGCCGCCCGCGCCGGTCTCGGCCTCCACCACCATCAGCGGGAAGACGGGGTTGGTCTTGAACCGCCTGGCCAGCGCCTCGGCCAGCTTGCCCAGCAGCTTCCACTCGTGGCGGGCTTCCATTGCCCAACACAGGGTCTCGAAGTCGAACTCCGGCGCGTCCCCGCCGGCCGCCGCCAGGACCGCCGTCTGCACCTTCTTCTCCTGCGTCTTCTGCCCGGTGTACGTCAGTCCCTCCACGAAGAACTGGTCCCACGCGGCGTACAGCAGGCTCGCCTCCAGCGGCGTCGGCGTCTCGGCGAACGCGGCCGTCAGCGCCTTGCTCGCGGCGGTTTTGTCCGCCGGCTTCAGCTTCGCCAGCACGGCCGTGGCGTGCAGGAACAGCCGCGCCGACAGCCGCCCGCCGGGGACGGCGACGGCGGCCTCGGCCAGCGTCTCCGCCTCCTCCTTGCGCCCGGCCTTCCGCGCGATCACCGACCGCACCGCGAGGGCGGCCACCGGCACCTCGGCGGCGCACACCTCGGCCTCGGCGGTCAGCAGCGCCTCGGCGTCGGCCAGCTTGCCGTCGATGGCCAGCCGGCGGGCCGCGCCGACGACCGTGTAGCCGAACATGACGCGGTTCAACTTGTCCAGCGGGTTGGCGGCCAGGGCCTGCCGCCGCAAGTCCAGCGCGTCGGCCGCGCGACCCTCACGGGCCAGCCCGCTCGCCAGCCGGGTGAGCATCGGCACCGACCCCGGCACCCGCGCCAGGTACGCCCGCGCCGCCGCTTCCGCCTCGGCCGGCTTCCCGGCCTCGTGGTACGCCTCGTACAGTTCGACGGCCGGCGTCTCCCAGTCCGGGGCCAACTCGACCGCCTTCCGCAGGTACAGCGTCGGGTCGGGCGGCTTCTCCTTCGCCGGTTTGGCCCCCCGCTTGGGCGACGAGAAGAAGCCGAAGAAGTCATCGAACGGCGACGCCTGGGCATCTTCGCCCAGGTTCGCGGCGATGCCGGCCAGGCGGTGCTGGATGAGCGCGCGGGCGCGGCGGGCGAGCGGCTCCGGCCAGCCCGCCGGCGGCCCGCTCAGCCAGCCGTCGTACTGCGCCCAGAACTGGAGCGCCGTCCGCAACTCGCCGATCTCCTCCAGCACCCGCCCTTGCAGCTTGTGGAAGTCCGGGTCGTCGGCCGGCGTGCCGAACAGCTTGCGGTAGCGGGGCAGGTCGTCCGGCTGCCCGACGCGGCCGATGGCGTGGTACATCACGTTCGCCAGCTTCGGCACGGCGGACGGCAGGTTCGTCTTCACGAACGGCAGCGCGGATTCCAGCGCCTTGAAGGCCGCGCCGAGGTTCCGCCCCTTGCCGAGGTTGGCCTGCACCGCCTTCAGCCGGCCGGCCAGGGAACTCGGATCGACGGGGAGTCGTCCGCCGCCGGCGGACGGGGCGGTCGGGTCGATGCGGCCGCGGAACGGCGCGGCCAGCTTCGCCGGCAGGCGGTCGGCGGACAGCCGGCCCCAGTTCGCCTTCGCCCCCTCGTCGTCGTTCGCCGCGTGCGCCAGGAAGCCCCGGAGCAGCAGCTTCCATTCGAGGAAGGGCGACGACAGGCCGATGTCGTTCAGCCGCTCCCGCGCCGCGCCGTCGTGGCCCAACTTGTACTTGTCGAACCCGTCCACCACCGCCACGTACCCGGCGTGCAGGTCGGCCGGCAGCAACGCCGGGGACCGCGCGCGGACGGCGGCGTCGGCGGCATGACCGGCCACTTGGCCGCGGAGGACGGCGTCCCCGACTTGATCCGCCAGGGCCAGCGCGCGGACGGGGTTGCCGGCCTTCGCGTGCCAGGTGGCGAGCTGCCGGAGCCAAGCGTCGTCGAGGAAGAACCCCACGTCGATGTCGGCGAGCAGCTGCGCGAGGGCGGCCGTGCGGCCGGCGTTCAGGTGCTGGTCGGCGAGGGCAACGGCGGCGGTGCGGAGGAGGTGAATGGCTTCCGGGTCGCCCGGCGACTGTTCGGCGTGCCGCTTCGCCAGCGCCAGCGCGGTGACGGCGTCGCCGGCGGCCAACTTCTGCCGAATCTTGTCGGGTGTGCTGCTGCCCACCACACGCTTCTTGGCCACGACGGACACCCCGCGACCGGACGGAACGAACGATGCGGTCACTATAACCGAATCGCCCGGCCCGGCCACGGAGCCGAGGCGGGGCAGTGTGGGGCGACGGATTCTGGCGGTTCTTGGCGAACCCGGCGGGCGGCTGGGGCGACGAGCCGAACATCGCGCCACCCACCCCGATCGGCGCACGCATTCGCCGGTTTCTCAGTTGCGGCGCGGCGCGATCTCCGGCATGATACACCCTTCCTCTCTTTCGCGGCGGTCGTCCACCCACTCGGAATGGCACCGCCGGCATCCGAACGAGACCCCTTCCCTCTCTTCACCGGGGACCACTGCCATGCGCCGCCGCGGGTTCACGCTCATCGAGCTGCTGGTCGTCATCGCCATCATCGCCATCCTGATCGGGCTACTTCTGCCCGCCGTCCAGAAGGTCCGCGAGGCCGCCGCCCGCATGTCGTGCGGCAACAACTTGAAGCAACTCGGCCTCGCCGCGCACTCGTACCACGACGTGAACGACGGCCTGCCGACCGCCGACGGCTTCACCTACGGGTGGGGCTTCGTCCCCCGCCTGCTGCCGTACCTGGAGCAGGACAACCTGTTCCGCCGCATCCGGTTCGACGTGAACGTCACCTGCCAGGCGATGGCGACCGTCCGCCAGGCGCGGCTGTCCGTCCTGCTCTGCCCCAGCGACCCGAAAGCCGGCACGATGAGCGAGAACCGCACGATGCCCGTCGGCGGCTGCCCGCAGATCGCCGGCGACAGCGGTGCCGGCGACGGTGCCGCCTCGAACCTGTTCCGCGGGTTCCACCCGAACTACGTCGCCAGCTACGGCGACGGGTTCAACAACATCGCGTCCTCGGCGGTCGATCCGTTCGGCGGCGACGGCGCGAAGGCCCGCTACGGCTGCGGCGGCTGCGCCAGCAACAACGCCGTGACGCCGACGACCCCCTGCCCGGAACCCGGTCAAGGATATGGCGGCGGGCGGGGACACCGCGGCATCGTCGATTACACCGGGCTGGCGGGGCCGGTCAAATTCGCCGGCATCACCGACGGCCTGAGCAACACCATCAGCTTCGGCCACACCGACTGGCAGACGTCGTCCAACAGCTCCATCTGGATGTCGAGCACGGGGTCGGCCCACGGGACGAGCCTGCCGCCGAACTGGAAGCTGCGCATCTGCCTGCCGACGGCCGGCATGTCGGTCGATGCCTGCGGCGGGGCGACCTCCAGTTGGATGGGCCGCGGGTTCTCGAGCCGGCACACCGGCAGCATCCTGGTGGCGCTGTGCGACGGCTCGGTGCGGACCATCCCGGACAGCATCAACCAGTTCACGTACAACGCGCTGGGCAGCCGCGCCGGCGGCGAAGTCATCTCCGAATGATGTGCCCCGTTCCCCGATCCCCCGCTTGGGAGACCGCATCATGATTCGGTTGGGTCGCCGTGGGTTGGTCGCCGCGCTCGGCGGGCTGCTGGCCGTCGCGGCCGGGTGCGGCCCGTCCGGCGTGCCGGTGGCGCAGGTGCGCGGGAAGGTGACGTACCGCGGCCAGCCGGTCGCCAACGCCTCCATCTCGTTCGTTCCGGACGCCAAGGGGGTGGCTCCCGCGCTGGGCAAGACGAACGCCGCCGGGGAGTACCGCGTGACGACGTTCGCGGCGAACGACGGCGCGCCGGTCGGCCGGTGCAAGGTGGCGATCTCGCTGACCGGCCCGCCGCCGCCGCTGCCGCCGCACCTGGCCAACGCGCCGGCCGCCGCCGAGACGCTCCAGATGCCCGGCAAGCCGCTGCTGCCGACGAAGTACTTCTCGCCGGACACGTCGGACCTGTTCGCCGACGTGACGGCGAGCGGCGACAACGTGTTCGACTTCGTCCTCGTCGGCGAGGTCAAGTGACGGAGCGCCGCCGGTAATGGGATGGGCGGCGACCGGCCGGGGGCACTCGGCCGCCGCCGAGGTGTACTGTCAGTGGGATGTCACCGCGGGCGCGGCGCTCGGTGCGGCCGCCTGCATGAGAGCATAGAAGTATTCCGGCTGGCCCGTCTTGTACAACCCATACCACGCCTCCAGGACGGCGGGCGTGTACAGGTCGAGCCGCCGGAAGATGTGCCGGGCGAAGTCGAGCGGGGCGACCCCGGAGGCCGTGATCAGTTCGCCGTCGGTGACGGCCGGAGCCTCCTCGTACAGCCCCGCGCCGGCGTACCCCGTCATCGCCAGATACTCGCGGGCGTTGCTCGTGTGCCGTCGGTCGTCCAGCAACCCGCCGCGCGCCAGGCCGGCGGTCGCCCCGCAGATCGCGGCCACCGGCACGCCGTGGGCCAGGAACGCCCGCGCCGCCTCGACCGCTTCCGGCTCGCCGGCGTGGTCCCAACTCATGCCGCCGGGGATGATGAGCAGGGCGCTGTCGCCGGGCGCGAGGCGGTCGAGCGTCAGGTCCGGCTGGATCCGCACGCCGCCCAGGGTGGTCACGGCGTCCGCCCGCACCGCGACCGTCCGCACGCGGTATCGCCCTGGGGTCTTCTGGAACTCGGGGTTGTTGATGCCGGCGACGGCGTACCCGTACTCCCAGTCGGCGAGGGTGTCGTAGACGTACAGGTGAACATCGACGGGCGTCATACGTGATCTCCGAGTCCGGTGCCGAATGACACAGCTCAGCAGCCGGGGCCGCTCGGGGAGCTACGAATCCCAAAAAGCGAACACGGCCCAGGGCTGCTACAGCGCCTTGTTTGGCCGAAGTCAGCGGGCAGAAGCGGACAAATAGGCCACTTCTGAATGGGAAAATATGAATACATCTATGTTTATACAAGTATTTGAGCCGTGCCTATACATGGTCGTGTGCGAGGCCATTCCCTTTTTCTTCACCGGCTAGGGCCGATGACCGGCCATTCTTGCCGTTGTTATTTCCGACAGGTCGGAACTTGGCCGTCAGGCTTTCCCAATCAATTACGAGGCTCCCGCCCGTGGCTTCGTGTTGCTTCTCCCACTTCATGAGGAGGTCGAGGCAAGCATGGTCGATGTGTGTCAAATCCTCGAAATGGACGTGCAGTTCGGTGTTGGGAAGAATCGCTTGGAGTGCCTGAGCCAACTTCGGCAGCCGTAAGAATGTGGCCGCACCTTCCAGATACATACTGGTGCGGTTCTGCTCCTTGTCCCGCTCCACCCGGATCGTCAAGTGCGTGAAGCGATACACCAACTTCACCACGGCCAAGCCGAGTCCCATGACGATTCCCGTCAGGAGGTCGATCACCACGATCCCCGCTATCGTCACGATGTAAACCGCCACTTCTCCCTTCCCGTACTTTCCGATCTCCCGCATGGCCTTGACGTTCACCAACTTGCATCCCGTGTATACGAGGATCGCCGCCAAGCACGACACGGGGATATGTCGAAGGACGAAGGTGAACACGACGGCGAATAGGAGCAACCACAGCCCGTGAAGGATCGTGGAGAGCCGAGTACGACCACCCGCTTGCACGTTCGCCCCACTCCGCACGATCACCCCCGTCAGGGGCAACACGCCCAACACCCCGCAGAGCACATTGCCCGCCCCTTGAGCCGCCAACTCTCGGTCGTACTTGGTGCGGGGAGCGTGTTGTTGCATGGAGTCCACAGCCGTCGCCGTCAGGAGCGACTCCGCACTGGCGATGAAGGCCAGCGTCAGCCCGGCGATCAGGATCGTGCGGTCGAGTAGTCGGGGCCAGTCGCTCCAAGCAAATAGGCTGACGGCATCGGATAGCTTGTCTGGAATTTGGATGTCCTTCGGGTCGAGTCCGAACTGCTCCACGATGACCGCAAGCACCGTCGCCACGGTCACGGCGATCAGCGGTGCGGGCAGCACTTTCAACCGCTTTGGGGCGAACGACGACCAGCCCATGATGGTCAGGATCGTCACGATCCCCACCACGGCTGCGGGCTGGTGGGCAGGTTCCGTCACTCCCTTCCACACGGCTTCGGGGATGGTCGCAAGGTTGATGATCCCGCCGTACTCCTTGCCGCTGCCGGGTGGCTTGTCGTCCACCATGACGTGAAATTGGGCGGCGAGGATCAGGACGCCGATCCCGGCCAACATCCCTTGAATGATTGCGGGAGACACGGCCCGAAACCACTGTCCCAAACGAAGCACACCCGCGACAAGTTGAACGGCCCCGGCCACCATGACGATCAGGCCCAACGTCGCAAAACCGTGTTCCAAGATGAGTTGCCCGACGATCACGGCCAACCCCGCTGCGGGGCCGGTGACTTGGAGCGAGCAACCGGCGAGAAAGCCGACCACCAACCCGCCGACGATGCCGGAAATGATGCCCACCGCCGCCGCCTTCTCCGGCGGGACACCGGATGCGATGGCGATACCCATGCACAGCGGCAACGCCACCAGGAAGACGACGATGGAAGCCAGGAAATCCTGCCTCAGTGAGCCGAAGCGTCCTGTCGTGATGCCGTCGGGCTTGTTGCTCTCCACGATCACTCCTTATCTCTTGCAGCGGCCTTGCGGACTGCCGATCAGGGAGTCCGGTGTCGGTGCGATTACTCAAATCGAATGAGCCGCCGTGAGCCGTGCGGGAGGAGGAACCGGCGCGGGCGGCACATCCATCAAGGGGTTGAACTGGCCGGGTTCCGAGTCGTATGCGAAGACCTGTCCCGTCTCGATCTTGTACACCCAGCCATGCAGCGTGAGTTTGCCGCCGGCCAACCCAGCAGCGACGGCGGGATGGGTGCGCAGGTTCTCCATCTGAATGAGCACGTTTTCCTGAGTGGTCACGTTCAACAAGGCGTCGGGGGGAAGGTCGGCGTACTTCTGGCGCGCGATCCAGCGGGTCGCCTCGGCGTGGCCGAGCCATGCGGCCATCGTCGGCATCTCTTTGAGACCTTCGGGGTGAAGAAGTCCGTTCATGGCCCCGCAGCGGGAATGTCCGCAGACGATGATGTCCCGGACGCCCAGGCCGACCACGGCGAACTCGATGGTCGCCCCCTCGCCGCCGTTGGCCGCCCCGTAGGGCGGCACGATGTTGCCCGCGTTGCGGATGATGAACAGTTCACCGGGCTCCGTCTGCGTGATCAGGTTGGGGCTGATGCGCGAGTCGGAACACGTGATGAACAGTGCGTCGGGATGCTGACCTTCGGCGAGCCGCGCGAACAGTTCGCGCTGCGGCCCGGAGATTCCACGTTCAAACCGATGAACACCCTGTACCAGCTTTTGCACAGTTTTCTCCAAGTAGACGGAATGAACCAGAGCCTTATTGTGCCGCCCAATCCTGACGAGTCTTACCAATCGCCTCCCGAAGTTCCTCTGCCGCAGCGGTTCCTTGTTCAAGGAACCGGGTCGCTTCCAACAACCAACCGGCGATTTCAGGCTGGCGAAGCCGGTAGAAAACACGGCGTCCCTCGCGCCGCTCGGAAACGAACCGGTTCGCACGCATGACCATCAGGTGTTGCGATACCCCGGAGTGGCTGATGCCAAGTGCTTCTTGCAGTGAATTCACGTCACGTTCCCCATCCCGCAACTCTTCGATAATGCGGATGCGGTGCGGATGCGAGAGAACCCCCAAGAACCCCGCAAGTTCCTTCGTCACTAACGCACGGTGCGGCATGGACATCGACCTTCAAGTGAAAAGATTCAAACATCTGAATCTTACAAGATCGGTAGTCTACGATTGCGAAGCGTGACAGTCAAGGCCAAGCTGCGGAAAAGTTGGCGGAGGCCGAGATGGGAGCGGGTGACGGAAGTCTTACCGTGTCAGCACCAAGCTTCAATGCGCCGGGGAGCAGGCGTTTGTTTCGGCCGAACAGATACTAATCCCAATGCACGGATTGGGATAAACCGCTACACGAATCGGTATAATACCGAGGGACGAAAACGGCCGTCAATTTCTATCTTGTGTTTGGGCAACGATTTGTGGAACACGGCGGGAAGGGGCCTTCTGGTTTATGCCATCTGGGAGTTCGTCCCGCGAAACTGTGGTGGGCGGCACAGCAGGACGGAAGGCCGAATGCGTGTGAATGGCATCGCTTTCCCCGCCCGCCGCTCAATACCGCCAGATCAAATCCAGGGTGAAGCGGTAGCGGAACAGGTCCTTGTTGCCGGCGAACGGCAGCTCGAACGCGGCCCCGGTCTCCCACCGCTCGCCGAACCGGTAGCGGGCACCGACCGCCCCCGTGAACAGCCCGCTGCGGCCGACCGCCGAGCCGAAGTTCGCCAGGTCGCGCCCCTCCACGCCGAAGCCGGACGACTGGCCGTTCGCCGTGTACTGGAACCAGTTCAGTTCCACCAGCGGGAAGAACCGGCCGCGGTTCCGCCAGTTCCAGCTCAGGTGCCCGTTGCCGTAGAAGTAGTCCGACCGGTCGCGGTTGGTGGCGAAGCTGTACCCGGCGTTGGCCTGGGCGTTGAGCGTGCCCCAGTCGCCGAACTCGAACAGCCGCTGCGCCACCGACACATACGGGGCGATGGACAGCTTGCCGGTGTTCTGATACGCGCTGCTGCTGCCCAGCGGAATCTGGAAGATGGCCCCGACCGTCACCAGCGTCTGCGACTCCTTGTTGCGGTAGGCGACGAACTTCGGCCCGAGCCAGAGTTCGGCCAGGCCGGTGGCACTGCCGACGGCCGACCCACTGCCCGGTTGGAAACTCGTCAGGCCGATCTTGTTCACCGTCACCGAGAACCGCTCGCCGAAGGCCAGTCGCGCCTGCCCGCCGGCGAAGTACGCGGTGCCGCCGTTGAACGGCCCGGCCGGGTTCGGGATGCCCTGGCCGAGGAACAGGCCGCGCACTTCGGTGCTGGTCTGCGCCGACTCGAACAGGAACGGGTTCGTCATCGGGGTGATGAAGTTGTCGAAGTCGCGGTCGGTGCAGAACAGCCCCTTCTCCCGCTTGCCCGGCTCGCGGAGGCGGTCGAGGAAGCCCCCGGCCTTGTCGCCGAGGCGGTCGTTCGGGAACAGGTCGTCGTCGCCGGGGGCGCGCGCCAGCCGGGGGCTGTCGGTCGGGCGGACGGCGTCCTTGGCGGTCAGGTAGTCGTAGGCGTCCCAGTTCTTGCGGGTGGTTGGCGACCCGTGCCGGTCGCCGTCGTCGCGGGGCAGGTCGGTGCCGACTTCCGGCTTGAAAGCGGACACCGTCTCGACGGCCGGGCGGAGGCGGGCGGGTGGTTCCGGCGGCATCGGGCCGGTGTCGGCCGGCTGCAGGCCGACGGGCGGAAGGAGGACCGCCGCGGGGTCGGGGTGGGGCGCGGGGGGCGGCAGACCCGGCTGCCCGGCGGCGCGCGACCCGGCCACCAGGATGGCGGCGAGCAGCGGCAGCAAGCGGGAGCGGGTCATACCGACGGTCCTCCGTGACGCACGCCTCGGTCGCCGGCATGGGGGTTTGCCGGCGGCCGTTCGACCCCGCGACGATCCGTGTGCGGGCATACCAGTTGAATCGGCGTTGCGGGCGAGACTTGCGAACCCGGATGCCGGTTCGACCGGGTCGGATTGTGCCGGCGGCCGGCGCAAGCGGCACAGATGCCGCAAAGCGCCCAGACTCCGATCAACGAGCCGCGACCGCCAGGGAGCGTTTCTCCGGCTGGGATCCGACGCTCCCTGGCGAACGCGGCTCGTCAAGTTGCGGTTCGCCAAAACCAATCGGGGGCCGTATTCTCACTCTTCCGCCGGTCGTCCGCCGTGCCCTCCGGCCGAGGAGCCGTGTCCCCCGATGTTCTTCTTCTACGACCCGACGCTCTGGCTCATCACCTGGGTGATGTTCGTCCTCGGCAGCATCGCCCTGCTGGTGTTCTTCGTCCTCACCCTCGTGGCGGCGATGAACTGCCTGGAGCAGTGCGGCCGGCGGAACCGCGAGATGGACCCCAACCAGGTCTGGCTGGCGCTCATCCCGGCGTTCGGGCTGGTGTGGTCGTACTTCGTCGTCCTCCGCGTCGAGGAGGCGTTGAAGAGGGAGTTCAGATCGCGGGGGCTAAAACGGCCGAAGGACTTCGGGCAGCCGCTCGGACTGTCGGCTCTCATCTGCTGGCACGCCGGCGCACTGCTCATCTGCATCGCCATCGGCGCGCTGGGGTTGCTGGCGGCGGCGGGCCTCTTCATCCCCTACTGGCAGGGGCTGACGAAGTACCACAAGCAGCTCCAGCGCTCCGGCGGGCGGCGGGACACCGACGACCGCTACGACGACGAGGAGGACGATTACGACGACCGGCCACGCCGACGTTCCCGCCGGGACCGAGACGACGAGGAGGAAGAAGAGGAGCGGCCGCGCCGCCGCTCTCGCCGCGAGAGGGAGGACGAGGAGGAAGAAGAGGACCGACCGCGCCGGCGGCGAAGGGACGAGGATGACGAGGAAGAACCGCCGCCGCGGCGCACACCGCCGAAGCCGGACGACGAAGGCGGATGGAAGAAGTAGGGGCGGACCCGCGACGTGTGGGAGACGGGGAGACGGTCGTGAGTGACCGGCGCGGGGCGCGCCGGTCGCGATTGCCACTTCAGCTCAGGCTGCCTTCTTGCTCGACCATGACGGCCAGCTCCGTGAGGCGGGCGGCCGTCACGCCGATCCGCTCGAAGCACTCGGCGACGATGCTGTTCGGGGTCGTGAACAGGGTGATGAGCAGGTCCATCGGGGTGACGATGCCGCGGCCGTAGTCCTTCGCCCGGCAGACGGCGTCCCGCAGCACGCGGATGACGTTGTCCGACAGGAACTCGCGGTTCAGCAGCAGCGGCGGGACGGGTTCGGCGTCCTGGTAGAACAGGTCGCGGAACTGGTCCAGCAGCCGGCCGGTGTCGGCCCCCAGGCGGCCGGCCCAGGCGTACACCCCGGCGTCCGGCGTGCCGAGCAGCCCCATGAACAGGTGCGGCGTGCGAACGCTGTCCCAGTTCGTCCCGCGGGCGTGGCTGAGGGAGTCGCGGAGGGCCAGCGCGGTGGCCTCGTCCACGACATCCGGCCGCACCCGCCCGTTCGCCAGGAACACATCGTCAGTGAAGTCCGACATGGGCCGCCGCTCCGGAAACGCGAGTCTGGGGTGGCACCGCATCCGTGGCGATGAATGCGGGCAATTATCACCGTCCCCCCCGGCGACCGCAAGGCGGGCTTTTCCGCAAGCGCAGATTTTCGCCCGGCCCGTGTCCGACATCGCACCACGCGAAAACCGGGTGGCACACGGCATCGGACGATCCGACTCCCGCACGCAACCCGGTTCCGTTGCCGCCGGAAATCCGTCACCGATCCCGACCGAAACAGGTCGGATCCTTGGCCAGAAGTTGAAGGGCGAGGCGTGACGCCTCATCTTTCTTGCCGGCGGCGCAGGCGGCTCGGTACGCCTTCAGGAGTGTCGTCGTCTCATCCCCGGCGGGAATCCCGCCGTGGCCCGCGCCGGCGATTCGGCCCGTGACCGGCACCGATCCGCTGGCCGGGATCAGGTGGGAATCGACGCCGAGGTCGATCCGCTCCAGCCCGACGACCGCAACCTCGCGGACGACCATCGGCGGCGCGACGGGCGGGACCAGGGCGAACGGGTTGTGGATGGGCATCGGGATCGGCGTGACAGCAGTGGATCGCCACATCGCCTGCGGCACCACCGCGACTGGCGGGGCGGCGGGCATCGGGACCGGCGGCGCGGCCCGCTCACCGCCGGGCGCTTCGCACGTGTTGAACTTGAAAGTCGGGCCGACCGGAACCGGCGCGGTGTTCCGACTCAAAAACGGGTTGTCCCCGACGGACACCGGCTTCGCCATCGGCGGCGGGACGGCCATCGGCATCACGGCCGGCGTGTCGGCGAACGACCACGAAAGCTTCGCCACCTCGCTGGCGATCAGCGTCCGGAGCTGCTGCTCCGTATTCACGCGGGTGGCGGTGAACACGACGACGGTGTCCCGCCGCTCGTGGCTGATGCCGACGGTCTTGAAGATGCGATCCAGGTACGGAATGTCGCCCAGCACCGGCACCTTCGTCTCGATCCGCCGCTCCACCTTCTTCGTCCCGATGTTCACCGCCATCGTGCCGCCGTCGGCCAATTCCAACACGGCTTCGATGGCCTGGGTGTCGATGGGGGTCGCCTTGATCCCGTTGCCCAGATCGATCGGCGTCCGGCTGGGTTCGGTCAGCGACACTTCCGTCCTCATCCGCATCGCCTTCCCGTCACCGGCGCAATCCGGCGTCAACCGCACGACCAGGCCGGTGGAGATGTACTCGACCCCTTGCTTGACACCTCCGCCGTCCAGAGTCGTTCCGGTCAACCGCGGGAACTGCTGGCCGGTCTGGAAGAAGCCCGTCTGCTTGTCGGTCAGCATCAGTTGCGGCCGGCTCAGCACCTCCAGCGCGCCGTCGGCCTTCATCTCCGTCATCAACTTCTTCAACTCCTCGGCCGTCAGCGCGGACTCCCGCTTCTTCGCGAACAGCTTGGCCACCGCCGGGTGGTCCGACGCCACCTCGATCACCAGCATCTGGACGAACACCTGCGGGGGTTGCAGCTTCCGCAGCGACTCCAGGCACTCGCCGACGCGGACGACGACATCCGCCGACGCATGCACTACCAGCGCTTGCCCGACGGGGTAGTAGTCCATTCGCCCCGGTCCGCCGTTCTCTTCCCAGGAGTCGACGCTCACCGTGTTCCGCAGGATCTTCTTCAACTGCTCGACGCGGACCTTCGCGTAGGCGGTCACGGCGGCCTGCATGGCCACGTCGTCGCTCGGCGCGGCCAGCGGCGAGTCCTTCGGCGGGCAGACCAGATCGGTTACGTCGAACACCTTCGTGAAGAAGCGCGGAGCCGCCGGCGGCACCGGTTGCGGCATCACCTTGAAGGCGACCTGCCGGACCGGGGCGGCGGCGGCGGGCATCGGCGGGGTGCTGGTCGGCGTCAGGCTCGGCGGGGGCGTCGGCGTCTGCGCCCCGGCGACGCCGGCGGCGGCGAACGCGGCCAGGACCGTGCGGAGGAACGTCTTCGACATGCGGGGGAACCCTCGGGGGAAGTGGGCGGCCGTCTGCGACGGCGGCCGACTATACCGAGGGGTGGTGATTTGACAACCCGAACCGCGAACCGCCGGACGGAGGTGGTGCCGGCGGTCGCCGGCGGGTAACGTAGGGAGATCATCGGGAGGGCGAGCGATGCGCGTCGGAGTCATCGTCGGGGTACTGATGTTCGCGGCGACGGCGGCGGGCCAACCGAAGCCGCCGCCGAAGGTCGAGCCGAAGCTGCCGGCCAAGCCGAAGGACGGCGGTGCCTACGCCGGCCCGAAGGTCGAGGGCGGCGTCGCCGTGCTGATGGACGAGGACGTGAAGCCGCTCATCGACGCCATCTACCTGAAGACGAGCGGCAAGGATCCGGCGCTCACCGTCGATCGGGACGACGTGTTCGCCGGGCTGGAAGCCGTCAAGCAGACCGGCCAGGAGTTGCACGCCGCCGCCCTGCCCGGTTGGGACTTCCAGTTCGTCGAGAGGCCCAAGGCGGCGAACGAGTTCCGCTACCTGCGGTTCGCCTGGAAGAAGGCCGACGACGGGGCCATCCTGCTGGCCTTCCCGCAGAACGGCACTTGGGGCGGCAAGCGGTACGTCGCCGGCCCCTACGACCTCGGCGGCACCGGGCTGAAGGTGGCCGACGCCGCGCCGAAGGAGTGGACCATCGTCACCCGCGACGTGTTCAAGGACTTCGGCCCGCTGCACATGTCCGGCGTCCTGTTCTCGTCCACCGGCACCGGCGACTCCCGCTGGGACTTGTTGCTGCTAGGCAAGACGGTGGAAGACCTGGACGTGTACACCGAAGCGGCCGTCGGCAAGGGGAAGCCGAAGGAGCCGCTGGTCGGCAAGCCGCGCGACGCCGCGTGGGCCGACCTGATGGGCGAGGACCGGACGAAGGCGTCGGCCGCCTTCCGCCAGTTCCTGCCGGTGGCCGCCGAGCAGGTGTCGTACATCCGCGACCGCATCCCCAAGCCCGTCCAGCCGGACGAGGAGTTGCCGAAGCGGGTGAAGCGGCTGATCGACCAACTCGGCGGCGACGGCTTCGACGGGCGGCTGACGGCCGAGGCCGAACTGGAGAAGATCGGGGCGAAGGCGGTGCCGCAACTGAAGGCCGAACTCGGCGGCGCGAACGCCGAAGCCGAGTACCGCGCGAAGCGGCTGCTGAAGCGGCTCGGCGTCGTCGCCGACGACGTGCCGCCGGGCCAGCAGCGGGCGGCGCGGATCGCCCGCCTGCTGGAGCGGGCCAACAGCGCGGACGCCCGCGCCCTGCTGGCGAAGATGTCGGCCGGCGACTTCGGCCCAGACTACCCGACCGAGGCGAAGGCGGCCATCGCCCGCCTGCCGAAGAAGTGACGCGACCGCCGGCAGAGTCGCCGCCGTCACTTCGCCACCGCCTCCACCCACTTCCGCAGTCGCACGGGGTCGAGGTCGCCGCCGCGGGTGCCGCCGACGCACACCGCCCCCCGCACCGCCAGCCAGTCCACCCCCAGCGGCTTGAGCAGCTTCACCTGTTCCAGTTTCAGCGACCCGCCCAGCGCCACCGCCACCCGCACCCGCTTCAGCCCCGCCACCAGCTCGGCCAGCTCCGCCAGCGGCAGGGCGTCGAGGAGCGTCTTTCCGGCCTTGGCGAACGTGTCGAACAGCACCGTCGTGTAGCGGAACCGCTTGGCGAACGTCACCACCTCCGCCGGCGGCGGGCACTTCGCCTGTTCCCAGTCGGCGTAGCAGACCAGCACCACCTCGGTGTCCGACGGCACCGCCCGGCGGGTGTCGAGCAAGTCCTCGCCCCAGCCCGGCGTCGGCGGGTAGCCGGCCAGCCCCCACTTGACGTACTTCGGCTTCAACTCCAGGTGCCAGGCGGCGTCGGTGATCGCGTTCGCCGACCACTCGCCGAGCGCCGCCGACACCGGCACCGCGCCGCCGACGGCGGCCTGCACCGCCGCCAGCGCCTCGTGGTGCGCCATCCCCAGCGGGCCGCGCGACGGGTCTTTCACGTCGATGAGGGCGGCCCCGGCGGCGACCGCGAGGGTCGCCTCCTCGGCGGTGCGGACGCTAACCAGGAGGCCGGGGGTCGGGGGGGGAGTCATGGTGGCGGGCGTCCTTACCTTCGGGCGGGTCGATGATGATAACAGGTCCGGCGGGCGGCGGCAGCGTCACTCCGGAAACGGGAAAAAAGAACGTGTTCCCCGCCACCGCGTGGAACGGTAGCGGGCGGATGTCGGCGAACACGAACCCGTACAACCGCGGCGGTTTGAACCACGACGACAAATTGCGGTGGCGGGCGACATCGGCGGCGAAGGCGGGCGCGTCCGGATACGTCACGCAATCCACTAGTTCGGCCACCGCCACAATTCCGCCGCCGACGGCCGCGTCGCGGATCAACTCCGGCGTGGTAACAAAAGTCCACCCGTGCGGGCGGGGGTCGGGCACTTTCGCGGCGTGAAGGAACACGGTGCCGCGTCGGGCGGTTCGCCACGTCCGCACTTCCACCGTCTTCACCCCGGCCGCCAGCAGCGCCGCCCACGGCTGCTTGACCGACAGCGCCACCCCGCTGGCCGTCATCGGGCGTCCTCCGCGGCGAATTCCGCCGGCCGCCGAATCCCGTGCGCCCGGCGGAACCCCGCCCCTCCAGTTTACGACTTTCGCCCCGCCGTGAACCGTCCGGCGCGCGGGCGGTTTTGCCAAACGTCCGGCGTGAACTAAGAGAGTGGGGCTGCCCACCATCACCCCCGCCCAACGGATCGCGCCGCGATGGCCCTGCACCCGTCCGTACTGGCCGAACTGCCCGAGCAGCTCAAGGGGTACAAACTCCTCGAGCGGCTCGGCCGCGGCGGGTTCGGGGAGGTGTGGAAGGTGGAAGCGCCGGGCGGCTTCCTGAAGGCGATGAAGTTCGTCTTCGGCAACTTGGACGAGATCGACGAGGAGGGGCAGCCGGCCGAGCAGGAGCTGAAGGCGCTGCACCGGGTGAAGTCCATCCGCCACCCGTACATCCTCAGCCTGGAACGGTTCGACGTCATCGACGGGCAGCTCATCATCGTCATGGAGCTGGCCGACCGGAACATGTGGGACCGCTTCCGCGAGTGCCGGCTGGGCGGGCTGGTCGGCATCCCCCGCGACGAGCTGATGAGCTACCTGACCGAGGCGGCCGAAGCCCTCGACCTGATGAACAACCACTACCAGGTGCAGCACCTGGACATCAAGCCGCAGAACCTGTTCCTGGTGTTCGACCACGTCAAGGTGGCCGACTTCGGGCTGGCCAAGGCGTTCGAGGGGGCGCGGGCGACGGTGACGGGCGGGGTGACGCCGGTGTACGCCGCCCCGGAGACGTTCGAGGGGTACGTGTCCCGGTACTCGGACCAGTACAGCCTGGCCATCGTGTTCCAGGAGCTGCTGACCGGCTGCCGGCCGTTCAACGGGGCGAACACGAAGCAACTGCTGCTCCAGCACCTGCGGGACGCGCCGGACCTGTCGTCGCTGCCGGCCGCCGACCGGCCGATCATCGGCCGCGGGATGAGCAAGAACCCGAACGAGCGGTGGCCGACCTGCACCGAGATGCTGAAGCGGCTGGCCGCCGCCGGGACCGCGCCGACCCCGGTGACGTACGACACCGCCGCGCTCCCACTCCCGGTGGCCCTGGCGACCCAACACCTGCCGCACGTCGAGATGGCCGCCCCGTCGATGGCGACCATGCCGGCGTCGGCCCTGGAGCGGGCGCGGACCGACACCGGCTTCCCGGCCGCGATTCGGTACGCGCCGGCGGCCCCCCGGACGCCGTTGCCCGGCCTCGTGACGCCGAAACTGGTGACGCCGAAGGCCGCCGGCGGAGTGGCCGCGCCCGCCCTCACGTTGTCCCGCCGGCAGATCGTCGAGACGGGGCGGATGGGGCAGATGGGCATTGCCCCGCCGCCGAAGACCGGCGACGGCGTCCTGTTCCCGGCGCTGGTCGTCGGGGTCGGGCGGATCGGGCTGGCGGTGCTGCGGAAGTTCCGCCGGCTGCTGGCCGACCGGTTCGGCACGGCGGACGCGCTGCCGACCTTGCGGTTCCTGTTCATCGACACCGACGCGGAGACGGTCGAGGCGGCCGGCCAGGGGGAAGCCGCCCTCGGCGCGAACTCGGTCTACCACGCCAAGCTGAACCGCCCGGCCCACTACCTCCAGGCCGAGGGGCTGCCGGCCGTCGAGCAGTGGATGCCGCCGGGCCTGCTGTACCAACTGCCGAAGACGCCGACCGGCGCGCAGGGGGTGCGGGCGTTCGGCCGGCTGGCGCTGTGCGACCACTACCGCCCGCTGGTGCAGCGCGTCCGCCGCGAAGTGGAAGCGTTCGTCACCGGCGACCCGCTGGGCAAGGCGGCGGCGGCGACCGGCCTCGGCCTCCGCACGAACCAGCCGCGGGTGTACGTCGTGGCCGGGACGGGCGGCGGCACCGGCGGCGGCATGTTCCTCGACCTCGCCTACCTCATCAAGCACGAGTTCCGGCAGGTCGGGTACTCGACGCCGGAGGCGGTGGCCTTCCTGCTCGCGCCGGCGGCCGAGAAGCGTACTTCCCGCACCGCCCTGGCGAACACGTTCGCCGCCCTCGCCGAAGTGTACCACTTCGCCTCCGGGGAGCGGTTCCAGAGCCGGTACGACACGGCCGAGGCGGCGGTCGTGGCGGGCCAGCCGCCGTTCGACCGGACGGCCGTCCTCGAGCTGCCGAAGTCCCAGAAGCCGGCCGACGAGGCCCGCACCGCCGGCGGCGCGGCGCGGGCGCTGTACCTGGACTTGGTCACGCCGGTCGGGCGGGTCGCCGATTACGTCCGCTCGGTGGCCCCGGTGGACAAGTACGCCGGCCCGGTGGCCCACCCGTTCGGCCTGTACCGCCTCAGCTGGCCGCGGGTGGAGTTGCTCGCCGCCATCGCCCGGCGGTTCTGCCAGCAGGTGCTGCGGCGGTGGACGGACAAGGAGACGACGCACCTGCGGGAGCCGATCCAGACGTGGCTGGCGGACCAGTGGGCGCGGCTGGAACTGGAGCCGGCCCGGCTGGTCGGGCGGCTGACGGCGGCCGTCACCGAGCAGCTGCGGGAGAAGCCGGAGGCGGTGTTCGACGCCGCCGTGGACGCCCTCCGCACGAACACCCCGGTGGCCGGGAAACTCGGCGCGCAGGCGGCCGTCGCCGCCCTCGAACAGGTGATCAAGCTGGTCGGCAAGCCGACCGTCGAGACGGGCGGGGAGCCGGGGTCGATGGCCGTCGTCATCGACGCCGCCGCCCGGCAGGTGCTGGCCGTGGCGGAGGGGCACCTGGCCACCGTCGCCGTGTCGTTCATCGAGCAGCCGCAGTACCGGCTGGCCGGGGCGGAGGAGTCGCTGGCCCAGATCATCATCCGGCTGAACGAGGCCATCGAGCGGCTGGACGCCGAGCTGAAGGCACTCACCCGCGAGGAGACGGAGTCCTACGCCCGCATGTTCCCGCTGATCGGCGGGCTGAACGCGACCGGGTTCAGCGCCCTCGGCACCCGCCGCTCGACGCTGACGGCCGAACTGTTCGACCTGCTCGCCGCCTACCCGAAGAAGCGGTACCGGCTGCTGCTGGTGTCCGCCGCCCTGACCGTGTACCGCGGGCTGCTGGCCGGCATCCCCGAATGCCTGCGCGAAGTGAACCACTGCCGCGCGTTCCTGGACGGCGTGTCGGCGGCCGTCGCCGCCGAGCCGACGGCCGGGCCGGACGCCGAGCCGGGGGCGTTCGTTCTGCCGGTCGGCTGCCTCACGCTGGACGCCGCCGCCGACCAGTTCCTGGCCGCCCTCGCGCCCGACGAGATCCTTCTGTTCGACCAGCAGATTCAGGCGGCGATCACCAAGAAGTTCAACGGCCTGGCGGCGGTCTGCACCAAGGCCAAGCGGGGCGACCGGTTCACCGCCCTGCTGCGGACCAGCGGCCGCGCCTTCCTGGACGCGCGGCTGGAACACGCCGACCCGGTGGAGGCGCTGGCGCGGTACCGGGGGAACGGGCCGGACGGCCAGCAGGTGCTGGCCGACGCCTTCGACCACGCCAAGCCGTCGGTGGCGGTGCCGACGCACCCGCCGCCGATGGAGGCCACCCTGCTGGCCACCCCGCCCGGCCCGACCGGCGACCTCATCCGGCGGCTGGCGGCCGAGGCCAACCCCGGCATCGAGTTCATCCCGGCCGACCTGACCGACGACCTCGTCGTCTACCGCGAGTACCCGCGGCTGCCGCTGGCCGACCTGCCGCAGCTCGGCCCGGTCGCGCGGGAGGCGTATCTGGCTCAGGTGGCGGCCGGGGTGCCGCCGCACGCCCGCGCCGACACCCCGTGGCTCACCCCCGTCCGCCTCGGCGGGTGAACTCGCCCCGCCGCCCGCCCGCTCGTCCTCATTCCCCGTCCGCCCCAGGATGCCCCGTTCATGGCCGTCTCCATCCAGACCGACGCCGAGCCGATCCCCGGCTACCGGCTGCTCGACCGCCTGGGCAGCGGCGGCTTCGGGGAGGTGTGGCGGTGCGTCGCGCCGGGCGGCATCTTCAAGGCCGTCAAGGTGGTCCACGGCGACATCCGCCAGACCGACGACGACGCCCACCGGTTCGCCGAGCAGGAGCTGAAGGCGCTCAAGCGGGTGAAGGCCGTCCGCCACCCGTACCTGCTCGCCCTCGACCGGTTCGACATCGTGGACGGGCGGCTGCTGATCGTCATGGAGCTGGCCGACCGCAACCTGTGGGACCGCTTCCGCGAGTGCCGCGGGCAGGGGCTGCCGGGCATCCCCCGCGACGAGCTGATGGGGTACATGGCCGAGTGCGGCGAGGTGCTGGACCTGATGAACATCCAGTACTCGCTCCAGCACCTGGACATCAAGCCGCAGAACCTGTTCCTGCTGTACAACCACGTCAAGGTGGCCGACTTCGGGCAGGTGAAGGACTTGGAGAAGCACGTCGCCCAGGTGACCGGCGGCATCACCCCGGTGTACGCCGCCCCGGAGACGTTCGACGGGTTCGTGTCCCGCTACTGCGACCAGTACAGCCTGGCGTGCGTGTACCAGGAGCTGCTCACCGGCCACCGGCCGTTCGACGGCCAGAGCATGCAGCAACTGCTGATGCAGCACCTGCAAGCGCCGCCCAACCTGGCCCCGTCGCCGCCCGCCGACCGCCCGGCGCTGGCCCGCGCGCTGGCCAAGTCGCCGGACGACCGCTTCCCGACTATCGCCGCGCTGGTGGCCGCGCTGCGGACCGGGTCGGCGGGCGAGCGGGTGGCCGTGCCGGTGGCGATGACGGTCGGGGGAAGCTCGTTCGCGTCGGCACGGGGAGAGTCGGACGGCTGGCGGGAGGCGGCCGGCTCGGGGCCGATTCCCGCCCCTGCGGTCGGCCGCGCGGTGGCCGTCGTCGAGTCCCCCGAGCAGACGTACTTCCCGCGCCAGCCGTCCGAAGCGCTGTCCGCGTCCGTCGAGCGCGCCGCCGCGCCGGAGCAACTCGGCGAGGGGCCGATCCGCCCGGCCCTCGTCCTCGGCGTCGGGCACACCGGGTTCCGCGTCGTCCAGCGGCTCCGTCGGCGGCTGGACGAACTGTACGGCCGCGCCGAGCGGGTGCCGGCCGTCCGCACCCTTTACATCGACACCGACCCGGAGGCGCTGGACGCCGCCGTCGCCCCGGCCGAGGACGGCGGCACGCCGTTCCCGCCGGAAGCGATCATCCCCCTTCGGCTGAACCGCGCCGCGCACTACCTGAAGCCCCGCAACAACGGGCGGATGCTCATCGAGGGGTGGTTCGACCCGGAGACCCTGTACCGGCTGCCCCGCGTGCCGACCACGATGGGCCTGCGGTCCCTCGGCCGGCTGGCCTTCTGCGACCACTACCGCGCCGCCATGCAGAAGCTGTCGGCCGAACTCGACGCCTGCCTGGCCCCGGACGCGGTGGCGGCGACGTGCGGCATCACCGGTCAGCCGATCCGCACCAACCGCCCCCGCGTGTACGTCGTGGCCGGACTGGGCGGCGGCACCGGCGGCGGCCTGTCACTCGACCTGGCCTACGCGGTGCGGGCGAAACTGAAGCGGATCGGGTACGCCAACCCGGACGTGGTGGCCGTGTTCCTGACGCCCGCCGACGGCCCCGGCGAGAAGCCGACCGACCACGCCCGCGCCAACACCTACGCGACGCTCACCGAGCTGCACCACTACTCGCACCCGGACACGGCCTACCTCGCCAACTTCGACGACCGGCACGGGGCCATCGTGGACAACGACCCGCCGTTCTCCCGCGTCTACCTGCTGCCGGGCCTGCCGTACCCGCCCGCCGCCGAGGGGGGGGGCGGGTCCGGGGTCGCGCCGCCCGCCGCGCGGGGCAGCGGTTCCCTGACCGCCACGCCCGCCCGCCGCACGGGGACGCCCCTCACCCGCAGCGGGTTGCACCGCCGGCCGGCCGTCGCGGGCTTCGACCCGACCGAACCGGTCGCCGAGTTCGTTCGCCTCGACCTGTTCACGTCGGTGGGCATCTCCGCCGACGACGCCGGCCGCCCCGCGCCGTCGCCGGCCGAGGTGCGCACGTTCGGCCTCCAGCGGTTCGGCTGGCCCCGCGCCGAGGTGGTCGGACGGGTGGCCCGGCTGGTGTCGCCCGTGCTGCTCGGCCACTGGGTGGCCCCCGACCCCGGCCGGTTGCGGGCGGTCGTGTCGAAGTGGACCGGCGACTTGTGGCTGCGGCTGGCGCTCAACCCGGATCGCCTGACGGCGCGGCTGCGCGGGGCCGCCGACGCCGCCGCCGGCTTGCCCCTGGACCAGTGGGCGAAGCGGATCGCCGAGCCGTTCGCCCCGAAAGGGTGGCTGAGCCGATCCCCCGCCCCGGCCCTCGTCGCCCGCGCCGCCGACGACCTGACCGCCGCCATCGGGCCGCCCCGCGAGAACGCGGCCAAACAGCCCACGCTGCTCGACGACGCCCTGGACGCCGCCGCCGCCGAGGTCGCCGCCGAAGTCCGCGCCGAGTTGGCGCGACTCATCCCGCAGTTGCACGACACGCCCGAGTTCCGCGTCGCCGGCACCGAGGAAGCCGTCCGCCAACTGCTGCTCGCGGTGGACCGCAGCCGGGGTCACATCGAACCGCAGGTGGCCAAGTGGGAGGCGACCGCCGTCGCCGCCTACGACCGACTCAAACACTACTCGTTCCCGCAGAAGGGCGTGCGGAAGGCGACCCCGACCGAGGTGGCCGACGCCCTCCACGCCTACCCGACGGACTGGCTGCAAGTGCTGACCGGCCGCCGGGCCGTGGCCGTGTACGCCCGCCTGCACGAGGTGCTGCTCCACCGACTGGCCGAACTGTCCGAGTGCCGTCGGCGGCTGGAGGAGCTGCACGCCCAGTTGCTCGCCGACGCCGAGCCGCCGGCCGCCGAGTCCGCCGGGATGCTGCCCGTCGGGTGCGCGACCGTCGAGGAGGCCGCCCGCCGCTTCACCGAGGTGCTGAACGACGACGACTTGGCCGAACTGGAGCGGCGATTCCAGACGGGGCTGGAACTGGCGTTCGGCGGCGTGTTCGAGGCCAGTTTGAACTCCGCCGAGGGGCCGGAGGCCGTCCTCCGCATCCTCCGCGAGGCGACCTGCGACTACCTGGACGGGCGGCTGGGCGACGTGGACCTCGCCGGCATGGCGAAGCAGAAGTTCGGCTCGTCCGCCGGCGTCCGGCAGGAACTCCAGCGGCTGTACGCCGACGCCCACCCGAAGGGCATCGGCGGCGGGCCGTGGACGAAGGCCGAGGTGACGGTGTTCGCCGCCCCGCCCGGCGCGGGCGGCTCCCCGCTGGTGCAACAGGCTTCGACCCTTCTGCCGCCGTCGGCCGTCGTCACCGACACGCACGACGAGGTGGTGGTGTACCGCGAGTACCCCGGCGTCCCCCTGGCCGCGCTGCCGCAGCTCGGCCCGGCGTGGCAGGCGGCGTACCAGAACTCCCGCGACTTCCTCGACACCACCCCGCACACCCGCGCCGACATCACCCAGTGGCTGTCGGTGGACGGCTGAGTGCGGTCGAGTCGTCGAGGCCCGACATCGGTTTCCCCGCCGACGCGGTTGGCGGTCGGGCCTCCCCGACCTTCGGTCGGCTCGACCGCGACCTACGACCGGGAACGCGCCCCGTTGTAGGTCGCGGTCGAGTCGTCGAGGCCCGACATCGGTTTCCCCACCGACGTGGTTGGCGGTCGGGCCTCCCCGACCTTCGGTCGGCTCGACCGCGACCTACAAACTTGCCTCTGGACCGCGCGGCCGGCTTCCTGTCCAATAGCGGTATGACACCGCTGCTCCTCTCCGCTCTCACGTTCGGCCCGGCTGCGCCGGACGCCACCTTCGACGACGTTCGCCCCATCCTCGCCAAGCACTGCGTGAGCTGTCACGGCCCGGCGAAGCAGAAGGGCGGGCTGCGCCTCGACCGCAAGGCCGACGCCCTGCGCGGCGGCGACGGCGGCGCGAGCATCGTGCCGGGCAAGCCGGCCGACAGCCTGCTGCTCAAGAAAATCCGGAGCCGCGAGCCGGTCGAACAGATGCCGCCGGACGGTGATCGCCTGTCCGACGCCCAGGTGAAACTCCTGTCCGACTGGATCGCGGACGGGGCGAAGTGGCCGGAGTCGGTGGCCGCGACAGACGCGCCGCACTGGTCGTTTCAACCGGTGAAGCGGCCGGCGGTGCCCGGCGGCGCGGCGTCCCCCATCGACGCCTTCGTCCGCCAGAAGCTCGCCGCCACCGGCATCAAGCCGAACCCGCCGGCCGACAAGCGGACGCTGCTCCGCCGCTTGAAGTTTGACCTGCTGGGTTTGCCGACGACGCCCGAAGAGGTGGCCGCGTTTGAAGCGGACACCTCGCCGGATGCGTACACGAAGCTGGTGGACCAGTTCCTCGCGTCGCCGCAGTTCGGCGAGCGGTGGGCGCGGCACTGGCTGGACGTGGTGCGGTTCGCCGAGAGTCACGGGTTCGAGACGAACGTCGCCCGGTCGAACGCCTGGCCGTACCGCGACTGGGTCATCAAGAGTTTCAACGACGACAAGCCGTACGACCGGTTCGTCTTCGAGCAACTCGCCGGCGACACGGTGGGGGCCGACGCCGCGACCGGGTTCCTCGTCGCCGGCGCGTGGGACCAGGTGAAAAGCCCGGACCCGGTGCTGACGGCGAATCAGCGGGCCGACGAACTGCACGACATGGTGAGTACCACCGGCTCGGCGTTCCTCGGCCTGACCGTCGGCTGCGCCCGCTGCCACGCGCACAAGTTCGACCCGGTGTCGCAGGTCGATTACTTCCGGATGAAGGCCGTCTTCGCCGGCGTCCAGCACGGCGAGCGGGCGGCGAAGGCCGGCGACCCGATGAAGCGCGAACGGGAGTTGAAGGTCGCGCAAGACAGTGTTGCCGAACTGGAAACGAAGTTGGCGGCATTCGAGCCGCTGGCGAACCCGGCCGCGAAGTCGCCGGCCCGCACACCCGTCTCGGCAAAGTTCAACCGCGAGCGGTTCGCGGCGGTGACGGTCAAGTTCGTGCGGTTCGTGGTGCTGGCGACGAACAGTGCGGAGCCGTGCTTCGACGAACTGGAGGTGTTCACCGCCGGGCCGAATCCGAAGAACGTGGCGCTGGCGTCCGCCGGGGCGAAGGTCACGTCGTCCGGCGATTACCTCGGTTCGCCCGACATTCACCAGCTGGCGTTCCTCCACGACGGCAAGTACGGCAACGGCCGCAGTTGGATTTCCAACACGGCCGGAAAGGGGACGGTGACGTTGGAGTTGAAGGAAGCCGTGGAGATTAACCGCATCGAGTGGGCACGCGACCGCGAGGAGCGGTACGCGGATCGGCTGGCCACGAAGTACCGCATCGAGGTGTCGGCAGACGGCAAGAACTGGCAGGTGGTGGCGTCGTCCGACGACCGGTTGCCGATGGGGTCGAAGGAGTTCGCCACCCCACCGGGGCTGACGGGGGACGCGGCGGCGAAGTGGAAACAACTGGCGGGTGAAGCCGCCGCCGCGCGGGCGAAGCTGGCCGACCAGACGCGCTCCGAGATGGTCTACGCCGGGCGGTTCACGACCCCGGAGACGACGTTCCGCCTGCACCGGGGCGACGCGATGGCGGCACGGGAGGCGATCAGTCCCGGCGGGCTGGAGCGGTTCGGCGCGCCGCTGGCGATTCCCGACAAGGCGGCGGACGCGGAACGCCGGGTGGCGCTGGCGAAGTGGATCACCGACCCGGCCCACCCGCTGACCGCGCGGGTCATCGTCAACCGCCTCTGGCAGCACCACTTCGGGACCGGCCTCGTGGACACGCCCAGCGACTTCGGAAGGAATGGCGGCAAGCCGAGCCACCCGGAGTTGCTGGACTGGTTGGCGTCGGAGCTTGTTGTGAGCAAGTGGTCGTTGAAGCATATTCATCGACTCATTGTCACATCGGAAACGTACCGCCAGGCTTCGACCAGCACCGCCGATGCCACCGCGAAGGACGCGCAATCGCGCCTGCTGTGGCGGTATCCGCCGCGCCGACTGGACGCCGAGGCGATCCGCGATTCGATTCTGGCCGTCACGGGCAAGCTGGAACTCACCGGCGGCGGGCCGGGGTTCGACCTGTTCGAGCCGAACGGCAACTACGTGAAGGTGTACACGCCGAAGAAGGAATTCGGCCCGGCCGAATTCCGCCGCATGGTCTACCAGAACAAGCCGCGGATGCAGCTCGACGACACGTTCGGCGCGTTCGACTGCCCGGACGGCGGCCAGATCGCCCCGAAGCGGAACGCCTCCACGACGCCGCTGCAAGCGCTGAACCTGCTGAACGCTCCGTTCCTAGTGGCGCAGGCGAAGTTCCTCGCCGACCGCGCCGCGAAGGACGGCGGCGAACCGGAAGCGCAGGTCCGACGGGCGTTCGCGCTGGCGTTCCAGCGGACGCCGAGTGACAAGGAGTTGTCAGCGGCGGTGGCGCTGGCGAAGACACACGGCCTGCCGGCGCTGTGCCGGGCGCTGCTGAACGCCAACGAGTTCCTGTACGCGGAGTGACTTTTCCTCAATCGGCCCGCAGAGAACGCAGACGAGACGCGGATGAAGCCAGGACCAGAACACGGTCTTTTATCCTGCCTTCATCCGCGTTTTCTCTGCGTCCTCTGCGGGCACTCTTACTTTTAACCACCATGCGTTCCTCCCTCCTCGACCGTCGCCACTTCCTCGCCGACGCTGGCACCGGCCTCGCCGGGATCGCACTTGCCGCGCTACTCGCCGAGGCGTCCGAGAAGTCGCCGATCAACCCGGACATCCGGCCGGACGCGCCGCTGGCCGCCCGCAAGCCGCACTTCGCGGCGAAGGCCAAGCGGGTGCTGACGATCTTCTGCTCCGGCGCGGTCAGCCACTTGGACAGCTTCGACTACAAACCGGAACTGGTGAAGCGCGACGGACAGCCGATGCCCGGCGACAAGCTCGTCACCTTCCAGGGCGAGAACGGCAACCTGACGAAGCCGCTGTGGAAGTTCCAGCCGCGCGGCAAGTCTGGGAAGATGATGTCGGACCTGTTCCCGAAGCTGGCCGAACACGCCGACGACCTCTGCTTCCTGCACGGCATGACGGCCAAGAGCAACACGCACGGCCCCGGCGAGAACCAGATGAGTACCGGCTTCACGCTGGACGGCTTCCCCAGCGCCGGCGCGTGGGTCAGCTACGCCCTCGGCGGCGAGTCGGCGGATTTGCCGGCGTTCGTCGCCATCCCGGACCCGCGCGGGGTGCCGCAGGTCGGGCCGAACAACTGGGGCAGCGCCTTCCTGCCGGCCGTGTTCCAGGGCACGCCCTTCAACGCCGACAAGCCGATCCCGAACCTGACGCGACCGGCGAGTATCAGCGAACCGGCCGACGCCGCCACCCGCGACTTCTTGAAGATGCTGAACGCCGAACACCTCAAGGCGCGCCCCGGCGACACCGAGCTGGCGGCCCGCATCGCCAGCCACGAACTCGCCGCGCGGATGCAGCTGAAGGCCAAAGAAGTCGCGGACCTGAGCAAGGAACCGAAGACCGTCCACGACAAGTACGGCACCGGCGACGCCAACAAGGTGAAGGCCGGGTTCGCCCGCAACTGCCTGCTCGCCCGCCGGCTGCTGGAGCGCGGCGTGCGGTTCGTGCAACTGTTCAACGGGTCGTATGCGATGGGCGAAGGCGTCGGCAACTGGGACGGGCACCGGGCGCTGAAGGACCAGTATTCGGTCCACGCGCCGATCTTCGACGGCCCGTGCGCCGCGCTGCTGACGGACCTGAAACGGAGCGGGCTAATGAAGGACACGCTCGTCGTCTGGGTGACGGAGTTCGGGCGGATGCCGACGTTCCAGAAGGGGGCGTCCGGCCGCGACCACAACCCGGCCGGGTTCACGGTGTGGCTGGCCGGGGCCGGGGTGAAGGCCGGCACCAGCCACGGCGCGACGGACGAGTTCGGCCACAAGGCGGTCGAAGGTGTCACCACCGTCTACGACCTGCACGCGACGATCCTGCACCTGTTGGGGTTGGATCACGAGCGGCTGTCGTTCTACCACAACGGCATTCACCGTCGATTGACGGATGTCCACGGCGAGGTCATCAAAGCGGTGTTGAGTTGAGTGAGATGCCGAGGGAGTAACCACAAAGATCACAAAGGACACAAAGGAAGAGATAGGAGCGGCTCCGGTTCTTGCTTTCCTTGGTGTCCTTTGTGATCTTTGTGGTTACGACCTCTTCAGTTCTCGCCGCCATTTACTTCTTCTCCCAGACGCGCTGCATCAGCTCGTAAATGTCCGGCTCGCTGTCCTTCAGTTCGGCGCGGTTGAACGGGAAGAAGTCGTTGCTGCCGAAGTACGCCTCGGTCATCTCGGCGAAGAACTCCTTGTGGTTAGTGAGGCCGTAGTGCTTCACCCGCGCGCCGCTGTGCACCAGCGCCTTCTCGCCCCGGCCGCTCTTCTTGTACGCCTCGTAGGCGGCGATCACGCGCGGGTCGTCGAAGGTCAGCACCTGGTCGTGGTAGGCGTGCGCCAGTTCGTGCAGGATCACCCACGGCTGCTCGCGGACGTTCCGCTTCGTCATCAGGTCCGCCGCGCGGGGCAGGTGAACGCACTTCTCCAGGCTCGTCGGGTAGCCGTTCGCCTTCAGCCAGCCGGCCGACGGGTGGTACTGCATCGGTCCAATGTCGCCGCACGTCAGGTCCAGCACGATCGTGACGGCCTGCAACTTCTTCACCTTGTCCTCCGGCACCACGACCGTGATGTCGGCCAGCTTGCCTTCGAGGAACCGCAGCGCCTTCGTTCCCAACTCGGCGTCCGGCCCCTTCAGCAGCCGGTCATCGACGCGGATCGTCCAGCCTTCCAGAGTGCGGTCGGTGCGCGAGGCGGCCTGCGGCGGCACCTCTTTCGTCTTCGGCTGGAACGCCTTCAGCGGCTCCTCGTCCTTCCCTTTCCCTTGTGGCGCGAGCAGTTTCACCATCCCCTTGCCGAGGGCGTCGCCGACCAGGAAGTAGGTCTCGGCGTTGCCGAACTCGTGGTGCCCGTGGCCGGGGTTGGGCGACTCCTTCGCCGGGCGGACGAAGTCGTGGGTCGGCACGAAGACGACGTTGCCCTTGAACTCCGGCCGCGCGGCGGCGGCGGCCTGCGCCGTCCGGAGCGCCTCCCACTCCTTCGGCGCGTCCTTCCACGCGCCGGTCAGTTCGCCGACGACCACGGGCAGCTTCGGGGCCTTGAACTCCTTGCGGAAGTCGCCGATCAGGTGGACGAGGTTCGCCTCGTACTCCGGGATCGCGATCTTCGGGTCCACGCCGTCGTTCCAGCCCTGATACCAGACCAGCCCGGCCAGCTCGAACCCCTGCCCCTGGTACGCGGGGAAGTCGGTCTTCAGGTTGTCGAGCGCGGCCCGCACCTCGGCGACCATCTTCGTGTAGTACGGCCCGACCGTCCCGCCGGAGCTGGGCGGGCGGAAGTCCTTGAACAGGCTCTTGCCGCCCCACGCGGTCTTGATCAGCAGCACTTGTTCGGCGAAGTGGTCGCCGAGGACGTGGCCGCACTGCAACTCCGGGCCGAAGTGGTGCGTGCCGCCGTACACCGCGAACCCGACCGACAGCGGCCCGGCGAGCAGCGGCTGCTTCTCCCGCTGGTACCGCACCCACACGTCGTCGCGGACGGTCCACTTGCCGTCGTCGCCCCGGAGGTGCTTGACGAGCTTCGCCTTCTCCGGGTCCGCGAGCAGCGCGCTCAGCGTCCCCTTCCCGCCGTTGTAGTCCTTGCCCGTCAGGTCCGCGACGGCCTGTCCTTCCATGTTCGACTGCCCGGCGAGGACGAACACCTTCACCGGCTTCGGCGGGTCGGCGGCAGGCAGGAGCGACATCGAACAGGCGAAGGCGAGGAGGGTCCGGAGTGGCATGACGGGAACCGCGACGAGTAGGGGTGGGACGGGTTCGGTGTATGCCGCGCGACGAAGCGGACGAAGAAAAGCCGGGCGAATTTCGGAAAGGTGTCAGAGAAGTGGGGAGTGGCCCCGTTCTCTGTAGCGTGACGGGAAAACGACCCGCTCACGCGGAACCGAACGCCGGGTACGCCGGTTCCGCACCCCAACCAAACTCGCCCGATTCGGAGCTAACCCCCGTGTTCACGACTCTCACCCGCCGCGCCGTCGCCGCCGCCGCCATCCTGATGCTCACCGCCGGCACCGCCTCCGCCGAGAACCAGACGAAGTCCGACAACTTCCAGCTCACCGCCGGCGACTTCACCGAACTGTCCTTCAAGCCCGGTGCCGCCGGCACCATCCGCTTCGAGGCCGACTGGAACGGCACCGGGGCCGTGAAGAAGGACGTCGCTCTGCGGATCCAACTGGTGCGGCCGAACGGCACGGTGGAGAAGGAAGCCGTCGGCGGCAGCCCGCTGCCCGTCACCTTCGCCCTGACCGTTGCCGAGTTCAACCAGAACAAGGGCAAGACCTACAAGATCGTGCTGCGGCACAACGTCGCCGGCCAGCCGCCCGAACAGGTGAAGGGCGTCCTGAAGGTGACCTTCCCGAACGGCACCGTCACCGTGTTCAACGACTCGGCCCGGCCGATCGACCTGGCCGGCGAAGGGGCCAAGACGGAAGTGTCCTTCACCCTGCCGAACAAGCCCGGCCGGGTGGAAGTGGAGGTGAAGTTCCCCAACCCGATCCTGGACGTGCGGGGGCTGACCGTCCAACTGATCCGGGCCGACGGGACGGTGGCCGCGACGGCGAGCGGCAAGGCCGACGTGAAGCTGAGCCACAACGTGACCCAGGCCGAGTTGAACAAGGGCCTCGGCTGGAAGGTGCGGCTGACCAACAACGGCCCGCAGACGGTGAAGAAGATCGCCATCGTGGTCAAGGACACGCCGAACTGAGCCGGGCCGGACGGATCGCCGACTCGCACCGATCCGCGGCACCCGCCGCGGATTTTTTCGTTTCCGCCCCAACCGGATCGAACGGGACGAAATACTCGAAAAGTGTTCGGAGAACCCGACGGGG
>JAYUFU010000170.1:0-6377 GCA_043738505.1 Fimbriiglobus sp. | reverse complement strand
CAGGCCGTGAGGCCTGGGAACCAGCTACCCCCAATCACTCCGGCCCTGAAAGGGCCGTTCATGCCCGCGCCGCGAACGGCCCTTTCAGGGCCGGGTCTCCGTTCTCACCCGCTACCCAGGCCTCACGGCCTGGGCTGGTAGAACCGGCCTTTCAGGCCGGAAGAATCGCGTCAGCCCAACGGTCGAAGAACGCAACAAAGCACCAAGCGGGGAGAGGTGTTCCGACTCCGCCGCAACGGTCACGGATCAATCGGATTCGGTATCACTCCATTCCTGGGGAGGGGGCCGGGGGGTGGGGGCTTCGGGTTCGCCAATGCACCGCCAGAATCCCCTGGCGCACGGCCATTCCGTTTCCCCCGCCGGCGGATCGGCCGGTGGCGTATAATCGGTAAGGTCCGCACCGTCCGTCGGAAGGGGAGTCGTTCGCATGCGCCACTGGATGCCGCTACTCGGGGTGTGCCTGTTCGCCGCCGCCGCCCCCGCCCAGCCGCCGAAGCCGGCCGACGGCGGCGGCTCCGACCGCGGCCTGTACGTCCCCGTCCCCCACCCGCTCACGTCCGACGCCCTCACGCGCATCAAGAACCTCGTGGATTCGGAGCGGGGCAAGGGCATCGACCGACCGGCGTGGGTGGTGTTCGACTTCACCCCGAACGGCAAGGACGCGCACAACCCGGACGCGCCGCTCGCCATCGACCTGGCCAACCACATCGCCGCCAAGCTGAACGACATCAAGACGGTCGCCTTCGCCGCGCGGAAAGTTCACGGCCACACGGTCCTGCCGTTCCTGGCCTGCCGGGACATCGTCATGGGCCGGGAGGCGAGCGTCGGGGAAGTGGTCGGGCCGGGGGACGCCGCGCCGCCGGGGTGGGTGCAGGACGCCTACGTCAGCCTCCTGCGGCCGGTTCGGCCGACGCAACTGGCCGCCGTGCGGAAGATGTACAACCCCCTCGTCCGGGTCGGGTCGGGCAAGAAAGCGGGGGGCGAATGGCTGGTCGATCTGGCGGACAAGGCCGACCGCGAGTCGGTGGAGAACCCGAAGCCGGTGGAGGGCGTGTCGGCCGACGGCATCGGGCTGTACAAGCCGGACGTGGCGGTGCGATTGGGCCTGTGCCGGAGCGTCCGCGACACGATTCCGGAGCTGGCCGACCTGTTCGGCATCCTGCCCGGCACCCTGCGACCGGACCCGCTCAACGGCCGCCCGCCGGAGGCGTTCCGGTACACCCTGACGGGGGCCATCGACCAGGGCGTGAAGGAGTCCGTCCGCCGCGCCCTCGCCGGGGTGGTGTCGCGGAAGGGGAACTTGGTGTTCCTGCAACTGGAGTGCGCCGGCGGCGACCTGGAGGCGGCCCGCGAACTGGCCGAGGAGCTGATCAAGTTCCAGAAGCCGGAGTCCGGCGAGGGGCTGAAGATCGTCGCCTTCGTGCCGAACTCGGCCCCGGACACGGCCGCCATCATCGCGCTGGGCTGCACCGAGATCGTGCTGAGCCGCCGCACCGACGCCAAGGCCGGCGACGACGCCCCGCCGCAGGCGGACATCGGCGACTTCACGAACGCCCTGACCGCCGCGCCGCAGGCCGCCGCCGGCCTCGCCACCAGCCTCCGCGAACTGGCCGAGAAGCAGGGCTACCCGCCGCTCTTGGCCGAGGGCATGGTGCGGAAGGAGATGAGCATTCTGTTCGTCCGCTCGACCGTGGACCAGCGGAAGACCCGGCTGATGACGCGCGAGGAGTACGACGCGGCGAAGGGCGCGTGGGTGAGCCTGACCGTGGTGAAGAAGAAGGGCGAGTTCCTGAAGCTGACCGCCGACCAGGCCGAGACGATCGGGCTGGCGAAGACGGTCGCCGGCCGCGACCCGGCCGAACTGGCCGCCAAGTACGGCGTCGAACCGGGCCGGGTGAAGGACGCCACCCCGGCGTGGCTGGACCGGTTCGCCACGTTCCTGCGGAACCCGTCCGTCACCGTGCTGCTGTTCGTGCTGGGGGTGGTCGGGCTGATCCTGGAGCTGAAGGTGCCGGGCGCGATGATCCCCGGCATCATCAGCGCACTGGCGTTCATCTGCATCTTCTGGGCGCACACGCAGTTCAGCGGGCAGATCGCGGTGCTGGCCGGGCTGCTGTTCCTGCTCGGCCTGATCCTCATCCTGCTGGAGGTGTTCGTCATCCCCGGCGTCGGCGTGCCGCTGGTGTTCGGCATCCTGCTGATCGTCGGGTCGGTGGCGCTGGTGACGGTGGACCGCGTCCCGGACACCGGGGCCGAGTGGATCAAGTTCGGCGGCAAGATGGCGCAGTACATGTTCGCGCTGATCGCCGGCTTCTTCCTGGCGCTGGTCGTCGCCCGGTACCTGCCGAGCCTGCCCATCGCCAACCGCATGTTCCTGCCGCCGGTGGACGACGGCACCGACGGCACGGGGCTGCTGCCCGGCGCGGCGAAGGCGGCGGCGCTGCTCGGCGCGACCGGGGTGACGACGACCGTCTTGCGGCCGGCCGGCACGGTGCTGTTCGGCGACGAGTTCGTGGACGTGGTGACGGAGGGCGGGTACGTCGAGGCCGGCACCCGCGTCCAGGTGATCGAGGTGGAGGGCACCCGCCTCGTGGTGAAGGCGGTGTGAGACCGAAGTCAGGCAGCCGCATTCTCCCAAGGCGCTCGCTCGATGCAGTCGATCAACTTTCTCGTTTGGAATATCGACGAGAAAGCCCTGGATGTCCGCATTGGACGCCTCGCCATCGCCACGCAAGCGGACGTTGTCGTGTTGGTGGAACCGGGGAATACGACGGCCGTGGTCCGTTCCGCGCTGGCGGCGCTCGGCCCCTGTGAGGTCGTCAGTGAACCGGATAGCCCTATCGCGGTGTTCTCGCGGTCGCCGGCACTCGTGGTCGGCACCGTGCTGAACTCATGGCGGTGGCAAATTCTGACGTTGCGAGCGGCCGGCCGCCCGGAATTGCTGCTGGCGGTGACGCACTTGCCGAGCAAGAACGACGTGGGCGAAGACACGCAACTGAGTTCGGCGATCGCGTTCTGCCGGGACATCGAACGCCAGGAATCGCTACGGGGTCACGCGCGAACCGTCGTGGCGGGCGACCTGAATATGAACCCATTCGAGAGAGGGGTCATGTTCAACCACGCCTTCAACGCGACCGCCACTCGGTCCATTGCCGAACGGGAAACCCGAAGCGTGCAGCACGTCGGCTATCCGCTTTTCTACAACCCCATGTGGGGCTGCTTCGGGGATCGCACGAGAGGCGCACCGGGTTCGTTCTACCGCTCGGCGGGCGAGGCGGTAAACTACCACTGGAACATCTACGATCAGGTACTGGTGCGGCCCGCACTGACGGATGCGTTGGGGAGCGTTCGCATCCTGGACCACGACGGGCAGGAATCGCTGCTCACGGCGAACGGCCTCCCGGACAAGCAGAACGGTTCCGACCACCTGCCGCTGTATTTCCGACTGAACTGGGACCGGATCAGGAGTTGAACATGGCGACCCTACCCGCGACGGTTCCCGACCTGTGGCCGGAACTGAAGTACGAGGTTCTCGCGCCCAGAACCATTCTGGAGCGGCAGGCCGCTTACCTCCGGGCGCGGGGGAGCGGCGTCCTCGCTGCCGAAGTGACGACGGTGACGGTGGAACCCGACACGTTCATTCATCGCCTCGACTTGATCGCCGTCCAACTGGACGGGATGCGCGTCCGCATTCTGACTGCCACCCACCGGATGGAATACTACCCGGTGCAGGTCGAGGCCGAATGCTTCAAACCGAAGCGCCGAAGTCCGGCCGTCGGCTTCGCGGGAATGGACGAGTTTCTCCGCTCGCTACCGAAGAACGAGGACAGCGGCTGGCCGCCGGCAGCGGGCTGGCAACCCGTTGCCTGGGATCAGGACGCCTTCATCGCGAAGGTCGGCGAGGTGTTGAAGTCCGGCGAAGCTCGTTCGGTGATGGAATCGATCATCGCGCGGAGCAACGAACGGCAGCTCCTGGCGGACCCGTCGGCCGCGTGACGGCCGGTTCGCGGCGGCCGGGTGAACTCGACAGGACTGGCCACGCGGAGGTGGGGCACCGGCGCGTCTCCGGCCGGGGGGCGCTGATCGCGCCGCGTTCCCGCCCGCCGCGCGATTCCCACTTTCCGTGCGGAATTCCCCCGCGAAAATCGCCTCTCGGCGGAGGGACTATCGGAACGCCACCGTGCCCGAGGCCGCCATGACCCCGAACGACCCGAACAGCCCGACCGTCACCCAGGCCCCGCAAGAGCCGCTCACCGCGTCCGAAGGCGACTGGGATGTCGGCTTGGCCGCCGCCTTCGGCCGCGACGACACGCGACCTCAGCCCGTCGCGGCGGAGATGGAAGCCGGTGCGATCCTGGCCGGCAAGTACCGCCTCACCGAGCGGATCGGCGAGGGCGGCATGGGCAGCGTCTACATGGCGATGCAGACGGAGCCGGTGAAGCGGAAGGTCGCGGTCAAGGTCATCAAGGCGGGGATGGACTCGAAGCAGGTGCTGGCCCGGTTCGAGGCCGAGCGGCAGGCGCTGGCGGTCATGGACCACCCGAACATCGCCAAGGTGCTCGACGGCGGGCTGACCCCCGACGGCCGCCCGTTCTTCGTCATGGAACTGGTCAAGGGCGTCCCCATCACGGAGTATTGCGACACGCGCAAGCTGACCCCGAAGGAACGCCTCGAACTGTTCGTGCCGGTGTGCCAGGCGATCCAGCACGCCCACCAGAAGGGCATCATCCACCGCGACATCAAGCCGTCGAACGTGCTGATCGCCCTGTACGACGACAAGCCGGTGCCGAAGGTGATCGACTTCGGCGTCGCCAAGGCGACCGGCGGCGCGCTCACCGAACACACCATCGACACCGGGTTCGGCGGGGTGGTCGGCACGCCGCAGTACATGTCGCCGGAGCAGGCGACGTTCAACAACCTCGACATCGACACGCGGAGCGACGTGTACAGCCTCGGCGTGCTGCTCTACGAACTGCTGGCCGGTTCCCCGCCGTTCAAGCGGCAGGAACTGGAGAAGCGTGGCCTCCTGGAAATCCTGCGGGTGGTGCGAGAAGAGGAGCCGCCGAAGCCGAGTACCAAGCTGAGTACCGCCGACGCCCTGCCGAGCCTGTCGGCGAGCCGCGGCACCGAGCCGAAGAAGCTGACGGCCCTGTTGCGGAACGAACTCGACTGGATCGTCATGAAGGCGTTGGAGAAGGACCGCGCCCGCCGGTACGAGACGGCGAACGGCTTCGCGGCCGACGTGAACCGCTACCTGAGCGGCGAAGCGGTGCAAGCCCACCCGCCGAGCATGGCCTACCGGGTGAAGAAGTTCGTGCGCCGCCACAAGGGGCAAGTCGTCGCGGCATCGTTGATCTTTCTCGCGCTAGTCGGCGGACTACTCGGGACGGCCTACGGAATGATGAAGGCCGGGAAAGAACGGGAAACGAACGCGCTCAAGGAGCAAGCGGAGAGCGACCGCGACGCGGCCGAGGTCGCTCGCGATGGCGAGAAGACGGCACGATCCGCGGCCGATGCCGGGCGGATCGAGGAGGCCCGGCTGCGCGGAATCGCGGACCAGGCTCGCGCCGGCGAGGCCGCGGCGAGAAAGGAGGTCGCCTACCTCAACTACGCCCACGCCGTGGACCTGGCTTACCGCGAATACCGCGACAACAACATGGCCCGCGCCGGCGAATTGCTCGAATCGTGCCCGCCGGAACTCCGCGGCTGGGAATGGCGGCACGCTCATCGCCTCTGCAACTCCGAACTCGCAATCCTCAAAGGGCACACGCACTGGGTCCTGTCGGCGTCCTTTTCGGGGGACGGCCGCCGCGTCGTCACCGCGTCCCAGGACAACACGGCCCGGGTGTGGGACGCTGCGAGCGGCAAGAAACTCGCCCTGCTCAAAGGGCACACGAACGGGGTCGCGTCGGCGTCCTTTTCGGGGGACGGCGGCCGCGTCGTCACCGCGTCCGATGACAGCACGGCCCGGGTGTGGAACGCCGCGACCGGCAAGGAACTCGCCCTGCTCAAAGGGCACACGCAGGGGGTCGCGTCGGCGTCCTTTTCGGGGGACGGCGGCCGCGTCGTCACCGCGTCACATGACAACACGGCCCGGGTGTGGGACGCCGAGAGCGGCAAGGAACTCGCCCTCCTCAAAGGGCACACGGTCGGGGTCGCGTCGGCGTCCTTTTCGGTAGACGGCGGCCGCGTCGTCACTGCGTCTAATGACAACACGGCCCGGGTGTGGGACGCTGCGAGCGGGAAGGAACTCGCGCTCCTCAAAGGGCACACGCGCGAGGTCCTGTCGGCGTCCTTTTCGGGGGACGGCGGCCGCGTCGTCACCGCGTCACATGACAACACGGCCCGGGTGTGGGACGCCGAGAGCGGCAAGGAAC
>JAYUFU010000169.1:0-18181 GCA_043738505.1 Fimbriiglobus sp. | reverse complement strand
GTGGCCGGGTTGCACAACCGCATGTTCGGGTGACCCGCCTGTGGGAGGGGCCCCCCACCTTCATCACCCCTGCCACCTAATTGCGCAGCGACTCTATTGCCCCGACGTGGGGCGGATGACCGAACCGGGCCATCGATTCCGGACCGGCCCAATGGCCGACCGACCCGCCGACACCCCGTGAGGAACGTCCCGTGACTCCGCTGACCGACACCGCGAACCCGCCGGCCGACGGCGTGCTGACCGAGTTGCGGGCGATCCGCAAGCTGCTCGCCGACGCCCGGCCGGAGCCGGCCGCGCTGCTCGACCGCCCGGCGCTCGCCGCGCTGCTCGACATCGGCGTCTCGACGCTGGACCGGATGAAGGCCGCCGGACAGATCGGCCCGCCGGAGGTGCGTGTCGGCGGTGCGGTTCGCTGGCACCGGGCCGAAGTCGAGGCGTGGCTGGCGCAACGCACGCCGGCCGGCGAACTGTACGACGGGAAGGCGTGGCTGCCCGTGTGGCAGCAGTTGGTCGCCCGCAAAAAGTGACCGCGTATTGGAATCCAACATTCCCCGGCCGATGGAGCCGGGGTAATGTCAACTCTCACTCACGAGGCTCGTCATGGCCAACCTGTTCCGCCAAGTGAAGCCGCACGCTCTGCCGCCCGACGCCGAGATCGTCCTCGAGGACGGCAAGCCGCACGCCCGCATCCGCGACGGCAAGCGGACCCGGCTGTTCCCGCTGACGAAGGACGGGACGCGCTACCTCCGACCGACGGCCATGTGGTGCGCGATGGTGCGGGGAGCCGACGGCCGGCGGAAGCCGGTGCGGTTCAGCACCGACAAGGACGCCGCCACCGTCATGCTGGTGGACCTGTTGAAGGACATCGAGCGGCGGAAAGCCGGAGTCATCGACCGGTTCGCCGACCACCGTAAGACGCCCCTCGCGGTTCACCTGACCGCGTGGCGAACGTCCCTCTCCGCGAACGACCGCAGTCCGGAGTACGTCGCCGAGAAGGTGGCGAAGGTGAACCGCGTCCTCGCCGGGTGCGGGTTCGTGTCGCCTGCCGACCTGAACGCCGAGACGCTCGAGAACTTCTTGGCCGACCTCCGGGAACGAGCGAGGCGGAGCATCCAGACTGCGAACGACCACCTTCAAGGTGTCCGCCAATTCGTCCGCTGGCTGGTGAGCAACGGCCGGTCGGACCGCGATCCGTTCGCCCGGCTCAAACCGGGAAACGTGCAGACGGACGTTCGGCACCGACGCGGCGAATTCACCCCGGAAGAGGTGGCGAAACTGCTCGCCGTCACACCCACCCGGAAGCCGTTCCGCGACCTGCCCGGCCAGGATCGGGCGATGCTGTACCGGGTCGCGCTCAACACCGGATTTCGCGCGAAGGAACTGGCCGCGCTGACCGCCGAATCGTTCGACCTGTCCGCGGACACGCCCGCCGCCGTACTGCCCGCCAAGTTCGCCAAGAACCGCCAGCCCGTCCGACAGCCGATTCCCGTGGAACTGGCCCGCGACCTCGCGGCGTTCCTCGCCGACCGCACGGGGACCGTCTGGCCGGGGACGTGGGCGACCCGCTCCGCCGACATGATCGCTCGGGACATGGCCGCCGCCGACATCCCGATCACAGCGGCCACCCCGGACGGCGAACAGGTGCGGGACTTCCACGCGACGCGGAACACGTTCATCTCGAACGTGCTACGGGCCGGGGCGAATCTGAAGGAGGCCATGCAACTGGCCCGGCACTCCGATCCCCGCCTCACGACTGCCCGGTACGCTCGAACCCAGCTCCGCGATCTGGGCACCGTGGTCAACAACCTGCCCTCCGGGAGTAGCAAGGGAGTAGCACCGGGAGTAGCAGAAAGGGGGGACGGACGGCAGCAATCGAGAGCGATAGGGGAATCCCGTCCACTCCCGGCACCGCTGTCCGGCGGTGGGGTGGAAACGAACAACCCCCTGCGATTGCAAGGGGTTGAGGGGGATCGGGGACACCCGAAGACGAACCGGAGCGGAGAGGAAGGGATTCGAACCCTTGGTGCGGAGTTACCCGCACGCCGCTTTAGCAAAGCGGTGCTTTCGACCACTCAGCCACCTCTCCGACAGGCGGAATGTTAGCAGCCGATTCCGCCGGCGACAAGGGAACACGGCCGTTTCCGGTCAGCGGCGGCGGGGTGAGCCGGCGGTCGTGCGGGCGAGCGCGGCGACGGCGACCAGGCTGGTGCCTGCCGAAAGCACGCCCGCCACCGCCACCAGCGGGGAGGCCGACCCCCGGAGTTGCGACCACATCACCACCGGCAGCGTTTCCGTCGCCGGGGTGGTCAGGAAGACCGTCACCAGCGCCTCGTTCCACGACAGCACGAACTGGACGGCGAACGCGGCGAGGATCGCGGGGCGGAGCAGCGGCAGCGTGATCCGGCGGAATACCAGCCACCGGTTCGCGCCCAGTCCCCTGGCGGCAAGTTCGCACTCGACGAGTTGCTGGCCGTAGCGGGTGCGAAGCAGGAGGAACACAACCGGCAGTCCCAGCGCGGTGTGGGCGAGAACGACGCCGGCCGTCGTCCCCCACAGTCCGATGCGGTGGAACAGCGGGAGCAGTCCCAGCCCAAGCGCGACGGGCGGAACGACCGCCGGCAACAGCATGACGAGTGGAAGCCGACGCGACTTCGACAGGGCGACCGGCACCGCGAGGGTGACGCCTAGCGCGGCGGATGTGACGGCGACGAGCAGACTCCGGCCGGCGGCGGTGGTCCACCGGGGGTCGGCGAAGAAGCGCCCGTACCAACGGAGCGACCACTCGCCGGTCGGCGGCGTGAGGAACGAGTCCGGCGAGAACGACACCCACACCGTCGCGGCCAACGGAGCGAGGCCGGCGAGGAGAAACAGCCAGCACAGCGTGCGGAGGGACCGAATCATTCGCGCCCCCGCGTTCGGGTGACGGCGAAGGCGGCGGCCGTGAGCGCGAGCAGAAGTACCCCCTCGGCCGCCGCGACCGGCCAGCGGAGTTCGGCGACGTGGGCGTGAATCTGAGTGCCGAGGGTGGCCTGCGCCGGCCCGGCCAGGAACAGTGGCCCGACGAACGCCCCCAGTCCCCAGGCGAGCGAAAGCTGAAACGCCAACACGACGCCCGGCGCGGCGAGCGGGAGCGTGATTCGGCGGAAGGCGTGCCACGGGGTCGCGCCGAGGCCGCGAGCGGCGGGGATCAGATCGGCGGGAATGCCGCGGAGTCGGAGGAAAATCGCCAGCACCGCGTAGGGCAACACGAAAGTGACTTCGGCCAGTAGCGCGGCGAGCGTGCCGTGCGGCAGGAGCCGTTGCAGGCCGAAGGCGGCGGTCAGCGCGCCGGCCAGCTTCGGCGCGAGGAGCATTCCAAGGGCGAGCAACTGACGGCGCGATGTCAGCGAATCGAGGAACAGCGCCAGCCCGAACCCGAACAGGGTGGCGAGGACGGCCACGACGAGCGCGAAGCCGACGGTGAACGCGACCGGGGCGTGGACCAGCGCGGCGTAATGATCGAACGTGACGGTGCCGGGGGCGTAGAAGCCGCGACCGCCGCCAGATTCGTACAGGCTGACGCGCAGCAAGAACACCAGCGGCGCAAGGGCGACCCCGACCGCGAGGGCGACCGCCGGGGCTGACGCGAGGCGAATCACGAGGTGGGGAACTCCCACACGTCCGCCGGATCGACGCCGAGCGAGACGGCGTCACCGACGACCGGCCGCGGGCGGGTGCGGGTTCGCCAGCTCAAACAAAACCCGTCGCCGGTCATGTCGGCCAGCACGTCCGAGCCGTGGAAGCGGACGCCAGTGATTCGCCCGGACAACGGCCCCCCCGGACGCAGACTCTCCGGACGGATCATCACCTTGCCCTTCATGCCGAAGAGTTCGCCTGGCAGGACGTTCGCGTCGCCGAGGGTGCGGGCGACCGCCTCCGAGTTCGGCCGGTCGTACACCTCGCGCGGCGGGCCAAACTGTTCGATGCGGCCGTTCAACATCACGCCGAGCAGGTCGGACACGGCGAACGCCTCGTCCTGGTCGTGGGTGACGAGGATCGTCGTCACGCCGGTCTCGCGCTGGACCCGCCGCAGTTCGCCCCGCAGCTCCTCCCGGAGCGCGCGGTCGAGGTTGGCGAGCGGTTCGTCCAGCAGCAACACCGCCGGCTCGAACACCAGCGCGCGGGCCAGCGCCACCCGCTGCTGCTGGCCGCCGGACAGCTCACGCGGGAAGCGGTCGCGCTCCGCCGGCGACAGCCGCACACGGTCCAGCATGGCGTCGGTGCGATCTCGCGTTTCCGACTTGGCAACGCCGCGCGCTTCCAGCGGAAACGACACGTTGCCCCGCGCCGTCAGGTGCGGGAAGAGGGCGTAGTTCTGGAACACGAAGCCGACGTTGCGGCGCTCCGGCGGGGCGGTCGTCATGTCGCGGCCGCGTAGGTGAACTGTTCCGGAGTCAGCCGCGAGGTAGCCGCCGATCAGCTTCAACAGCGTGGTCTTGCCGCACCCGGACGGGCCGAGCAGCGTGACGAACACCCCGGCCGGCACCACCAAGTTTACCGCGCGGAGGACCGGCGTGGCATCGTAGCCAAAGGTCACGGCATCCAGCTTAACCGCGGAGGACGGTGCGGTCCCAGCGGTCGGAGAGGGCGTCCCACTGCTTGGCATACTCGTCGTAGGGGTAGTATTTGAGGGTGCGGAACTGGTCGGCGGTGTGCGGGTAGAGGCTGGCCCACAGCGGGTCTCCCAACGCGCGCGCGGCCGCCGTTTCCGGGCTGGGTGTGGCCATCCCGTGCCCGGTGAGTCCGAATTGCACGTCGTGCGCGAACAGGAAGTTCAACGCTTTCTCGGCCAGGGTTTTGTTCGGCGTGCCGGCCGGGATGGCCCAGAACACCTGCACCATCGCCCGGTCGTGTTCCGGGTTGGCGGCGCGGAGGTGCCGCTTCTCCTTCAGCGGGACGAGGTAATCGGCCCCGTGCACGTTCCCGGCCAGCACGGTCCTGTCGCTCAGCGCGACGAGCATGTCGGTGCTGTTCGCCCACCACAGTTTCACCCGCTTCCGTTGCTCCACGGCGAATCGGAACACCTCGTCCATCCTGTCGCGGATGAGATCGTGCGCGGTGCCGGGCTTGCCGGTCGCGTCCGCCAGGATCGCGGCGAACGTGTACAGGCTCATGTAGAAGCTCCTGTACAGGCCGATTTGGCCGTCCAGCTCCGGCTTCAGCAGGTCCGCCCACCGCGAGAGCGGTCCCGCGGCCTCGTGGGACGCGAGGGTATGCGTGCTGTCCGGGTACGGCAGGCCGAGGCCATCGCGGTAGACCCACGGCTGCAGGGCGGCGGGCGACAGGGCCGAGACGTTCGGCACGTTGGCGAAATTGATCTCCGCGAACAGGCCGTCTTTCGCGGCCGGGTAGCCCTGGGTGGCGTCGGTGATCATCAGGTCGAACGGCGGGTCGTTCGCCGGCGCGGTCTTCAGCTTCGGGATGCCGTCCCACCAGCCGGAGTGCAGCGAGACCGTTGCGCCCGTGGCCGCCTCGAACGCCGGGACGAACGCGCTGCGCAGCGCCGCCTCGTGGTTGCCGGCGTAGCAGAAGACGCGCAGTTCCTTGGCTTTCTTGCCGCCGCAACCGGACAGGGCGAGAGTGGCGGCCGCAGAGCCGAGAAACGTGCGGCGGGTGACTTGTGTCAAAGTTGGCCCTCTTCCTTCAGTTGCCGGAACTCGTTCACCCCGGCCGCGATCCGCAGCGCGGTCGTCAGCCAGCACAGCCCGCCGAACGTCCACGCCAGGAGCGGGAAGTCGTTCGGTAGCAGGCACACCATTACGAGGAAGAGTACCGTCTCCGTACCTTCCATCAGCCCGGCGGCATAGAAGAAAGTCTTCTTCCCGGCCCGCTCGGTGTTCAGCTTCCGCTTGCCCGCGACCACTGCATACGCCAGGAACGAGCCGCCGGTGCCGACGAAGCTGTAGATCAAGAACGCCGCCGGCAACGCGAACTCCGGTCGGCTGACGGCGAACGCGAACGGCACCCCGGAGTAGAAGATCGTATCCAGCGTGATGTCGAGGAAGCCGCCGAGGTCGGTACTGCCGGTGCGCCGGGCGATGGCCCCGTCGAGGCCGTCGGCGAGGCGGTTGACCGCGATCAGCGCCAGCGCCAGCGAGTACGATTCGAACCCGATGGCGACGCACCCGCCGACGCCAACCGCGAACCCGGCGACCGTCACCGCGTTCGCCCCGAGGCCGGCCGCCGCCAGCCGCTTCGCGGTCCAGTTGAGCGGCGGATCGATCAGCTTGCGGGCGATGCCGTCGAGCAAGGTTCACCTACTCACATGCGGGCCAGCGGGCGATCCGGCACGCCCCGCGCCTGCCGGTTGTCGATGCGGTCGGCGTACGCCTTCCGCCGGTCCACGAAGTACATGCCGCCCTTCCGCCCGCGCGACCGCACCCGCCAATGCGTCGCCCAGGCGAGCATCTTCTCCACCCAGACCGGCCCGTCACGACCGCTGTCATAGGCCCCTGCTTGGAAGTACGCCTTCGACGCGATCACCGGTCGGACAACCGTCTCCGCACCGCCCGGCCGCTTCAGGACGTACACGTCATGAATCCAGCGGCCGGTGATCAGATTCGCCGCCGGGAACGGGGCCGCGTTCCCCCACAACACATTCTGCTTCGGGCCGTTCGGGTTGCAGAACCACGGGAACACGCTCCTCATGCAGCACGAGAAGTAGGCGTACTCGCGCGGCGAATACTCGCGGTCCCGGAAGACGAACAGCACCTCGCGGTTTTCCCGCTTCACGAACCGGTGCAGTTCCTTGCGGAACTTCGGGTCAGTAATGTGCCGGTAGCAGTCGGCGAAGTCGGTGAAGACCAGGATGCCGCTGTTGTAGTGCGAGCTGCCGTGGATGTAGTTGATGCCGTGCGGCATCCGTCGCTTCGGGCCGACGGGCAGTTCCGGCGAGACGGCCGACTGGCGGACTCGAGCGGCCATGAACTTGCCGGTGGCTTCCAGCACGAGGTCGTCGTCGGCGAGGTCGTCGCGGTCAGGCGGGCGGGGCGTGCGATAGATCACGTTGTCCGGCCAGATCGTGCGGCCCGTCGCCGGGTTGACGCCCGTCACCCACGGGTGATCGAGGCCGACCAGCCCGGCCGGCAGCCTGCGGAGTTTGGTGATGTCCAGCACCCGCACGATGCCGTGGGCGTTGTGGGCCATCTGGTAGGCCCACTTGAACGGTAGCCCGACGGCGTAGCGAAGCGACGACAGCATGGGTCGCGCCTCGGTGGTTACTTGGGTTCGCAAGCGGTGCGGCACGCGCCGGCGGCGACGGCTTGCTCGACCGGATCGGCTTCCGTCGGGGCCGTCGGCAGCGGTCCAAGGACGCCGTAGCGGGGGGTGTCGGCACTTGGCCGGTGGCCGAAGCGGTTGTTCCACCAGCGGCGGACGACGCCGCGGACGCCGAACGCCTTCAACGGCGCGGCCAGCAGCTTCACCTTCTTGTGCTTCTCGCCCCAATCCGGCACGTCGTCGTGCAGGACGTACACCTCCCACAGCGTCTGATCCGGGTCGGTGATCCACAGCTTGGTCTGCCGGGCGTAGCAGCACTTCACGTCGTCCTGCACGCCGACGCGGGCACCGACCGCCGTCAGCCGGGCTTGCACTTCCCGCAGGTGTTCGACCGACATCAGCCGCAGGCCGAGGTGGTTCAGCGGCCCGCCGGCGCACGCCCGCTTCGGCTTCAACGACAGCACCAGCGGCGGCACGTCGATCTCGAACTTGGCGTAGTCCGGATACCACTTCACCGGGTCGGCCCCGAGCAGCGCGGCGTAAAACCGCACCGACCGGTCCAGGTCCGAGACGTTGAGCGAGGCGTGGAACTTGATCTGCGCCGTGGCTTCGGGCGGGGTGCGGTTGGGCACGTCCGCCTGGGAGAGCGCGGGGGTCGCGGTCGCCGTCATGGGGAGGCTCCGGGGGGAAGTCACTTCACTTCGAGCAGCTTGTCGGTCAGGCCGGCGTCGGGCACGTCCACCGTCCACGGCGTCTTGGCGGGGTCGGCGTAACTCGGTCGGCCAATGCGGTTGGCCAGCTCCGGTGCGAGGGTCGCCTTGTACTTGCCGGGCGCGATGCCGTCGCCGAACGGGAACGTCTTCATCGTGAACGAGCCGTCGAGTTGCAGCAGGCTGCTCGGCGCGTCCTTGGTGTAACTGTTCCCGGCGTCCGGGTGGAAGACGATGCTGCCGGCCGTCAGCGGCTGGTTCTTGAACGTCACCTTGCCGGTCGCCGTCACCAGCTTCGGCGAGGCTTCGCCGCCACACCCGAGGACGGCAAGCAAAAGCACTGGTGCGAGTCGCGCGGTCATGGCAGCCTCCGGGGTTAGAGCGGGCTTCAAGGCGGTGTCGCGGTGTTTTGTTAGCCCGCCGCGCCAGCAAGGGGCCAGCAACTCAAGCGGTTCGCCCCTTGCTGGCGCGGCGGGCTAACAAGGCGATACATCACCCCGAAGTCGGCACTAGTCGAAGGTGACGACTTGGCCGTCGGCCTGGCGGATCATCAGCCGCACCATCGCCGTCGGGGTGGAGTACCGCACGCTTCGGACGCTGCCGTCGCCGAAGGCGAACTGCGGGCCGCCGGCCGAACTCGGGTTGCCCCAGGTGCCGCCGCCGCACGACTCCCCGCCTTCCGTCCACGAGTGGCCCGACGCGCGATCCGGGAAGGCGTTCAGTTGCGTGTCCGAGTACAGGCCGTCCCCGCACCGTCCGACGCCGCCGTTCCCGCCCATCACATAGGGCTCGTCCCAGTACAGGACGCCGGCCGACACCGCCTTCTGGGCCATCGCCTTCTCGCCGAAGAAGATGGTGTTCGACGTGCCGTCGGTGACGCTGGCGAAGGTGCTGACCTTGCCCCACCCGGCGTAGGTGGTCCAGAACACCAGCTCGTTCGCCGCGTAGTCGGTGCGGGCACTCGGACCGGCCCCGCCGTCGCTGTAACTCCAACCGGGGTACACCGGGTCGGTGGCGGGCACCGCCACGGCCACCGGCGGGCGGCGGGACGGGATGTGGAAGATCTTCACCGGCGTGCGGTACGCCGCTAACCCGTCGCGGAAGATGTTGTCCTGCTCGACGAACGGCAGCAGCGAGAAGAACGTCGAGCCGAGTTGGTATTTGCCCTGCTTCGCCGAATCGCCCCAGCGGGGGCGGAAGTTGCCGTAGCCGGGGATGACCGTGTAGGCGTTCGGCGTGGCCACCGTGCCGGCCGTGGAGGTGGTGACGTACGGCGACGTGTTGTTCGCCCCGCCGGCGTAGTCGTACCCGCCGGAGTTCGGGAAGTGGCCGAACACCCCCTCGTAGTTCGCGGCCGCGAGGCCGAGTTGCTTCAGGTGGTTCTGCGACTGCATCCGGGCGGCGGCTTCCCGCACCTTCTGGACGGCTGGCAACAGCAGGCCGATCAGGATGGCGATGATGGCGATGACGACCAGAAGTTCGATCAGCGTGAACCCGGATCGGGTCTTGCGAGGCATGGAATCGGACTCCAATGGTAGCGGCAGACAGAACGACATCTGCCCTGAAGACAAGATGTTAGTCGGGTAGACGGCCGCGTCCACGCGAAATTCGACCGGGGGTCGATTTTCCTCTTCCGGCCTTCTGGATAGGATGGCTACCGACGAAGGGAGTCCGACCGCCATGCCCCGCGACCCGCTGCAACCGTCCCGCTGCGCCGAACTGCTGGGCGCGCTCGCCGCGCCGGAGCGGCTGAAGATCGTCCGCCTGCTGACGGACGGCGAGCGGAACGTCACGCAGATCACCGAGGCGTTGAAGATTCCGCCGCTGAACGTCTCGCACCACCTGGCCGTGCTGAAGAACGCCCAGCTCATTCAGGGGGAGAAGAGCGGGCGGTTCGTCATCTACTCGCTGCGCGACGGGGTGCTGAAGGAGATCGTCGAGGCCGGAGTGTCGAAGGAGTGCCTGAACCTGGGGTGCTGTCAGATCGTGCTGCCGCCGAACGAGTGACGGCGGTTTTCGGAAAGTCCCCTTCCCGCGCGCTTTCCGCGTGGTATATTTCTCCTCATAAGACGCGGCGTGGAGCAGCCCGGTCAGCTCGCCAGGCTCATAACCTGGAGGTCGTTGGTTCAAATCCAACCGCCGCAACTCGATTCGAGAAGATTGAAGAGGAAGGGGCACCGTCGGGTGCCCTTTTTTCGTTCGTTTTCGCGTATCATTCCCGGCAAGTGTCCCGTCGCGGAGACAACGCCGATGGCCAAGGCCTGGGTTCACGCCGAATCGTCGGCCAAGCGGTGGGGCGGCACGCCGGACGACTACATCGCCATCCACGAGAAGATCGACCAGACGAAGATGGCTCACGCCGAAGTGACGCACCGGTGCGTGTTCCACTCGGCGTTCGGCATCTTCCTGATCGAAGACATCTTCGGCCGCACCCTCACCAACTCCGACGGCCGCACCGTTCACGTCCGCGACATCGCCGAGCAGCACGTCCTCGAAGACCTCGGCTTCATCCCCAGCCTGTCCGACTGGCTGAAAGAGATGCCCAGCCAGCCGTGGATGGCCGGCCAGCGGAAGGTGCCGGTGAAGCTCGTGGATTAGCCGCTACGGACCTTGCAGACGGTCGCGCAATGCGTCAAGATGCCTCTTGTCAACGGGAGGAATCATCATGTTGCGCGCTGCCACTACCGGGTTGTTCGCGTCCGCCGTACTGCTGCTCGTCGCCCAGGCGCAGCCGCCCGTGCCGGCCACGGGGCCGTTTTCGCCGGCCGACGAGCGGAAGACGTTCCGCCTCGCCGAGGGGTTCGACATCGAACTCGCGGCGAGCGAGCCGAACGTCGTCGATCCGGTGGCGATGGCCTTCGACGAACGCGGCCGGCTGTATGTCGCGGAGCTGCGCGTCTACCCGAACGGCGGTGTGGCGAAGGACGCCAAGCCCGTCAGCCGCATCGTCCGGCTGGAGGACATCGACGGCGACGGGGTGTTCGAGAAGTCCACCGTGTTCGCCGACGGGCTGCGGATTCCCAACTCCGTCATGCCCTGGCGCGGCGGGTTGCTGGTGTGCGACGCGCCCGACATCCTGTACTTCAACGCCGACGGCAAGAAAACGGTCCTGTATACCGGGTTCGACCTCGCCAACATCCAGATGCTGCCGAACGGGTTACAACTCGGATTGGACAACTGGGTGTACGCACTGGCCGGGAACGGCGGCACCGTCACTTGCCCGTCGAAGCCGGACCTGAAGATTCCCAACCTGCGCGGCCGGGGGTTCCGGTTCGACCCGGACAAGTTGGAAAGCATCCAGCCGACTTCCGGGGGCGGGCAGTTCGGCCTCACCGCCGACGACTTCGGCCGCTGGTTCACCGCCACCAACGCCCAGCACCTGCGACAGATCGTCCTGCCGGACCACTACCTCGCCCGCAACTCGGCGCTCGGCGTGCCGGCGACCACGCTGGACATTCCCGAACACGGGGCCGCCGCGAAAGTGTTCCGCGTCAGCGAGTTCGAGAAGTGGCGGGTCGAGCGGACCACCCGCCGCAAGGACGACCCGGCGATGGCGAAGCGGCTCCCGCCGACGGAACTGGTGCCGGGCGGGTTCGTCACCTCGGGTTGCAGCCCGCTCATCTACCGGGGCGAGGCACTGCCCGAAGACTGCTACGGCGACAACTTCGTCTGCGACCCGGCGAACAACCTGATCCACCGCGAGAAGTTGGTGCCGAACGGAGCCGTCTTCACCGCGAAGCGGACATACCCCGACCGCGAGTTCCTGGCCAGTACCGACAACTGGTTCCGCCCGTGTGCCCTCGCCATCGGCCCGGACGGGGCCATTTACGTCGCCGACTTCTACCGCGAGGTGATCGAGACGCCGCTCTCGCTGCCGGACGACATCAAGAAGAAGTGGAATCTGGAGTCCCGCGACCGCGGCCGCATCTGGCGAATCACGGGCAACTGGGGCCGACCGAAGGTCGGCAAGCTGCCGGGCAACATGACCCCGGCGGAACTGGTGGGCGAACTCGGCAGCAAGAACGCCTGGAGAAGAGCAACCGCGCAGCGGTTGCTCCTGGAAGCGAAGCCCGCCGAGGCGGTGGGACCCCTCCAGAAGCTGGCCGCCGAGTGCCGGTTCCCGCCGGGTCGCGTCCACGCCATGTGGGTGCTGCGCGCCTTCGGCAAACTGACCGATGAGCTGATCCTCGCTGGGTTGACGGACACCGACGCCGGAGTCCGTATCCAATCGCTAATCCTGAGTGAACCCCGGCTGACCGACTCGCCGCCGATCCGCGACGTGGCGGTGAAGCTGGCCGTCGACGCCGACCCGATGGTCCGCTTCCAGGCGGCGCTCAGCCTGGGCGAGTGCCAGCACAAGGACGCGACGGCCGCGCTCGCGGCCATCCTGGCGAAGGACGAAAAGGACTCTTGGACCACGGCGGCGGTGCTGAGTTCGGTGAAGGGCAACGCGGGCACGCTACTCGCGGACCTGCTGAAGACGGAACCGCTCTCGCCCGCCGTCGCGCGGGTGGCGACGGTCGCCGCGCGGACGGATCGCCCGGCAGTCGTGAGGGCGTTGTGGAACGCGATTCGGGCGAAGGAGTTCTCGCCGGATCGCTTCGTCGCGCTCGTGGACGCCCTCGGCGGAACACCGGACGAGGTGATGGACGAGATGGGGAAACTCCCAGCGTTCGACCAGCCGGTTCTGTTCGGAGTCATGCTGGAACTGGGCCGGATCGCTCGCGACGAGAAGGCGAAGTTGAGCGACCGCACAGCGGCGGGTCTCGTCCTCGGACGCTCGCACTCGGGCGGACTGAAGTTACTCGCCGAAGATCTCCTCCAACCCACTGCGCCGGCCGAACTGCAACTGGCAGTCGTGTCCGGCCTCGCACGGCACGGGACCGATGCGGCCGCCGATTTGCTGCTGGTCGGGTGGAAAGGGTACAGTCCGGAGGTGCGCGCCGCCGCGCTGGCCGCGTTGACCACCCGCGTCGGCGGGGTGCGGAAACTGCTGACGGCGGTCGAAGCCGGCACCGTGTCCCCGACGCACATCGACCCCGCACGGTCGGCGCAACTGCGTGCCCATCCGGACGCCGGGGTGAAGGCGCTCGCGGTGAAACTGCTGGGCGTTGGGAACCCGGATCGAAAGCGCGTCATCGAAGACTACCGGGCGGCGTTAGAATTGAAGGGGGACGCGGCGAAGGGCAAGGCGGTGTTCGGGAAAGCGTGCGCCGGCTGTCACAACCTGGACGGCGTCGGCAAGGAGGTGGGGGCGAACCTCACCGCCGCGCTGGGCAACAAGACGCCCGACGCGCTGCTGGTGGACATCCTCGACCCGAGCCGCGAGGTCGATCCCCGGTTCGTCCAGTATGCGGTTGTCACCCTGGACGGCCGGACGCTGACGGGCGTGATCGCGGGAGAAAACTCGACCGCTGTCACCCTCCGACTGCCGGAGAAAGGGGAGGTCACGATCCTGCGGGCCGACATCGACAAACTCACCGGCTCCGGCCAATCGCTGATGCCGGACGGGTTGGAGAAGCAGTTGGCGAAGGCCGATGTCGCCGACCTGATCGCGTACTTGCTCGCCCCGCGAGCGAAGAAGGAATAGTCGGCCCGGTGGTCTCCTCCGGGCCAAAATCCAACACGGGAGGACGGCGATGTTGCCGATTCATGCGTTCCTAGCCGACGTGTCGTGTCCGCCGGGGGTGTCCGCCGACGACCGGTTCGCCGAGGTCGGCGGGCTTTTCATCGGCTGGGTCGAGGGGGCGTTTACCGAAGAGTCGCCGGGATTCGTCCTGCCGGACGGGGGCACCGTCGAACCCGCCCCAGGTCACATCATTGGCGTGCAGTCCGACTGCCTCGCCCCGGCCCACGAGCGGTATCGCCTGACGTGGCAACAGCCGTGGCTTTACCCCGGGAGCGAGTTGGTTCAGGAGTACGCGGTCGCCCGCGCCGGCGACCGGTTGTCCGCCTCGGTCGTCTGGCGGCTCGCCTCGGACGGGCCGCTGCCGGCCGAGTTCGCCGAGCCGATCCGCCCCGACATTTTGGACCGCCTGCTGCCGTTCACTCTGGAATCGCTCGCCGACGCCCGGCACCCGTTGGACGGGCTGGCGCGGCGGGATTGCGGCGGGGCGTTTCGGCGGGTCGAGGCCGCCCTGAACGACCAGCGGACAGAGCGGGAGCAGGAACGGGCGGCGTTTTGCGCCGAGGTGGAAAAGGAGAACCGGGAACTGGCGGCGGAGCGGGAGGAGCTGCGGGTGGAGTTGGACGACCTGCACGAGACCGTATTCGAGCAGCGGAGTCAGCTCCTGGCCCTCGGCGGGAAGAAGCGGCGCGGCACCCAGGCGACCGGCGAGGAGTGGGTGCCGGAGACCGTGGTGGACGCGGCGGAGCGGGCGAAGGCCGAGTTCCCGCAGGAGCTGCTGTTCCTGAAATCGGCCGACGAGTCCGCCGCCGACTCGCCGTACCAGAACCCGCAGCGGGTGTACGCCCTGCTGCACGCGCTCGGCGACATCGCCCGGCGGTGGCGGACGAACGCGCTGAACATGGAGTGGTTCGAGGCGTTCCAGAAGGCCGACCCGCAGTTCGTGTACAAGCCGCACTTGTCGCAGACGACGGCCAGCAACAACTGGGAGGACTACGCCTTCCTGTACGACGGCGTGCGGCGGCTGTTCGAACCGCACGTCAGCCTGGGCAAGTCGTTCGACCCGAAGAAGTGCCTGTCGGTCCACTGGTACCGCGACGAGGACGCCAAGAAGGTCGTCGTCGGCTGGTGCGGCCGTCACCGGCCGAACACGAAGACGTGAGCGATTCGCCCTCACGCCTCGATCATCGCCTTGATGAGCGTCGGGTCGGGCGGGAGCAGGGGGAACTTGGCGGGCACGTCGGCCAGCGACAGCCGGTGGGTGATCCACGGCGTCGTGTCCAGCCGCCCGGCTTCGATGTCGGCGATGATCGGCGGGAAGGCGGCGGCGCTGTTCCGGCTGGCCAGCACGGTCATCTCGCGGCGGTGGAACAGCGGGTCGTCGAACGACACGCGGTCCTGCACGAGACCGACGAACACCAGGGTGCCGCCGAACGCCACCCGCTCGAAGCTCGCCTCCATCGCCGCCTTGCTGCCGGTGGCGTCGAACACGAAGTCGAACAGTTTCCCTCCGGCCGTCTCCACGCCCGCCGCCCCGAACCGGTTGGCGAAGGCGGCGCGAAGGGGGTTGCGTTCCAGGACCGTCACGGTCGTGCCGGCCGCCACCGCGAACTGCGCCACGGCCAGGCCGATCGGTCCGGCCCCGACTACCAGGACCGACTCGCCGCCGCCGAGTTTCGCTCGCCCCACGGCGTGCCGGCCGATGCTCAGCGACTCCACCAGGGCCAGTTGGTCGAACGTCAGCGTCGCCGACTTGTGCAGCTTGGCGACCGGCACGGCCAACCGCTCCCGCATCCCGCCGTCGATGTGGACGCCGAGGACTTGCAGCGATTCGCAGCAGTTGGTCCGTCCGCGCCGACACGAGGGGCAGCGTCCGCAGTTGAAGTACGGCTCGACGGCGCAGCGGTCGCCGGCCTTCAGCCCGTGGTCGCCGGGCACGACCGATTCGATCTCGACGCCGAGTTCGTGCCCCAGGACGCGCGGGTAGGTGAAGAACGGCTGCCGGCCGGCGAAGGCGTGCAGGTCCGTCCCGCAGACGCCGATCCGCCGCACGCGGACGATCGCTTCGCTCTTGGCCCCGGATCGGCTCGGCGAGTCCACTTGCTTGGCGGCGAACTCCCCCGGAACCGTGAGTGTGACTTGGAGCATGTGGCGAAACCTCCCGGTGCCGTTTCCGACTCGAACGCGCACGACAGTGGCTAAGAATAGAGGGTCTCGACCGCCACGCAGGGTGACATTCACCATGTTTTCCGATTGGAGTGACCGGATCCGCTCCAACCCGCCCGCCTCGTGTTCCGGCGTGGCGGTGGCGGACTTGCTCGGTTCCGGCGCTCCGCAGTTCGCGGTGTGCGGGGACGGCGGGCCGAACCGCGTGCTCGCCTGGGTCGGCGGCGGGCTGCTGGATCGCACCCCGCGTGCCCTGACCGACGACGGCCGACCGAGTGTCGCCGCCGCCGCCGCCGACGTGGACGGCGACGGGGTTGAAGAACTGTACGTCCTCAACGCCGACACATCCGCCGGGCGCGGCCGCCACGCGGATCGCCTGTTCCGCCGCGCCGCCGGCGGCCACTGGCACGACCTGTTCGCCGACCCGACCAATTGCGCCGTTCGCCATTCGACCGGCGGTCGGTCGGTGGCCGCCGTGGACCGCCGCGGGTCCGGGCGGTACGGGTTCCTCGTCGCCGGTGCCGGCACGCCGATGAGGTTCATCGAGCGGACGGCCGACGGCCACCTCGCCGACCTCGCCCCGGCACTGGGTCTTGACGCCGTCACCGCCGGGAAGAGTTTGTGGGTCGGTCCGCTCGCCTCCGACCTGCCGGACGTATTCTGCGGGAACGAACAAGGGGCCAACTTCCTGTACCGGAACACCGGGTGCGGCACGTTCTTGGAAATCGCCGCGGCCGTCCGCTTGGCCGACGCCGGCGAACGCGCGCGGGGCGTCGCGGGCCTGGACGCCGACGACGACGGGCATTTCGACCTTGCCGTCGCCAACTGGGACGGGCCGAACCGGCTCCTGATCCGTCGGTCGGACGGCACCTTCCACGACCGGGCCACGCCGGCGATGGCGTATCCGGGCGCGGTCCGCACACTGATTGCCGCCGACTTCGACAACGACGGCTACGAGGAACTGTTCTTCCACTGCCAGGGCGAACCGAACCGACTCTTTCGCCGCTCGCCGGACAGCCGGCACCCGTTGGACTGGGTACTCGCGGATGTCGGGGCGGCGGCCGAGCCGGGAGGCTACGGCACCGGCGCGGCCGTGGCGGACATCGACGGCGATGGCCGGCTCGAATTGCTGCTGGCCCACGGCGAGCAGGCCGCACAGCCACTGAGCCTGTTCAAAGTGGCGACCGGCGATCACCACTGGCTTCGCGTGCGACCACTCACGCGCTTCGGCGCACCGGCGCGGGGCGCGGTGGTTCGACTCCGCGCCGGCGGGCGGACCCAGATTCGGGTCATCGACTGCCGGATGGAGCCGGTCGCGCATTTCGGGTTGGGGGCGGTGGAGTCCGTCGAGGAGGTGCGGGTGACGTGGCCGGACGGGGCGACGGCCGTCATTTCCGCCCCCGAAGTCCGCCGCACGATTCCCGCACCGCACCCGCGCTGACGCCGCCGAACTGCCTTGTCCTTCCACAACCCGCCCGTATCTGTGGCCTAGCGAAATGTTCCGCGCGGGAGTGGCGATTCGTCCCACCTGCGGCGAATCCCACGTCCGCGACCCCTTTCGCCACCCTACATGACGCCCGTGGCGGGTGACTCACCACCCCGCTCTCGGGGAAGGATGTAACGATGATCGGACGGAAACTGATGGCCGAGGCCATCGGCACGTTCTGGCTGGTGTTCGGCGGCTGCGGCAGCGCGGTGCTGGCGGCCAAGTTCTTCGCCACCGAAGGGTCCACGCCGATCAACCTCGGCATCGGCCTGGTCGGGGTGTCGCTGGCGTTCGGCCTGACGGTGCTGACGATGGCCTACGCCATCGGCCACATCTCCGGCTGCCATCTGAACCCGGCGGTGAGCATCGGGCTGTGCGTGGCCGGCCGGTTCGAGGCGAAGAACTTGCTCCCGTACATCGTCGTGCAAGTCGCCGGCGGGCTACTCGGCGCGGTGGTGCTCCTGGTCATCGCCAGCGGCGGCGAAAACGCGCCGGTGCTGAATCCGGACGTGCCCGCCAAAGCCGGCACCTTCGCCACCAACGGGTTCGACGGCCTCTCGCCGAAGTCGTACCCGATGGCGGTCTGCTTCCTCACGGAAGCGGTCCTGACGTTCATGTTCCTGATCATCATCCTGGGCAGCACCGACAAGCGCGCCCCGGCCGGCATGGCCCCCATCGCCATCGGCCTCGGCCTGACGCTCATCCACCTGATCAGCATTCCGGTCACGAACACGTCGGTGAACCCGGCCCGCAGCACCGGCCCGGCGCTGGTCACCCGGCACATGGAACACATCCAGCAGCTCTGGCTGTTCTGGCTGGCTCCCATCGTCGGTGCCATCGCCGCCGGCCTCGCCTACAAGTTCATGGCGGGCGAACCGGCCGGGGATACGAAGAAGGCGTAAGGCCAACGAAGAAACCCCCGCGACGCCACTGGTG
>JAYUFU010000168.1:0-46045 GCA_043738505.1 Fimbriiglobus sp. | reverse complement strand
GCAATCCCACGAAGTCAGAATTGCCACTCGGCCGAGTCGTGAGCGGCGAGTATCCGCGAATTCGTGCGGATTGTAGCGATTGTGCCGGTCAGTCGCGGTCGTGTCTGGAAATCCGACGCGATCCGGCTCTTCTCTTTTTGCTCCCACTTCACACCTGTCGCACGAGACAGTGCCTGCACTTCTGTCACATCCGAATCGTGAGGCTACCACAATGGACCGCCGACTGGCTCTCTCGACCCTGTTGTTCGCCGCCGCGAATCTGCTGGCGGACGAGAAGAAGGACGACACGAACACCAAGGTGACGGCGACCGTGACCGTGCCGAAGGTCGCGGACTCGTTCGAGAAGAAGGTGCCGGACGCGCACCCGTTCGCGGGCGACCCGTTCGCCTCGGGGTCGGGGAGCGAGTCGGCCGCGTTGCTGCGGCGGTAGCCCCCCGCCCGGTGAAGTGACAGCGGGCTGTCACCCTGCCGCACCGGTCCCTCGCCCGGCGCGGTGGCGAAGATGCCACTCCCCGGCGGTCGCGGCTCGCAAGATCCAACTACCACCCCAGGCCGCACGGCGCGCACGGCATCGGCGACAGGTACTTCGGCCGGGAGGTGCCCGTCACGAACGGCGCGTGCGTCACGGCACAGGCACACCCGCCGCCGACGCGGTAGCCCTCGGGCACGTAGGCCGCCAGGCGGGGGGCCAGCCAGCGGTTCCATTCCGGGAAGAAGCGGATGCCGGTGGGGACGTTGTGCCGGCCGTCGGGAATCTTCACCGCGTGGACTCCGACGCCCCGCTGCTTGGCCACGTGCAGGAAGTGTTCGGCGTGCGCGTCCAGGTTGAACTCGTCTCGGCCGGCGTACCCGACGAACAAACCGAACTCGCCCGGCTTCACGTCGCGGGACGCGAGCAACTCGACCGGGTTGTGTTCCGAGGCGAACTCGCTGATGCCCACCTGCTCGCGGCCGACGAGTGGATCCAGCATCCGCCGCGAGCGCACTTTGACGACCCCGTAGAAGCGGGCGATCACGTCGCTCCGGGGGAAGCTGGTCCGCCGGCCGATGCAGTTCGGGTCGAAGTCGGCGAAGTAGTTGCCGTGGCAGTCGGTGTAGCGGAAGTCGAGGGCCGGCAGGATGCCGACGACGTGGCCGAACTCGGCCTTGTGCTTGAAGGCGATGTTGTACGCCCCGCCGCCGCCCATGCTGGCCCCGGCGATGACGTGCGCGTCCCGCTCCGGCCGCACCGCGAACGACGCCTTCACCCACTCCCACACGTCCGTCACGATGTAGTCCTCGAACGGACCGGCCTTCGAGTTGGCGTAGAAGCTGCCGGTGTTGAACAGCGACCGGCGGCCGAGGATGCTGCCGTCCGGCGCGGCGATGACCAGCGGCGGCAGCGCCCCGCTGCGGATGGCCGCGTCGAAGTGCGGCACCAGGTCGAGGAAGTTCGACGCGTCCTGCCCGATGCCGTGCAGCCACAGCATGACGGGGAACTTCGCCGTCCCGTCGTACCCCGGCGGCAGGTAGACGTACACGTCCCGCTTCTGGCCGAGGGCGGCCGACCACCCGCGGTTGTCGGCCCCGTGGATGTGCGTGTAATCCAGCACCGTCCCAGCGAGGGTGCGGTTCAGTCGCGTCAGCCGATCCGGGCCGAACAGGTGGAGCGAACCCGGAAGGGCGGCGGCTGGCCCGGCCGCGACGACGGCCAGAGCCACGGCGAAGACCCACCGCATGCGTTCGACCTCAGGGTGTGAATGGTTGGTCGAACGGTGTCATCGGCCGACCGACGACGGCGGGTGCAGCGGGGCGGGTGCCGAGCCGGGGAACGACGGCGACCCGCGCCGAATCACCGGTGCGACACCCCCGGCTAGCCGAGGCCGTCCCGGAGGAGTTTGCGGGCGGCGTCGGGGTTGCCGGCCGCGAGGGTCGCGGCGGCGGATTCCACCCCATCCGCGAGCGTGGGCGTGTAAGGGACACCCTCACCGGGGCGGGGCACGACCGGCACCAGCCGGCGGACGATCTCGCCGATGAACATTGGCACGCCGGCCCCGGTGGTGGCTGAGACGCGGAGCATTCCCCACGCATCGTACCAAGCGTCGGAACCGGCCCAGCCGCGCGCCGCGTCCGACTTGTTGCCGATGTTCAGCAACTTCCCACCGAAGTCGGACGGTGCCCATACGGGTTCACGGCTCGTGAGGTCCATCACCCACACCACGAGATCGGCGGACTCCACCCGCGCCTTCGTCCGCGCGATCCCTTCCGCCTCCAACTCCTCGCCCGCGTCGCGCAGTCCGGCGGTGTCGCTCAGTTCCACCGGCCAGCCGTCGAACGCCACTCGCACCGTCACCACGTCGCGGGTGGTGCCGGCCACCGCCGCGACCACGCTCCGCTCGAACCCGGCCAGCGCGTTAACGAGCGAGCTTTTGCCGACGTTCGGCGGCCCGGCCAGGACCACCCGCCACGGCTCGATCAGATGCCGGCCGACCGGCGCGAGCGCCGCCAACCGGGGCAGGAGCGACAGGTCTTCGAGGCACTCCGCGACGGCGCGGGCGAACGCGCCGTGGAACTGGTCGAGCAGGACCGACGCCGTGCGGAGCGTCGGCGCGTGGGGGAGGAGTCCCGCCGGTACCGCGTGAAGAACCGGCGGACTCACGTCGCGCCGTTCGCCACCTTCCCCAAACAAGCCCAGCACCCACTTCACCACCACCCGCCCGCCGTGGCAGTGGAGATCGATCACCGGCTCCGGCTCGACTTGCTCCACGCCGATCACCACCTCGTCGCCGCCTTCCCCGAGCGTGCCGAACCAGACGCGGTGCAACTCCGGCGACTCCGGCAGCGGCTTCGACCCGGCCGGCCGGAATCGCTCCCGCACTGCCGCCCACGCGCCGGCCCCGGCCACCCGCACGGTGGCGATGGCCCCTGTGCCCGGAGGCGTCAGCACGGTGACGGTCATGATCTGGCCAAGTGTTCTGCTCGCTCCGCGAGCGGGTCGGGTTCGGAAGACCGCTCGCGGAGCGAGCAGAATACTTTCACGACTTCTTCCCGCCGATACAGAAGAGGAACTTGCCGCCGCGGAAGTAGAGCTTGCCGTCGGCCGCGGCGGGGGTGGCGAACGCCGGCTGGCCGAGGGCCGATTTCTCCACGTCGCCGAGTTCCTTCGGAGAGGCTTTGAAGCTGGCCACGTTGCCGGACTCGTCCACCGCCAAGATGGTGTCGCCGATCAGAATCGGGGACGCCGACACGGCCTTCTCGAACACCTTGTCCGTCCACAGCACCTTGCCGGTCTTGGCGTCGGCGCAGGAGGCGAACCCGTTGTCCGTCACCCAGTACAGGTGGTCCTTGTGGGCGATCATGCTCGGCACATACGGGGTCTTCCCGTTCGTCGCCGACCACGCCTTGGCGGTCGCCGACACGTCCCCGGTGCCGCCCAGCTTCACCGCCACCATGTAGCGGTCGGCCCCGCCCTCGCCGTAGTACGTCACCACGCTGCCGCCGGCGACCACCTGCTGGCCGATGGCCCGGAGCTGCTTGTTCGGGTTGGCCCACTTGACGGTGTACGTCCAGTTCACGTCCCCGGTCGCCGGGTCGTAGCTGTCCACGGTCGTGGTGCTGCCGACGATCAGCTGCGCCGGCTTCCCCTTCTCCTCCAGCACCAGCGGGGTGGTGTAACTGGAGCGGTTGGCCTTGCGCGCCTTCCGCCACGCCACCTTGCCCGTCTTGGCGTCCAGTGCCACCAACTCGGCCGCGCCGTCTTGGTCGAGGTTGAAGTACACCTTGCCGTCGAACGCCATCGGCGAGTGCGCCGCCCCGTGCTGGCCGATGAACTTGCCGACGGTCGTGTCCCAGAGGGGCACGCCCTTGAAGTCGTAGGCATAAACGGCGATGTCGTTGCCGAGCCAGAAGGCGGCGTACACCCGCTCGCCGTCGCTGCACGGGGTGCCGGAGGCGGCGGTGTTCTTCTTGTGCATGCCCGGCGGGGCGGGGGAATCCATCCCCACCCGCCAGTGCTCCTTGCCAGTGGCCGCGTCCACGCACGTCAGGTAGCGCTTGGTGTCGGTGGCGCTCTGCACGAACACCTTCCCCTTCACCACGATGGGCGACCCGTACCCGACGCCGGGAATCTCCGTCTTCCACGCCAGGTCGGTCGTCAGGTCGAACTTGACCGGGGCGGCGTCGGCCGCCACGCCAGTGCCGTTCGGCCCGCGGAACCGCGCCCAGTCCGCCGCCGACCCGACCGCCACGGCGACTGCCGCCGCGCACACCGCCAGCACTCGCATCATGGCCGCGCCCTCGTTCCGATTGGGGAAACCGACATTCAACCCGCCCCGCCCGCGCGGAGTTCCGGGGATTATCGCAAACGGCGGCCGTCCGGCCATTCCGTTACAGACGCCGGGCGGCTTCCGACGAGCCGCGACCGCCAGGGAGCGTCGAATTCCTAACTGACGGAGAACAGGTCGAAGCTCTTGACCACGGGGCGCGGGAGCGGCGGCGGGAGGATGAGCGGGAGGAGAGGCTCGACGACCTCTGCCGCCGCCGCCGCTCGTGCGGCGAGCACGGCGCGCGCGCGGCGGCCGCGGCCGGGCTCCAGCATCCAGTCGTCGTCGTGGTCGTGGAAGTGGGCGTGGATGCCGTCTTGGAGTTTGACCCGCTCGCGCATCGGGATCGGCCGCAGGGGTTTCGGCGGGAACGGGTACGACGGCAGCGGCGGTTCGGTCCGAGCCGGAAGCGTCAGCGACGGTGCGTCGGGTCCGGTTCGAGCCGGAGGCGCGAGCGACGGGGCGTCGGGAAGGACCGTCGCTGACGCTTCCGGCTCGGACTTCTTCGGCCCCTCGTACTTGCCGCCCGACGACGTGCTGTCTTCCATCGACCCCAGTCCGGACGACCAGTGCGTCTCGACTTCCGTGCCGGCGACCGGGGCCTTGTGGCGCAGGCGGGTCTTCTCCAAGTCCAGGATCATCTGCAAGGCTTGGAAGGACTTCTCGTCGCGCGTGCTGGCCAGCCGGCGGCGCAGCTCCGCCACCGCCTCGGCGACGGTGTCCTCCCAGTACTGCTTGCGCCCGGCCGCGTCGGGCGGCGGATCGGGCACGTCCGACTCGCACCGGAAGCGGTCGGCCAGGTCGGTGGCGGGTGTTTGGGTAGCGGTGTTCACGGTTGCACCCCGGAACGAGAAAGTGACTCCATGTACATATACGCCCGGCTGCCCGGCAAGTCAACAGCGAAAGTGTAAATTTGATTACACCCCCGCGAGCGGCGCGACGTGAGACCGCGGCGGGGAACTGGCCGACCGGAAAGCCGGCTGCCTCTACCTCTCCCCTACTGTCGTGGGGGAGAGGGTCACCGGAGGGCCACATCCCGGCGCGTGGACCACCGCCGGAACGGATCACAACTCGCCGCTCGCTGTATAACACCGCTCTCCGGTTCGTTCCCACTCTCCCACCGCGTGGTCATGTCCCCCACCGCTGCCGCCGTCGTCGCCGTTGCCGCCGCGTACCTCGTCGGGGCGATCCCGTTCGGCTACCTGATCGGGCTGTTGAAGGGGGTGAACCTGTACCGCGTCGGCAGCGGCAACATCGGCGCGACCAACGTCGGCCGCGTGCTGGGCCGGTCGTGGGGCCTAGCCGCGTTCGCGCTGGACTTCCTGAAAGGCGCGCTCCCGACGGCGTTCGCACTCCGGGCGGCGACCGCGCTGCACCCCGATGCCGGCACCGCGTTCGGCTTCCCGGAGGTACTGACCGTCGCGGCGGGGGCGGCCGCGTTCCTCGGCCACTTGTTCCCGATTTACCTGGGATTCCAAGGCGGAAAGGGCGTGGCGACGGGGGCCGGGATCGTGGCCGTGCTGGTGCCGGGGCCGACGGCGGTGGCGGTGCTGGCGTGGGTGACGGTGCTGCTCGCCACCCGGCACATCTCGGCCGCGTCGCTGGCGGCGGCGGTCGTCATCATGGCGGCGCGGCTGGTGTCGGTGCCGGGGCCGTTCGCCGAACCGCAGTGGGTGGTCACGGCGTTCGTGCTGGTCGCGGCGACGTTCGTCCTCGTCAAGCACCGGTCGAACGTGAGGCGGCTGCTGGCCGGCACCGAGAGCCGCATCGACGACGCCGAGCGGCGGGTGGTACTGCTGAAAGCGTTCCACATCGTCGCCGTCGGCTGGTGGTTCGGGGCGGCGGCGTTCTTCAACTTCATGGCCGCGCTGCCGATCTTCGATTCGTTCGCCGAGGTGGTGAAGTCGCAGCCGAACAACCGCACGGCCCAGTTTCGCCTCCTCCCCGAAGGGGCCACGGATCAAGACCGCGCGGCGCTAGCGTCCGCCTTGGCCGGGGCCGCCGTCGCGCCGCTGTTCCCGCGCTACTTCCTGCTCGCCGCGCTGTGCGCGTTGACGGCGGTGGTCACGGCCTACGGCTTCCGGCGGATGGAGCCGACTTCCGCGCTGCACCGCCGGCGGTTCTGGCTGGCGGTCGCCGCCGGGTTACTCGTGGCAGGCGGGTGGCCGCTGTCGGAAGAGGTGGCGCGGCTGAGCGTGAACCGGTGGAGCGCGGACGCGGACGTGGCGGCGTCCGCGAAGGCCGCATTCGGCGCGTGGCACCTCGTCAGCCTGGCCAGCAGCGCCGCGACGACACTGCTCGCCGGGGTGCTGCTGCTGATGGCCGCGAAGCTGCCGGAGAAGCCAAGCCCGTGATCGGCACGATGTGGGTAACAGACAGTGCGCGAGCAAGGGCCGTATGACACACGGCCTTCGCTGGCGCGCCGGGCTAACGAGACACTCGGACAGTCACGCACTGAACGTCGGCGGCGGGGCGAGGGCGTCGGTCGGCCGCTTGCCGGCGTCGGCGCGGCCGCTGCCGGCGAACCGGCTGATCGCCTTCACGGTCAGGTCGGCGTCGCACGTCATCTGGCAGCTCAGCCGCACGCCGGTGACGCCTTTCGCCGCCAGCACCGCCTTCTCCGCGTCGGTCATCTTGCTCGGCTCGCCGGCCACCACCTCGACCCGACAGGTCGTGCAGCGGGCGTTGCCGCCGCAGGCGTGCAACTGGTCCACCCCGGCCTCGTCGGTCAGCGCCAGCACCAGCCGCTTGCCGGCCGGCACCTCGAACGCCCCGACTCCGTCCACGGTCAACGTCGGCATGATGAACCCTCCGGCGGATGATTCCGCTCCGTCTTCGAGTGGTCGCGCGAGACCCATAGTTTGCCGCTGTTGTACGGTCGCCGGCCGGCACGGGCGACGGCGCGGGGCAAACGAGCAAGAGCGGCCCGGACAAACCGGTTCCGGGGTGAGGCGTCTTCTGGAGATACAACAGCCGTTTCGCCTTCCGCTTCGGAGTCCGTGCCATGTCCGCCGTGGTCTTCCGCACCGCCGTTCCGGGGTTCCCGCGCCGCGAGGGCAAGGTCCGCGACGTGTACGACCTGGGCGACCGACTGGCCATCGTCGCCACCGACCGCGTCAGCGCGTTCGACTGGGTGATGCCGACGCCGATCCCCGGCAAGGGCGAGTTGCTCACCCGCCTGTCGCTGTTCTGGTTCGACTTCCTCGGCGTGCCGAACCACCTGATCTCGACCGACGTGGCCGACCTGCCGGCGGGGTTCCAGCCGTTCCGCGAGCAACTGGCCGGGCGGACGATGCTGGTGCGGAAGACCGCCGTGGTGCCGTTCGAGTGCGTCGCGCGCGGCTACCTCCTCGGCACCGGATGGAAGGAGTACCGGATGACGCAATCCGTATGTGGGGTGCCGCTGCCCGCCGGACTTCCGCAAGCCGCGAAGTTGCCCGAACCGATCTTCACGCCCGCCACCAAAGCCGAGGAAGGCCACGACGAGAACGTGTCGTTCGACGAGATGGCGACGGTCGTGGGCCTGGAGCTGGCGACGGAGCTGCGCGACCGCACGCTGGCCGTATACCGCCGCGCCGCCGAGTACACCGAAGGCCAGGGGATCATTCTGGCGGACACGAAGCTCGAATGGGGCCGGCTGCCGTCGGGCGAACTCATCCTGATCGACGAGGTGCTGACGCCCGACAGCTCGCGGTTCTGGCCGGCAGAGAGTTACAAGCCGGGCGGGTCGCCGCCGTCGTTCGACAAGCAATACCTCCGCGACTGGTTGGAAACCTCCGACTGGGACAAGTCCGGCCCGCCGCCGGAACTGCCGGCCGAGGTGGTGGCGAACACCGCCGCCAAGTACGCCGAGGCGGTGAGGCGGCTCGTGGGAGAAATGCCGGACTAACCACAGAGGCACAGGGACACAGAGAAGACCGAAGAGAGAAAGATTGATTTCAACCTCCCTTCTTGCCTTCTCTGTGCCTCTGTGTCTCTGTGGTTAGTCTTGCTGTTTCTCCCTTCGCCTTGCCGCGCGTTCCGCCTCGCGGCTATAACCCGGCTTCGCCTCCCGGAGCCTGCCCGTGCCCGACGACCTTCGCCAGCAACTCGACATCGCCGCCCGCCGCATCGAGCAGCTCGAAGCGGCGTTGCTCCGCCGCACCGAGTTGCTGGAGACGCGGACGGCGGAGTTGGCGAACGTCAAAGCCGGGAAGGCGTTCCGCTTCGCCAACGCGGTGAACAAACTCGTCAACCGCTTCTTCCCGATCCACACCCGCCGCCGCGCGATGCTCCGCTCGGCCGGCAAATCGGTCGGCTCGCTCGCCGGCGTGTTCCTCGGCCGCCGCGCCGCCCGCAACGGCCCGCCGCCGGAACAGCGGCACCTGAGCGAGGCGACCCCGCCGGACGAGTACCGCCGCTGGATCGCCCGCTGCGAACCGAAGGCCGCCGACTTGGCGCGACAGCGGTCGCACCGCTTCGCCAAGATGCCGACGGTGTCGGTGGTGGTGCCGGTGTTCAACCCGCCGGGGCCGTTCCTCGACGCGCTGGTGAAGTCGGTCCTGGCGCAGACGTACTCCCACTGGGAACTGTGCCTCGCCGACGCCAGCACCGAACCGCACGTCCGGCCCATGTTGGAAGCGTTCGCCAAACAGGACGGCCGCATCCGGGTGAACGTCCTGGCCGCCAATCGCGGCATCGCCGGCAACACGAACGCCGCCCTCGAACTCGCCACCGGCGCGTTCGTCGCGTTCGCCGACCACGACGACACCCTCGCCCCGTTCGCGCTGCACGAGGTCGCCGCCGCGATCAACGCCGACCCGAATGCCGACTTCCTGTACAGCGACGAGGACAAGATCGACACCGCCGGCGAGCGGGTGGAACCGAACTTCAAGCCGGACTGGTCGCCGGAGACCATCCGCAGCCGCAACTACGTCTGCCATCTGCTGGTGTTGAAGCGGGAGTTGCTGGCGACGCTCGGCGGCATCCGCGACGGGTTCGACGGCGCGCAGGACTACGACCTCGTGTTGCGCGCCTCGGAAGTGGCGAAGAAGATCGCCCACATTCCGCAGGTGCTGTACCACTGGCGGATGCACGCGCAATCCACGGCGTCGAACAAGGGCAGCAAGAGTTATGCGTTCGAGAACGGCAAGAAGGCGCTGGCCGAGCATTTCGTCCGGCTGGGCATCGACGCCTCCGTCCACGACGGGCCGACGCTGGGAACGTATCACCCCGTCTACCACCTGCGGACACAGCCGCTGGTCACGGTCATCATCCCGAACAAGGACCACGCGGACATGCTGGCGCGGTGCGTGGACTCGCTGGAGAAGTCCAGCTACGCCAACTGGGAGCTGCTGGTGGTGGAGAACGGCAGCACCCTGCCGCAGACGCACGACTACTACCGCCAATTGGCGAAGAAGCCGAACGTGCGCGTGCTGGAGTGGACGAAGCCGTTCAACTACGCGGCGGTGAACAACTTCGCCGCGAACCAGGCGGCCGGCGAACTGCTGCTGTTCCTGAACAACGACATCGAGGCCATCAACCCGGACTGGCTGGAGGCGATGGTGAAGCTGGCCGTCCAGCCGGGGGTCGGGGCGGTGGGCGCGAAACTGTATTACGCGGATGACACCATCCAACACGCCGGCATCGTCGTGGGGATGGGAGGGGTGGCGGGGCACGGCCACTGGGCGTACCCCCGGCAGGCGGCCGGGCACGGGCAGCGGCTGCAATACACGCAGAACGTGGCCGCCGTGACCGGCGCGTGCCTGCTCATGAGCCGTAAGGTGTTCGAGCAGGTGGGCGGGTTCGACGAGGGGTTCGTGCTGGCGTTCAACGACGTGGACCTGTGCCTGCAAGTGCTGACGAAGGGCTACCGCGTGGTGTGGACGCCGGACGCCGAGTTGTACCACCTGGAGTCGAAGACGCGGGGGCCGGAGGACACGGCCGAGAAGCAAGCCCGGTTCAAGCGGGAGTACGACCTGTTCCACCAGAAGTGGGGCGCGTTCCTGGCCGCCGGCGACCCGTACTACAGCCGGCACTTCCGGCTGGACCGACCGGACTTCGCGCTCCGGGCGGCGTGACCGGCGGGACCACTACCCGCCTAGTCGCGGGCGCATCCGGTACGGCCGCCGCCGGCGCGGCGCATTTCCGCGGCCGCCGCCGGTTTGCCGTTCGCCGGCCGGCATTCCGGCGGGTATATTGACACACAACGTGCCGGACCCTTAGCGCGGCCGCCGCCGCCCCGCGCCTGCCACCAGGAAGAGTGCCACCATGTCCCGATCCGCCCCGGACCGTCGGCTCCTGACCGCGCGGCCCCGCCTGGAACGTCTCGAGGACCGCGACACGCCGGCCACCCTCCTCGCCGGGTTCGACACGATCGACGCCGCGCAGAACATCAGCCTCGGCGGCGGCAGCGTCCCGCCGGACTCGCACGGGACGGCCGGCCGGGACCACGTCGTCACCATCGTCAACACCACCGTCGCCTGGTACACGAAGGCCGGCGTCCAGCAGGCGGCGATGACCCTGGACACGTTCTTCGCCCCGCTCGCCGTCGGCGGCCAGCCGTTCGGCAACTTCGACCCGAAGGTGATCTACGACCCGTTCCGCGACCGGTTCGTGGCCATGACCCTGGACTCCAACTCGACGACGTATTCCCGCATCCTGGTCGCCGTGTCGAAGACGGCGGACCCGAACGACGGGTGGAACTACCAGGCGATCAACAGCTTCCTGACGATCGGCGGCAACACGTACTGGACGGACTACCCCGGCCTGTCGCTGGACGAGAACGCCGTGTACTTCACCGGCAACCCGTTCGCCACCGGTGCCGGCGCGGCGGTGAACAGCCGCCTGTGGGTGATGGACAAGCAGGTGTACGGCGGCGGGACGAGCGCGGTGAACGTGTACGACCCGTGGGCGGGCACCGGGCTGACGTCGGGCACCACCCAGCCGGCCGTCCTCCAGGGGGTGCGGCCGGCCGGGACGAACGGCACCTACCTGGTGTCGTACATGCGGAACACCGGCATCGGCGGGGCCGCCGCCAACGACGAGGCGCGGGTGATCCGGGTGGACGACCCGCTCACCGCCCCGTCCTTCACCCTCACCCGGATCAACCTGGGGGACATCGACAACGCCCCCAACCCGGTCACCCAGCCGCTCCTCCAGCCGGCCGGCATCTTCCTCGACGGCGGCGACCAGCGGGTGTACAACGCGGCGTGGCGGAACGGCACCCTGGTGTTCGCCAACACCGTCACCCCGCCGACCGGCGCGGACGCCGGTCAGCCGACGGTCAACCTGATGGCGGTGGACACGTCGGGCGGGACGCCGGTTCTGATCCGCCAGATGAACGTCGGCGGCGAGGACCTGGCCCCGGCCACCGGCACGTCGTACGGCACGGTCGCCATCAACGCCGCCGGCGTCGTCGGGGTGGGGTTCTCGGCGTCCGGCCCGGCGCTGATGGCCGGGGCGTTCTTCACCAGCGTGGACGTCCGCACCGGCGTGGTCCAGCCGAGCAGCACGTCGAAGGTCGGGCAGGTCGGGTACGCCAACACCTACGGCACCCTGACCACCATCGGCGGCATCCCGGTGACCCGCTGGGGGGACTACTCCGCCACCGTCGTCGATCCGACCGACGACAACTCCTTCTGGACGTTCAACGAGTACTCCAAGGACCTGCCGGGGGTGGACGGCAACTGGGGCAACTACGCCTCCCACTTCCGCGTCCAGACGCAGTACTACGCCGTCGGCGCGGACGCCGGCGGCGGGCCGAACGTCAAGGTGTTCGACTACGGCGGCTCCCTGCGGTTCAGCTTCAACGCCTACGCCCCGTCGTACACCGGCGGGGTGCGGGTCGCGCTGGCCGACGTGAACGGCGACCAGATCCCGGACATCATCACCGCCACCGGGCAGGGCGGCGGGCCGAACGTCAAGGTGTTCGACGGCCGCAACCTGAACGTGTTGTACAGCTTCTTCGCCTACGACCCGAAGTACACCGCCGGCCTGTACGTCGCCGCCGGCGACGTGGACGGGGACGGGCTGGCCGAGATCGTCACCGGGGCGGACACCGGCGGCGGGCCGAACGTGCGGGTGTTCAAACTCGGGGCGAACGGCCAAGTCACCCTGGCGTCCAGTTTCTACGCCTACGCCGCCGGGTTCACCGGAGGGGTGCGGGTGGCGGTCGGCGACTACGACAACGACGGCGCGGCCGACATCATCACCAGCCCCGGCTTCGGCGGCGGCCCGCACGTCGAGGTGTTCGACGGCCGGGCGGCGGCGGTCGGCAAGGCGGTGCTGGTCAAGTCGTTCATGGCCGGCAGTTCGACCTCCAACTCCGGGGCGTACGTCGCCGTCGGCAACCTGAACGGGGACGGCGTCCTCGACTTCGTCGTCGGCAGCGGGGCCGGATTCCGCGAGGTGCGGGTGTACGACGGCCGCACGCTGGCGTTCCTGAACGGGTTCAACGTGCTGCAGCCCGGCACGTCGGCCCCGCAAGTGACGGGCACCACCGCCCCGGTCGGCGAACTCCTCGGCGGCGTCGGCCTGCCGAACCAGTTGCCGACCGACACCACCCAGACGCCGGCGGTCAATCCGACCCGCCCGTTCGCCGGCCTGCGGGTGGCCGTGGCCGACATCGACAACGACGGCAACGACGACATCATCGCCATCGGCGGGCCGGGCGACCAGCCGCTCCTCCGCATCCGCAACGGCAAGTCGATGACCACCCTCGGCAGCGACCGCCTCGTGTTCAACAGCGCCTTCCTCGGCGGCGCGTTCGTGGCCGCCTCGCGGTGACGGGTCAGCCGCCGACCGCCCGCTCGACCCGCCCCAGCAACCGCCGGGGCAGGTCGGCGCGGGCGAGGCGCTCCACAACATCGGCGCGGTCCACCAGAAAGGCGAGTGAATCGTACCCGTCCAGCGTGTTCGCCACCAGGAAGTCGGCGTCCGACTGCGCCCGCGACCGCCGCGCGACGGCGATCAACTCCGCCTCCGTCACGTCCACCTCCAGTTTGAACTTCACCAGCACGCCGGCGAAGCCCCACGGCGACCGCATCCGATCCACCAGCTTCGGCGTCGGCACCATCCGCAGCCAGACTTCGGGGTGCGAACTTTTCACCTTGCCCTTGGCGGCGTCCACCAGATGGGGGCCGTCGCCCGTCCAGCGAAGTTCCGTCGCGTCGAATGCGGCTCCCGCCGCCGGCGCGTACACGCCGGCGAGGGCGTAGTCGCTGACGGCCGCCGAGTGCAGGATCGCGCCGAAGCCGCCGGTCGGGATCAGGTTCGCAAGTGCGGCGTGCAAATCATCGAAGGTGCGATACGGTTGAACATGCCAGCGGTCAGTGGGGGCGAAGCCGGGGCGAAGTTCGTCGATCACGCGCGGGTGCGAGGTGAGCAGCGTGACCGCGTGACCCCGGTCGAACGCCTCGAGCGCCAGTCGCCCGCCGGTGCGGCCGGTGAACACGTTCGTCACGCACCGCACCCGGTCGATGGGCGTCTGCGTGTTGCCGGCGGTGACGAGGACGCGGAGCGGGCGGGGCATGACGAAGTTCCCAGGAGTTCACAGTTCGTCCACCACGGCCTGGGCGAGCAGCGGCAGCATGATCTCGTGGCGGCCGATGAGGGTGAACCCCTGCCCCGCCACGCCCGCCGGCCGGCGGACGACGTTCTCGCCGCTGCGGTAGTGGGCGATCATGTCCATGTTCGCGGTGGTGTAACCGGTCAGGTTCGCGCCGAGGTTCTGCGCCACGGTGAACGCCTTCAGGAACACCTCCGGCAGCACCACCGCGCTGCCGATGTTCAGGTAGACGCCGCCGCTCAACTCCGTCACCACGCCGCAGAGCAATCGGAAGTCGTTGAAGCTGGCCCGGCCCAGCGCCGCGCCGTCGGCGGTCGGGTGCATGTGGATGATGTCCGTGCCGATGGCGACGTGGACGGTGAACGGCAGGCCCAGCCGCTTCGCCGCGACGGCCACGCTGTACTCGCGGTTCGGCGCGTCGATCTCGGCGAGGTACTCGCCGAACAGCGCTCCCAGCCCGGCGTCGGGCCGCGCCAGCACGCGGTTGACGGCGGCGTTCATCATCTCGCCGGTTTCCCGCACCATGCCGAAGGTGCCGTCCTTCAGCCCCGCCGCCACGTCCTCGGAGGTCTCGCCGATCAGCGCGATCTCGAAGTCGTGAATGGCCCCGGACCCGTTGGTCGCCAGCGCGGTGACGATGCCGCGCTCCATCAGGTCGATGAGGACGGGACTCAGACCGCACTTCAGAACGTGCGCCCCGAAGCCGATGACAACCGGGCGACCGGCCCGCCGCGCCGCGACGACGGCGGCGACGACGGCGCGGAAGTCGTTGCCCGCCAGGATGCCCGGCAACCCGGCGACGAACGCGGCGACCGACTGCCCCTTCGTCGGCGGCGCGGCGAACGCCGTCCGCGACACCTTGTTCGGGCGGGTTTGCAGGGGGACGGTTCGCACCCGCGACAGATCGACCGGGCTGGGCGGCACGAGGACGGACTCCGGGCGAGGGCGGGAAAGGGCCGTGTGCGGTCTAGCGTATTTCGCCCGCGACCGAACGCGGAGTGGCAGCCGGAAATTCGCATGGCAAGGGAGCCGCCGGCAAAGGCGTTGCAATCCGGAACTTTTGCCCCCCGATTTTCTCCTACCTGTACCCTCCAGATGCTAGGTTGTCGGACAGTACGTCCCACCAACACCCCCACCCCGCCGACCGCCCGTGACCTCATCCTCGCCCACAACCCGCCCGCCCTGGACCGTCATGACGGTCTTCGGCACCCGTCCGGAGGTCATCAAGCTGGCCCCGGTGGTGGCGGAGCTGGCGCGCCGGCCGGCCCGGTTTCGGTCGGTGGTCGTGTCGTCCGGCCAGCACGTCGAACTCCTCGACCCGTTCGTGACACTGTTCGGGCTGACGGTCGATCACGACCTCGCGGTGATGCGGCCCGGACAGCCGCTCACTCAACTGTTCGCGCGGGTCGCGCACGCCCTCGACCCGATCCTCGACGCCGTCCGGCCGGACGTGGTCCTGGTGCAGGGGGACACGACGACGGCCGTGGCCGCCGCCCTCGCCGCGTTCCACCGGCGGGTGCCCGTCGGGCACGTCGAAGCCGGCCTCCGCACCAGCGACCCGCAGTCGCCGTTCCCCGAAGAGATGAACCGCCGGCTCATCTCCCGCCTCGCCCGCTGGCACTTCGCCGGCACGCGGGACAACGTGCTGTCCCTGCGGCGGGAAGGCGTGCCGCCGGCGGCGATCTTCCTGACCGGGAACCCGGTCGTGGACGCGCTCCAAGGGCTTGGTGCCCGCCCGCCGTCCGACCGGCTGGTGAAACTTCTGGCCGCCACCGACGGGCTGAAGCGGATCACGCTGACGACGCACCGGCGGGAGAGTTTCCCCGCCGCGCTCGAGCAGAACCTCCGCGCCCTCCGCGGCTTCCTCGACCGCCACCCGGACACGGCGCTCATCTTCCCGATGCACCCGAACCCGATCGTCCGCGAGAAGGCGTACTCGGTGCTGGCGGGGGTCGAGCGGGCGCACCTGACCGAGCCGTTCGACTACCCCGACTTCATCGCCCTGCTGCGGCACTCGTGGCGGATCGCGTCCGACTCCGGCGGCGTGCAGGAAGAAGCCCCCAGCCTGGGCGTGCCGCTGATCGTCCTCCGCGAATCCACCGAGCGGCCGGAAGCGGTGGCGTGCGGCGCGGCGACCCTGGCCCCGACCGCCGACGCGCTGGCCGAGGCGCTGACCGCCGCGTACTGGGCGACCGTGGACACTCTGGGCGCGCCGTCGGCGGACGCCTCCTCGCACGAGACCGAAGTGGACTTCGGCGAAGTCCCCCCGGTCGCCCCCGCCGTGCGGAACCCGTTCGGCGACGGCCGCGCCGCCAAGCGGATCGCCAACGTCCTGTACCGCGAACTGTCCGGCATCCCCGCCGCCGTTCGGGAGGCCGTCGGATGACCCCGCCGCCCGCCCGCCGGCACATCCTGACCGTCAACCTGGAAGACTACTTCCAGGTCGGCGCGTTCAACAAGTACGTCCAGCGGAACCGCTGGCAGCGGTTCGAGTCGCGGGTCGAGGTCGGCACCGAGCGGACGCTCGACGTGCTGGCGGCGCACGGGGCGACGGCCACCTTCTTCGTCCTCGGCTGGGTGGCCGAGCAGTTCCCGGACCTGATGAGGAAAGTCGCCGCCGCCGGCCACGAGGTCGGGGTGCGCGGGTACTACCACCGCGGCATCCGCGACATGACGCCGGAGGAGTTCGGGGCCGACGCCGACCGCGCCCGCACGGCGGTCGAGCAGGCCACCGGCCGCAAGGTCATCGGCTACCGGCTGGCCGACGGCTGGCTGGGGGCGGAAGACCTGTGGGCGCTGGACGTGCTGGCCGACCTCGGCTTCGAGTACGACTCCAGCCTCGCTCCGATTCGCTCGACGTTCGCCGGCGATCCGGCGCGGCGGTTCCCCCACGTCCACGAGCGCGGCGACCGGCAAATTGTCGAACTGCCCGTCAGCACCGGGAAGATGCTCGGCGTCCGCCTGCCCGTCGCCGGCGGCAACTACCTCCGCCAGTTCCCCCGCTGGGTGACGCGCCGCGCCGCCGCCCGCTGGGTGCGGCACCAGAAGACCCCGCTCGTCGCCTACTTCCACACTTGGGAAATGGACCCGGACCAGCCCCGCCTGACCGCCGGCGGCCGGTTCACCCGGATGCGGCACTACCGCAACCTCGCGTCGATGCCCGACCGCATCGCCGAACTCCTGAACACGTACCCGTTCGGCTCGTGCGCCGAACTGCTCGGCGCGGAGGCGGAAGCCGCGCCGCCCCGCACCGCCTTCGTCCCGCTGCAAGCCGCGCCGCGACCGGTCGCCGACGGGCCGCGCGTGCCGGTGTCGGTGGTGGTGCCGTGCTTCAACGAGGAGCAGATCCTGCCGTACCTGCGGAAGACGCTGGCCGAGGTCAAGGACCACCTGGCCGACCGGTACGACGTGCAATTCCTCCTCGTGGACGACGGCAGTTCGGACGCGACCTGGGTCGGGTTGGAAGCCGGCTTCGGCAACGACCCGACGACGTACACCCTGCTGCGGCACGACCGCAACCTCGGCGTGGCGGCGGCGATCATGACCGGCCTTCGCGGGTCGAACACGGAAATCGTCTGCTCGATGGACAGCGATTGCAGCTACGACCCGCTCAAACTCGCCGACCTGATTCCGCACCTGACGCACGGCGTGGACCTGGTGACGGCCTCGCCGTACCACCCGGACGGCGGCGTGAAGAACGTCCCCGGCTGGCGGCTCGGCCTGTCCAGAGGTTGCGCCTGGCTCTACCGCCGCGTCCTGCGCGCCAAGCTGTACACCTACACGAGCTGCTTCCGCGTCTACCGCCGCAGCACGGTGGCGGCCATCCCGCTGCGGCACAACCGCTACCTCGGCGTCGCCGAACTGCTCGGCCGGCTGGCCATCGAGGGCGGCACCATCGTCGAGGTGCCGGCGGTGCTGGAGGCGCGGATGCACGGCCGGTCGAAGATGAAGACGATCCGCACCGTGTTCGGGCATCTGGGCCTGATGACCCGGCTGCTGTTCGCCCGCCGGCACCCCGCCAGCACCGCCGACCGCGACCAGGTGATTCGCGGCCAACTGTCGATGATCCGCCGCGCCACCACCCCCGACCTCGACCACACCCCGGCCCCCCCCGCCGCGTCGGCCGCCCCCGGCCGTTCCCCCGCCCCGAGCCGGATCGCCCGGCCCGGTCCCCCCGTCACCGCCCCACACCTCTGACGAGCCGACGCGCCCGATGAACATTCCGCTCACGCACCTGCCCGCGGTGCGGCTGCCGTCCGACCAGGACGCCACCGGCCGCACCCTGGGGGACGAGGAAATCGCCCTCGTCGCCGAGGCCATCCGCTCCGGCACCCTGACGGCCACGAAGGGCCGGTTCTCGAAGCGGCTGGAGGCCGAGTTCGCCGAACTCGTCGGGGCGACGCACGCGCACGCCTGCGCCTCAGGCTCCGCGGCCGTCCACTGCGCCGTCGCCGCCATCGACCCGGAGCCGGGCGACGAGATCGTCACGACCGCCGTCACCGACATGGGCGCGCTGACGCCCATCGTGTTCCACGGCGCGATCCCGATGTTCGCCGACGTGGACCCGCGCACCGGCAACGTCACCCCGGAGTCCGTCGCCGCGCGGATCGGGCCGCGGACCAAGGCGATCATCGCCACGCACCTGTTCGGCAACCCGTGCGACATGACGGGCATCCTGGCCGTCGCCGACCGGCACGGCATCCCGGTCATCGAGGACGCGGCGCAGGCGTTCGGGGCGACGCACGCCGGCCGGCCGGTCGGCACGTTCGGCGCGGCCGGCTGCTTCAGCCTGCAACAGGGCAAGCACATCACCGCCGGCGAGGGCGGGCTGGTCGTCAGCAACGACGCCGCGTTCGCCCGCCGCATGTACCTGTTCCTCAACAAGGCGTGGGGGTACGGCGACCCGAACCCGGACCACTACTCGCTCGGATTGAACTACCGCATCAGCGAGCTGCAGAGCGCCGTCGCCGTCGGGCAGCTGGCGAAGCTGGCCCCCGTGGTGGCCGCCCGCACCGCCACCGCCGCCCGCATGGACCAACTGCTGGAAGGCACCCCCGGCGTGTCCGTCCCGCACCGCACGCCGAACGGCACGCACACGTTCTGGAAGTACAGCGTGACGGTCGATCCGGCCGTCATCCCCGGCGGGCCGACCGCGCTCGCCCAGGAGTTGAAGCTGAACAGCATCCTGTCCGCCCCGCGGTACATCCAGAAGCCGGCCTTCCGCTGCCAGGTGTTCCGCGACCAGAAGACGTTCGGCACCTCGCGGTGGCCGTTCACCCTGGCGCGGCCGGAGGCGGTGGACTACTCGGCCGAGCGATTCCCCGGCACGTTCGAGTACCTGGACCGCGTGCTGGTGCTGCCGTGGAACGAGAAGTACACCGAGGAGCATCTGAACTTCCTGGCGTCGAGCATTTACCACGCGGCGACGAAGCTGGCCAAAGGGGGTGCGAAATGACCCCCGTTCACTTCCTGCTGGTGGGCACCGGCGGCATCGCCCAGAGCTACGCCTCCGCCTTCGAGAAGCACCCCGAAGCGATCCTCGCCGCCGTCGCCGACATCCGCCCGGACGCCGCCCACGCGCTGGCCGAGCGGTTCGGCTGCCCGGCCTTCACCGGCATCGCCGACGCCCTCGACCGCGGCCCGCCGGTGGACGGCGTCGTCATCTGCACGCCCCCCAGCACGCACGAAGACCTGACCTTCGCGGCCCTGCGGCGGGGCAAGCACGTCCTGTGCGAGAAGCCGTTCACCCTGACCACCGACAGCGCCCGGCGGATGGCCGCCGAGGCCGAGCGGGACGGGCTGCTGCTGACGATGGCGTCCAAGTTCCGCTACGTCGCCGACATCGTGACGGCCAAAAGCCTGATCGCGTCCGGCGTCATCGGCGAAGTGATCCTGTTCGAGAACGCCTTCACCGGCCGGGTGGACATGGCCCACCGGTGGAACTCGAACCCGCACGTCAGCGGCGGCGGGGTGCTGATCGACAACGGCACCCACTCCGTGGACATCATGCGGTACTTCCTCGGCCCGCTGTCCGAAGTCCACGCGGTGGAAGGGAAGCGGATCCAGGGGCTGGTCGTCGAGGACACCGCGCGGCTGTTCGTCCGCAGCTCCGCCGGCGTCATGGGCAGCGTCGATCTGTCGTGGAGCCTGAACAAGGAACTCGACTGGTACGTGAACGTGTACGGGTCGGCCGGCACCGTGCAGGTCGGGTGGAAGCAGTCGCGGTACAAGCAGCAGGGCCGCGACTGGGTGGTGTTCGGCACCGGGTACGACAAGGTGCAGGCGTTCCGCGACCAGGTGACGAACTTCGCCCGCGCCATCCGCCGCACCGAGCCGCTCCGCATCACCGCCGAGGACGCGGTGGCGTCGGTGGACGTGATCGAAGCCGCGTACCGGTCCATGCGGGAGGCTCCGTGGACGGGCGTGCTGACGCCGGCCACCCCGCTGTCGCACACGCCGCTGCCGTTCCCCGCCACGTCCGTGCGGCGCGAGGTGAGCTTTGGCTGACGCCGCCCGCATCCACCCGACGGCGATCGTCGAGGCCGGCGTGACCCTCGGCCGCGGCACGGCCGTGTGGGACAACGTCCACATCCGCCGCGACACCCGCATCGGCGACGAGTGCGTCATCGGCGAGAAGACGCACATCGCCTACGACGTGCGGATCGGCCACCGCTGCAAGCTGAACAGTTTCGTCTACGTCTGCACCGCCGTGACGCTGGAGGACGGCGTCATGGTGTCCGCCGGCACGGTCTTCACCAACGACCGCTTCCCCCGCGCGACGACGCCCGATTTGAAGCAGCTTCGACCGAGCGACCCGGACGAACACACGCTGCCGACGCTCGTCCGCGAAGGGGCGACCATCGGCGCGAACTGCACCGTCGGCAACGACCTGACCGTCGGCCGGTGGGCGATGGTGGGCATGGGGTCGGTGGTGACGAAGTCCGTGCCGGACTTCGCGCTGGTGGTCGGCAACCCGGCGCGGGCCGTCGGCGCGGTGTGCAAGTGCGGGCAACTGCTGCTGCGGCACGACCCCGGCCAGCCCCCGGCGAAGCAAGACCTGGCCTGTTCCGCGTGCGACCGCCGGTATCGCTTCGCCGCCGGCACCACCATTGAGGCCGGCGGATGAGCGAGCGCATGGGCATCGTCGGCGGCGGGCTGCTGGGGCTGTCCCTGGCGGATCGCCTGCACAAGCTCGGCCACCGCGTCACCGTGCTGGAAGCCGCGCCGCACTTCGGCGGACTGGCGGCGGGGTGGGATGTCGGGGGCGTTCGCTGGGACAAGTTCTACCACGTCATCCTGCAATCCGACTCGTTCACCCACGAGCTGCTCCGCGACCTCGGTCTCGCCGAGGACTTCGTCGGCGTCGAAACGAAGACCGGCTTCTACACCGACGGCCGGCTGTACTCGATGTCGAACAGTTGGGAGTTCCTGACGTTCCCGCCGCTGGGCCTGTGGAGCAAGTTCCGCCTCGGCCGCACCATCAGCCACGCCGCCAAGGTGACGGACTGGAAGGCGATGGAGCAGGTGCCGGTCGTGGACTGGCTGACGAAGTGGAGCGGCAAGAAGACGGTCGAGAAAATCTGGCTGCCGCTGCTCCGGGCCAAGCTCGGCGACAGCTACAAAGTCGCGTCGGCCGCGTTCATCTGGGCCACCATCCAGCGGATGTATGCCGCGCGGCGCTCCGGCATGAAGAAGGAACTGTTCGGCTACGTCCGCGGCGGGTACGGGCGGATCGTGGACCGGTTTACCGAGAAGTTGGCCGCGCGCGGCGTCGAACTGCGGACGAACGCGGCCGTGGCGCGGATCGACTCCGACGGCGAGCCGCGCGTCGAACTGGCCGCCGGCGAAACGCTCACCTTCGACTGCGTCATCTGCACCGCCGTGCCGCCGCAGGTGCCGAAGCTGATGCCGACGCTCGGTGACAACGAGCTGTCACTGTTGAACGGCGTGACGTACCAGGGCATCGTCTGCGCGTCGGTGCTGCTGCGGAAGCCGCTGGACCGCTTCTACGTCACGAACATCACGGATAGCTGGGTGCCGTTCACCGGCGTCATCGAGATGTCGGCGCTGGTGGACCGCGCCGAGTTCGGCGGGCACCACCTCATCTATCTGCCGAAGTACGTCGCCCCGGACGACCCGGTGATGACCGAACCGGACGCCGGCATCCGCGAGCGGTTCACGGCCGCGCTCGAGCGCATGTACCCGCACTTCGGCCGCGCGGACGTGCTGGCCTTCCAGATCGCCCGCGTGAAGCACGTGTTCGCCGTGCCGACGCTGAACTACTCGGAGCGCCTGCCGCCGATGACGACCACGTTGCCGGGCGTGTATCTGGTGAACTCGGCGCACATCGTCAACGGCACGTTGAACGTGAACGAGACGCTCCAACTGGCCGCCCGCGCGGTCGCCGCCGTGACCGCACCGGTTCCCGTCGCCGTCTGATTCCCGGCATTTCCGCTTGCGATTCCCCCCGCCCGTTCGCACCATAGCACCGTCGCTCACGCTTCCGGCTCCGACCCGCCATGACCATTCTGCCCGATCAGTTTCGCGCCTTGACCTCGGCGGTCGGCGATGACCTCCCGATGTTCCTGCCGGAACTGCTGGTCGCGGCCGGCGTGGTGGTCGTCCTCCTCGCCCGGCTGGTGCCGGCGCTCGACCGCCTGCACCTGTCGCTCCTGGCCGCATTGCCGTGCCTCGCGGCGCTCGGGTTCGTCGGACTGGAGATCGCCCAGCACGCGGAGGGGCCGTTCGCCGTGCCGGCGTTCGGCGGGCTGATCGTGTTCGACCCGTTCGCGGCCGTCCTCCGCGGGCTGCTGCTGCTGTTCGCGGTCCTCGCGCTGTTGCTCGGCCGGCTCACGGGCATCCCGGACGCGGAGGATTCGGGCGACTACATCGTCATGCTGCTCGGCGGTACGCTCGGCATGATGTTGATGGTCACGGCGAACCATCTGCTCATGGTGTTCATCGCAATGGAGATGGCGAGCCTGCCGTGTTACGCCCTGGCGGGTTTCCTGAAGGGCCGGCGGCACGGCAGCGAGGCGGCGATGAAGTACGTCGTGTACGGGGCGGCCGCGTCCGGCGTCACGCTGTACGGCCTCAGCCTGCTGCTGGTGACGTTCGGCACGGGCGACTTGGCCGGCATCGGGGCGGGGTTGACCGGCGGGGTGGACCCGATGGCGGCGGCCGGACTGCTCTTCTTCGGCGCGGGGCTGGCCTTCAAACTGTCGGCCGTGCCGTTCCACTTCTGGTGCCCGGACGTGTTCGAGGGTGCGGCGGCGGAGGTCGGCGCGTTCCTCTCGGTGGCGTCCAAGGCGGCGGCCATCGGCCTGACGGTGCGGGTGCTGACCGCGTTCACCGCCACCGACCCGGCCCTCCGGCACACGGTCGGGCTGATCGTCCTCGGCGTGGCCGCGCTGACGATGACGGTCGGCAACTTCGCGGCGCTGCGGCAATCCAACTTGAAGCGGATGTTCGCGTATTCGACCATTGCTCATGCCGGTTACATGTTGACGGCAGTGGCGATACTCACACCCGCCAGCCGCGAAGCGGTGCTGTATTACCTCTTGGCGTATCTGCCGACGAGCCTGGGGGTGTTCGCGGTGGTGGCGGCGGTGCGGAACCGCACCGGATCGGAAACGCTGGACGGCGTTCGCGGCCTCGTCGCCACGGCCCCAGCGCTGACGGTCGCGCTGGCGGTGTTCCTCCTCAGCCTGCTGGGGCTGCCGCCGCTGGCCGGGTTCGCCGGCAAGTTCCAACTGTTCGACGCCGTGTATCACGCGGCCGACCGGTTCGGCTGGGTGGCGTATGCCGCCGTCGCGGTCGGGGTGCTGAACACCGTCGTCAGCGCGGGCTATTACTTGGCCATCCTCCGCGCGGCGGTGCTGGACGACCCGACGGTCGAAGCCCCACGTCCGACCGGTGCGGGGTTGGTGGCACTCGTGCTGCTGCTGGCCGCCACGGTGGTTGTCCTCGGCTTGGTGTGGGATCCGGTCGCCCGATTAACGACTCTCGTCGGCAGTCCCTGACACCGAGTCGGGCGGATGAGTGGCTGTCTTGTTAGCCCGCCGCGCGAGCGAGCAAGGGGCGAACCGCCTGTGGGGTTGGCCCCTTGCTCGCGCGGCGGGCTAACAAACCACGACCGACACGGGTCAATCGGATTCGGTATCAGTCCCTTCCACACTCTTCAGGCGGGTTTCCCGTGGGCGTGAACGTGGCGGTGGTCGGCGCGACCGGGGCGGTCGGCGACCTGATGCGGCGGGTGCTGGCCGAGCGCCGGTTCCCGGTGGCGGCCATCAAGTTCCTGGCATCCGCGAAATCTGCCGGGAAACAGGTGGACTTCGCCGGGCAGCCGCACACCGTCGAACTCCTGACCGCCGCCGCGTTCGACGGCGTGCAGATCGTGCTGTCCAGCACGCCCAGTAGCGTGAGCAAGGAGTGGGCACCGGTGGCGGCGAAGGCCGGGGCCATCGTGGTGGACAACTCTAGCGCCTGGCGGATGGACCCGGACTGCCCGCTGGTGGTGCCGGAGGTGAACGCCGACGAGTTGCACCACATCCGCAAGGGCATCGTCGCCAACCCGAACTGCGTGGCGATTCCGCTGTGCGTGGCGGTGCATCCGCTGCGGAAGTTGGGGACGGTGAAGCGGCTCGTCGTCAGCACCTACCAGTCGTCGAGCGGCAAAGGGGCCACGGGGCTGACCGACTTCGACGCCCAGTTGAAGGCGTTCGCCGCCGGCCAGCCGGTGCCCGCGCCGACGGCCCACCGGGCGCAGCTGGCCGGCAACGTCATCACCCTCGACTGGACCCTCGACCCGAACGGGTACACCGAGGAGGAGAACAAGGTCGTCCACGAGACGAGGAAGATCCTCGGCGACGCGGCCCTCGGCATCAGCCCGACGTGCGTGCGGGTGCCGGTGCGGGTGGCGCACAGCCTGAGCGTGAACGTCGAGTTCGACCGGCCGGTGAGTGCGGCGGACGCGAAAGCGATCTTCGCCGCCGCCCCCGGCATCGTGTACCAGGACGAACTGGCCGGGCCGTTCCCGCAGCCGCTGACCGCCGCCGGCAGCGACCACACCTTCGTCGGCCGCGTCCGCAACGACCCCAGCCACCCGCACGCGCTGAACCTGTGGGTGGTCGCCGACAACCTCCGCAAGGGGGCCGCCAGCAACGCCGTCCAGTGCGCCGAGGAGCTGGTCCGACGCGGGATTGTGAAGAGTTGACTCGCCACAGAGAAGAGAAAACAGCAGAGTTTGGACAGGATCACAGGATGAAATCTTGGATGAAAATTCCCGGTCTTTCATCCTGCCTTCCATCCTGTGATCCTGTCCAAACTCTGCTGTTTTCTCCTTGTGAAGAGTTGTCTCGCCACAGTGAAGCAAAGAGAGTTTGGATAGGATCACAGGATGAAATCCCGGATGCAGATTGCCGATCTTTCATCTTGCCTTCCATCCTGTGATCCTGTCCATCTAGAGCCGATTTGCCACTGCGAAGCGAAGAAAATTTGGACAGGATCACAGGATGAAATGCAGGATTGAAGAATTGCTCCGCCAAACTCTGCATCCATTCTTCATCCTGTGATCCTGTCCATTTCCTCTTCTCTGTGGTTCGTTTTCTCAGATCATGCGCAACCTCAAGATGACGATCCGGTACGACGGGACCGACTTCTGCGGCTGGCAGACGCAGCCGGGGGTCCGCACGGTGCAAGAGACCTTCGAGAAGGCCGTGATGACGGTGACGCAAGAGCCGCGCATCCGCGCCAACGCTTCCGGGCGGACGGATTCCGGCGTCCATTCCATCGGCCAAGTGCTGAACTTCTTCACGGCCACCCGGATCGAGTGCGCCCCGCTGCTGAAAGGCGTGAACGCGAAGCTGCCGGAGGACGCGGCGATCACGAGTTGCGAGGAGGTCGGGCAGGCGTTCGACGCCAACCGCGACGCCGTGTGCAAGATGTACCGCTACGTCATCAACGACGGCCGCCTGCCCGACCCGTTCCTGCGGAAGTACGCCTGGCAGCCGCGCCGCATCCTGGACGTGGACGCCATGCACCGCGCGGCGCAAACCCTCGTCGGCCGGCACGACTTCACCAGCTTCGAGACGCTCGGCTCGCCGCGGCTGAGCAGCGTCCGCGTCATCTCGTTCTGCAACGTGTACCGGCACGAGGAGACGGTGCGCATCGAGGTGGAGGCGAACGGGTTCCTGTATAACATGGTGCGGTCGATCACCGGCACGCTGTACAACGTCGGCCGGGGCTACTGGCCGGCCGAGCGGATGCCGGCGATCCTCGCCGCGCGGGACCGCACGACGGCCGGGCAGACCGCCCCCCCGCAGGGGCTGTTCCTGATGCGGGTGACGTATTGATTTGGCTTGTTAGCCCGCCGCGCAAGCAAGGGCCAAACCGCTGTGGCGGAACGACGCTGACCGTTTCACCGCAAGACCACACGGCCCTTGCTTGCGCGGCGGGCCAACGAAGAATGGATCAAGAATGCACCCGTACCCGGCCTCAATCGCGATTCAACCACTCCCCTCTCCCCCATTTGGCACCGTGACGGTGCCGGGGAGCAAGAGCATCACCAACCGCGCGCTGGTGCTGGCGGCGCTGTGCAGTCGCAACGGTCCTTGCACGCTAACGGGAATGCTCCGCAGCGACGACACCGAAGTGATGCTGGATTGCTTGGGGAAGCTGGGCTTTCGCACCTCGGCGGACTGGACGACGAACACTGTCATCGTTCACCGCAACGAATCCGACCGCATCATCCCGGCTTCGTCCGCCGACCTGTTCGTCGGCAATTCCGGAACGACAGTGCGGTTCCTGGCTGCCATGCTTGCTCTCGGGGACGGTCGATACCGCCTCGACGGCGTGCCCCGAATGCGCGAGCGACCCATTCAAGACTTGCTCGACGCGCTCCAACAACTCGGCGTGAAGGCGGTCAGCGAGGCGGGGACCGGCTGCCCGCCGGTGATGATCGAATCGTCGGGCATTCGTGGGCCGGGCGCGGTCATCCGAGGCGAGACGAGCAGCCAGTTCGTGAGCGCGCTGTTGATGGTCGCGCCGTTTCACGAAGCCGACACCCACGGGTTTGGGATCAAGGTCGCCGGCGAGACAGTCTCCGAGCCGTACATCCGGATGACTGAAGCGATGATGCTGCAATGGAACTCGACTTGGCGGTACGACACCGACCAGCGGGTCTACCGCTTCGATCTGGATTCGCTCGCGCACTACTCCAGCCCGTCGTACTACCCCATCGAACCCGACGCTTCCTCCGCCTCGTACTTCTTCGCGGCGGCGGCGATCACGGGCGGCACCGTGACCGTTCGCGGGATGAAGCGCGACATGCTGCAAGGGGACGTGAAGTTCGTCGATTGCCTGCAAGCGATGGGCTGCACGGTGACGGAATTGGCCGACGGCATCGGCGTTCAAGGCGGGCCGTTGCGCGGCATCGACGTGGACATGAACGCCATCAGCGACACGGTGATGACGCTGGCGGCGGTGGCGTGCTTCGCCGACGGGCCGACGACCATCCGCAACGTGGCGCACATCCGCCACAAGGAGACCGACCGCATCGCGGCCGTTGCGACGGAGTTGCGGAAACTGGGTGTCGAAGTGGAGGAATACCCCGACGGCTTGCGAATCACCCCGAAACCGCTGACGGGGTGTGCCGTGGACACCTACGACGACCATCGTATGGCCATGAGCCTCGCGCTGGTGGGCCTGAAGGTGCCGGGCGTGGTGGTGAACGACCCCGGTTGCGTGGCCAAGACCTACCCCGGCTTCTGGGACGACTTCGCCCGTCTGGACGGGTCGTGATTCCCGCCGAACCCCGGAAACTGGGATTGCCCCCCGGTCGGTCCGTGCGATACAAAAAGGCATGTTGCCACCCTCCGATTCGACCAGTTGCGATTTGGCCGGAATTTCGCACTGGATTCCGGCGGAACCGCCGCTATAGTACTTCTAAGCAAAGAGACATGACCGATCTTGGGCTGGTGTTCTCACCCTTTTCGCCGCACCGCGTGTCCGCTCGAACCTTTTTCGATCCGTCACCGCTGCGTCCGAGTTGATTCCGACTATTCCGATTGGACCCCAAGTTGACTCTCGTTGATTCCGTCTGGAGCCTGACTCCGATTCCACCGCCATCCGCCGAGCCAGCTTCCGCCGTGCGACACCCTTTGGGGACCGTCGCGGGCGAACCCGGCCGGCGAACTTGAGGCGAAGAGGTCCGTAGCGTTCCGTCCGTGATTCCTGTTTCGACGCGGCCCTCGGCTTCCGCCGTCGGCCCCTCCGGGCGTGAGCCGTTCTCGCCCGCTTCAATCCGAGTTTTCCGCCCCCCCAACGGGTCGCGGTTCGGCCGTTCACCGGTCGCACTCGCACCCCACCCGCGCCCCGCGCACGGGTCTCGTTCCACATCTCGAGGTAAGAGTTATGCCCGACGCCAAGAGCGTCGAAGGGGTTCCGGCTCCTCGGCCCCTGATCCGCAAGCGGGTGATTCGCAAGCCCGGCGACCCGGTCGCCCCCGCCCCCGCTGCCCAACCCCTTCCCGCCCCACTGCCCCCGGCCGCCGGCCCCGTCGCCCCGCCGCCCGCCCCCGTCGTCGAACGGGACCGCGAGCCGCCGCCGCGCCAGCCGGAGCGAGAAGCGCAGCCGCGCCAGCCGGAACGCGAGTTCCGCGAGCCGCCGCCGCGCGAGTTCCGCGACGACCGCGGTCCGCCGCAGCGGGAGTTCCACGACCGCGGCCCCGGCCCGCGCGGGCACAGCAACAACAGCAACAGCGGCCCCCGCGACCGCGACTACCGCGACCGCGACGACCGCCAGCACCAGGGCAACCACGACGGCCCGATGCGGCAGCCGCCGATGCCGCGGGGCACCGGCCCGGCCGCCCGCCTGGACGACCTGTACCGCATGCCCATGCCCGACCTGTTCGAGCTGGCGGCGAAGGAAGGCCTCCGCGAAAGCACCGGCCTGAACCGCGCCCAGCTCATCGTCGGCGTCGTCCGCCGGCAGATCGAGCGGGGCGAGGTGGTGAAGGGCAGCGGCACCCTGGAAGTGCTGCCCGACGGGTACGGCTTCCTCCGCAGCGCCGCCCACAACTACCTGGCCAGCCCGGAAGACATCTACGTCTCGCCGTCGCAGATCCGCCGCATGAGCCTCCGCACCGGGTACATCGTCGAAGGGCCGATCCGCCTGCCGATCGAGAACCAGGACAACTTCGCGCTGATGCAGATCGAGCTGGTGAACAACAAACCGGCCGAGGAGACGACCAGCGTCACCAGCTTCGGCGACCTCACCCCGCTGCACCCGAACAGCCGGCTGAAGCTGGAGTGCGCCGACGACCTGTCCATGCGGATCGTGGACCTGGTCACGCCCATCGGCAAGGGCCAGCGCGGGCTGATCGTCGCCCCGCCCCGCACCGGCAAGACCATCCTGCTGTCGAAGATGGCCAACGCCATCCTCAAGAACCACCCCGAAGCCTACGTCTTCGTGCTGCTGGTGGACGAGCGGCCGGAGGAAGTGACCGAGATGCAGCGGCTGGTGCACGGCACCAACGCCGAAGTCGTCGCCAGCACGTTCGACGAGCCGAGCGAGGAGCACATCCACATCGCCGACATCGTGCTGGAGAAGGCCAAGCGGATGGTCGAACTGAAGAAGGACGTGGTCATCCTGCTGGACAGCATCACCCGCCTGGCGCGGGCGCACAACGCCGAGGCCCCCGGCGGCGGCAAGCTGCTGTCGGGCGGTCTGGACAGCAACGCCATGCAGAAGCCGAAGCAGTTCTTCGGGGCCGCGCGGAACGTCGAGGAGGGCGGCTCGCTCACCATCCTGGCCACCGCCCTGATCGACACCGGCAGCCGCATGGACGACATCATCTTCGAGGAGTTCAAGGGCACCGGCAACATGGAACTGCACCTCGACCGGCGGCTGGTCGAGAAGCGGGTGTACCCGGCCATCGACGTGAACCGTAGCGGCACCCGCAAGGAAGACCTGCTGCTGACGCCCGAGGAGCTGGCCAAGATCGCCATCCTGCGGCGGGTGCTGGCCGACATGCACCCGGTCGAGGCGATGGAGCTGATCACCAACCGCATGAAGAAGACGAAGTCGAACCTGGAGTTCCTGCTGACGATGAACCTGAACTAGCGTTTGCTCCCCTCTCCCCTTGCGGGAGAGGGGTTGGGGGTGAGGGGGAATCTTCAATTTCTGAAGTTGTCCATAGTGGTAACTTACTCTGATTTTCAGTACGCATATTGGACCTCTCACCGCATTGATTGCTCGGAGTTCGCCATGCCTATTGCGATCCTCTGTGGTTCCTGTGAGGCCAAACTGAACGCCCCGGACGCGGCGGCCGGCAAGCGGGTCAAGTGCCCGAAGTGCGGGATGCTGCTGAAAATTCCTCTCCCCGAACCGGAACCGGACGCCGACTTCGAGGTGATCGCGGACGAGCCGAAGCCGAAGCCCGCCACGAAGGCACCACCGCCCGCCAAACTCAAACCGAAGCCCGTGCTGTTGGACGAATCCGACGAGGACGAAGTGGACCGCCCTGCCGCCAAGAAGAAGCCGAAGCCGGCCGTGTTGGAGGACGAGGAGGCCCGCCCGGTGAAGAAGCCGGCGAAGCAATCCGCCCGCGCCGCGGACGACGAGGAGGACGAAGACGACACCCCCCGGCCGAAGAAGAAGGGGAACGGGAAGAAGGTGGCACCCAAGAGCAACCGGCCGCTGATCATCGGCGGCAGCGTCGGCGGGGTGTTGCTGCTGGGGCTGATCGTGTGGCTGGCGTTCCTGAGAGGCGGGGACGGCGGCACCCGCGGCACGGACGGTCGAGGCGGAGCGGAAGGGGGCGCGGACACACCGAGACTCAAACCGGTCGCCCGGTATGAACTGCCCGGTGAGTTCGCGTTCAACCTGGGCATGCGTGCGTCCTTCTCCGCTGACGGTCTGAGGCTGAGTTTTTCCGGCTCTCAAGGGTTCCAGAAGGCGCAAGGGTACATCTTGGACCTGACGGGAGAACCGAAACTCGTCACACAGTTCCCTGGAAGTGTGGCGATCAGTCCCCGCGGCGATACCGTCGTGCGGAACAGGACCACCGATCATGAGGGGGGCGTGTTTCGGCTCTCGGATAAGACGCCGCTCCTGAAGAACGCAATCCACTTCAACGGCTATCAGTTCCTCGATGAGAACCGCCTCTTCACTTTCGAGTGGCAGTCCATTGACGCGAACAGGCGGTCGAACTCGGTCACGATTCGGAACCTCGAAAACGGGGCGGTCGAGAGCGAATTCAAACTGCCCGAATCCCTCATCAGCGACGTTCACCTGACGCGCGACGAGAAGAAACTCTGGCTCTTCATGGACGAGAAGAAATTCGAGTTCCAGTGTTGGGATTTCGTGGAAAAACGCCGACTCAAGACCGTGACGGCCGAGTTGACAGACCCATCGAAGCCGTACAAGGGTTGCGGCTTTTACACGGCCATCAGCGCCGACGGGGCCGTCATCTTCAGCATGCAACCGACGGAGGTCGGGAATCTGTTTTTCGAGGCGGAAACCGGTAAGTTTCTCGGCAAACTCCCGGCGACGTACCAACCGAACAGTGATGGCTTTCTGGCGATCGGGCAGATCTACGCGGCAGGTGTGAAACAGGATCCCATAGTTAAGACGTACTCGACCGTGCTGTTCGACGTGAAAACCATGAAGACCGTGGCTTTCCTTGAGGATGGCAATCCGTTGGCCGTTTCGCGGGATGGCAAACGAGCCGTCGGTTATAGCAACAAGGCAATCCTCGTGTACGACCTCTCCTCGCTGAACCTGAAGTGACTCGTTCTCGCTCGGTTCTCCCATTGCCCGCGCGAGCCGCTGCCGCAGGGTCTGGGCGCGACGGCGTACCGCACCCACCTGACGCTGACGGACGCCGACACCGTGTCCCCACTCGCCGCGCCGGGGACGGCCATCAAAGTCGCCGACCTCTTACCGTGAGGTGTCCCATGTCCGCCGTTCTCACCCCGCCCCGCTCGGTTCCCGTCGCGGCCCCGCCCGCCCCGGCCGTCGTCACCCCGCCGCCGGTGGCGCAACTCCCACCGCAGCCGTTCCGCTGGACACTCGGTGAGTATTACGACCTCGATCGCATCGGCTTCTTCCACGAACGCCGGACCATGCTCCTCGACGGGGTCATCTACGTCATGCCCAACCCCAACCCGCCCCACAGCACCGCCCTCACCCTCGTGGACGCTTGGAGCCGGACGGCATTCGGGCCGGGCAACGTCGTCCGCGTACAGATGCCGTTCGACATCCTCTCCGACACGGAGCCGAACCCGGACTTGGCGGTGGTGGCCGGCTCGCCCCGCGACTTCGCCGTCGCCAACCCGACGACCGCCCGGCTGATCGTGGAAGTGGCGGACTCGTCGCTCTTCCTGGACACCACCACGAAGGCCGAGAAGTACGCCACCGCCGGCGTGCCGGAGTATTGGGTGATCGATCTGGAACATCGCCTCCTGTTGGTGTTCCGCGACCCGGTGCCACTGCCGCAGGGGTTGGGGGCGACGGCGTACCGCACCCACCGGACGCTGACGGAAACCGACACCGTAACCCCGCTCGCCGCGCCGGGGGCGGGCATCAAAATCGCCGACCTCTTACCGTGAGGTGTGACATGTCCGCCGTTCTCACCCCGCCCCGCCCGGTTCCCGCGACGCCCCCACCCCGATTGCAGCCGCACCGCTGGACGCTGGACGACTACCGCCGCATCGGTCGGACCGGGCTGTTCGACGGCGTTCGCACCATGCTTCTCGACGGGGTTCTGTACGTCATGCCCCACCCGGACCCGCCGCACAACACCAGCCTGGGCGTGACCCACGAAATCCTCCAGCGGGTGTTCGCCGTCGGGCACCACGTCCGCAACCAGACGGCGTTCGACGTGGGCACCCGCAACGACCCCGGGCCGGATCTGGCGGTCGTTCCTGGCAGCTTCCGCGACTATGCCAGCCGGCAGGTGGACACCGCCGTACTGATCGTCGAGGTGGCGGACTCGTCGCTGTTCACCGACACCACCACGAAAGCCGAGTTGTACGCCACCGCCGGCGTGCCGGAGTATTGGGTGATCGATCTGGAACATCGCCTCCTGTTGGTGTTCCGCGACCCGGTGCCACTACCGCAGGGGTTGGGGGCGACGGCGTACCGCACCCACCGGACGCTGACGGAAACCGACAGCGTGTCCCCGCTCGCCGCACCGGGGACGACGATCCGCGTCGCGGACTTGTTGCCGTAAGCCGGGGGTTCACGACCGCGGCTGCTGGGTGATGGGAAAAAGTTGACAAATGGGATCAGGAATTAATCTTGTGTAATTCCGTCCATTTCATTTGACAAAACCGAAAACGGAACGCATAGTCACTACTACGCCGGTTCGGTGTCGTCACCCGCTTGGGCGAAGGGTGACGCCGATGCCACTCCCCGGCAGTCGCGGCTCGCCAAACGCGGCTCCCCGGTTGAACACCCCCTCTCCGGGAGGGGGCCGGGGGGTGAGGTCTACTTTCCCCCACCCCCAGCCGCGCGGCTCACCCGACGTTGACGCCGACCGGGTTGATGCCGACTTCGAGGAGTTGGGTGGCCCCGAACGGGTCGAGGGGTAGATCTTCAGCCCCTGCGTCTTCCCGCTGAACACGTTCAGTCCGAGGAAGTCGCCCGGCCCGGTGCCGGTCACGAAGTCGTCGTACCCGTCCTGGTTCAGGTCGGTGCCGGCCACCTTCACGCCCCCGGTCGAGTTCGAGGCGAAAGCGAAGAAGCTCTGGAGCGGGGCGTCCGGGTTCAGGTTGTTCAGCGAGTACGCCCGCACGTTCGGCCCGCCGCCGCTCTCCACGCCGATGAGCAGGTCCGGGACGCCGTCGTTGTTCACGTCCCCGGCGCTGACGAACATGCCACCGGTGAAGCTGCGAGGCAGGGCGAAGACGCTGCTGTCCGGCGTGGGCGAGGCGGGCAGCGTGGTGACGAGGATCGTCTTCCGGGCGTTGAACACCCGCACGTTCGGCTCGCCGCCCGACCCGACGCCGGTGATCACGTCGGCGAACCCGTCGCCGTCCACGTCCGCCACCGCCACCCGCACCCCGCCGGTGAAGGCTTGGACGTAGGCGAAGAAGCTGGCCAGCAGTGCCCCGCCGGTGCCGTTCTGGCTGAACATGCGGATGTTGGCGGTGCCGCCGGGACCGGTGCTGGTGACCACCTCGTCGATGCCGTCGCCGCTCGCGTCGCCCAGGGCCACGAACACGCCGCCGGTGTACGCGGCGGGGTACGCGCTGACGGTCGTCTTCACGGTGCCGGCGGCGTCGTACACGTTCACCACGTTGCTGCCGCCCGGCCCGGTGCCGGCGACGTAGCTGGCCGGCAGCGGCCGCTGGGTGACGAACACGTCGCTCCCCCCGTTGGCGTCCGGGGCGAGGCTCGTCGCATTGCTGCGGTAGGCCACGAACTGGCCGTCCCGGCTGATCGCCACGCCGCCGCCGCTGAACGAGTTCCCCTCCGCGCCGGCGGTGGACACGCTGACGCGGGTGACGGCCCCCGTCACGCGGTCCTTCACGAACACGTCACTCTGGCCGTTGGCGTCGCCGGACACGAGGTCGTTGGAAGCCGAACAGAAGGCGACGAATCGGCCGTTGCCGCTGAGGGCGACGTTACCGGACGCGCCGTTGCTGCCCGTGCCGCTGGCGTTGGTGCTGACGCGGGTGGTAGTGCCCGTCGCCCGGTCGTGGAGGAACACGTCGGACTGGCCGTTCGTGTCCCCGGACGCCAGGTCGGAGGCCTCGCTGTCGAATGCCACGTACCGCCCGTCCGCGCTGATGGCGTTGGCCGACGCCTGCGAGCCGATCCGCCCGATCGTGTGGTTAAGCAGATCGCGGTGGAACAGGTTCGTCCCCGCCGGCGAGCCGGCCACGAGGTTGATGGACGTGCTGAGGAACGTCACGAACTGGCCGTTCCCGCTGATGTGCGGCTGGGTCGAGTTGCCGTTGCCGAGATTGCCGAGGCCGTCCACGCTGACCAGCGTGGTGGTCCCGGCCACCGTGTCCCGCACGAACACGTCTCTCTGGCCGTTGTTGTCGGTGCCGGCGAGGTTGGAGGCGAAGCTGCTGAACGCCACGTACCGGCCGTCCGCGCTGATGCTGGGGGAGGCGGTGCTATCGACGCCGCCGTTCCCGGCGGCCCCGTTCGCCCCGTCGGCCCGGCTCACCAGTGTCACCGTGCCGGTCATGCGATCCTTCCGGTACACGTCCTGAAAGGCGTTGGTGTCGTCGGCCGTCAGTTTGGCATCGCTGACGAAGGCGACGAACCGGCCGTCGGCGCTGAGGGCCGGGAAGAGGCTGTTGGAACTGACCTGCGTGCCGTCGGCCTTGGTGCTGGCCAGCGTCGTCAGGAACGACGGGACGATGCGGTCGTCCAGCACTTGCATGCGGGGGACGAAGCGGGGAGGTGGTCGTCTTCGTAGCCCGACTCTCCGAGTCGGAAACGTGATACCGACTCGGAGAGTCGGGCTACGGGGGTGGTGCGATGTCGCGTCGGTTCATCCTCCCCCTCTCCCCAGTTCCCGCGCTGTCAGGGGTAGGTATTCGGTTTTTCCTGAGTTTTCGAGACCTCGCCCCCCGGCCCCCTCCCCATGAATGGAGAGGGGGTGTTCAAGCGAGAATCGTTGTGGAGAAATCCCGTTGTCGGCCGGGTTCCGTAGGCGGAAACACGCACCACACGACCCTTTTGAACATCCCCTCTCCATTCATGGGGAGGGGGACGGGGGGTGAGGTCTTCCGCCGAATACCTACCCCCAAACAGGGGGGCTTCTCCCAGCCCCCACGCCGCTCACCGGCCGAGGGCGAGTTGGACGTTGAGGATCGTGCTCGGCGTCCGCTGCACCCAGCCGCTGAACGGGTTGTACTCCAGGATGCCGAACCCGTTCACCGTCGCGAACAGGTTGCCGAACAGGTCGGCCGCCAGCGACACCGGGGCTGTACTCGGGGCCAGGTTCGTCCAGGTGTTCGTCACGTTTTCAAACCGGCCGATGCCGTACCCGGCGAACGACGCGAACACCTTCCCCAGCCCGTCCACGGCCAGCGTCGTGGCGACGGCCGGCGTGAGCAGCCGCCAGCCGCTGGCGTAGGGGATGTACTGGCCGACGCCGAACCCGGCGAAGCTGGCCACCACGTACCCGTTCGCGTCCACCGCCAGCGACGTGGCGTTGAAGCCGTTGATCTGCACGAACCCGGTCGTCGGGCGGTAGCGGTATACGCCGAAGCCGGGGAAGTTGGCGAACAGGTCGCCGTTCTCGCTCACCACCATCTTGTCGGCCCCGGCGCTGGTGCCCACCAGTGCGGTGGCCCCTGCCGCGTTGAAGACCCCGCCCGCGTTCACCCGGTACACGTAGCTGCCGTAGGACGGGCCGAAGTTGACGTAGGGGTTGCCCAGCGGGTCGATGGCCAGCGCGAACGCCGGCACGGTGCTGATCGAGGACCAGCCGGACTGCGGCCGATAGTACTGAACGCCGTAGCCGGGGAAGTTGGCGACGATGTTGCCGTTCGCGGCGGCGGCCACCATGTTAGCCGTCGCGGGCGTGAGGTTGTAGAAGCTGCTGGTAACGCGGTCGTAGCCGTAGGGGCCGTAGCCGGGGAACGACGCGACCAGGGTCGTCGGGTTGACGGTGCCGCCGGTGGAGGTGTTCATCAGCACCGACACGTTGTTCGAGCCATTGTTGCCGACGGCGAGGTCGCGCCTCCCGTCGCCGTTGAAGTCGGCGGCGGCGAGGTTGAACGGCGTGGTCCCGACCGTGAACGTCTGCTGCGCGTTGAATGTGGCCGTGGCCGCACCGATCGCCGCGGTGTTCGTCAGGACCGAGATGGTGGTCCCACCACCGCCGCCGGTGTTGGTCGTGGCGAGGTCCGTCTTCCCATCCCCGTCGAGGTCGGCGGCGACGATGTCGTAGGGCGTGCTGCCGACCGCGAACGCCGTTTGGGCGGCAAAGGTGGCGGTCGTCGCGCCGGCCACCGTCTGGTTCAGCAGCACCGAGACGTTGTTCGTTCCGTTGTTCGCGGTGGCGAGGTCGGGGCGGCCGTCGCCGTTGAAGTCGCCGACGGCGAGGCCGGTCGGGGTGGTGCCGACGGTGAACGTTTGCTGTGCCGCGAAACCGAGGGTGCTCGCGGTCGTCGTGTTCAGGAGGATCGACACATTGCTGGAACTGCTGTTGGCGGTGGCGATGTCGGCGCGGCCGTCCGCGTTGAAGTCGGCCACGACGACGCCCTGCGGGCGGGCCCCGACGTTGAAGGACTGCGCGACCAGGAATGAGGCCGCCGCCTGCATGGGGGTCCGGTTCAGGAGCACCACCACCGACCCGGCACCCAAATACATCGTCACGGCGAGATCCGAGCGGCCGTCGCCGTCGAAGTCCCCGACCGCGATTCCCAGCGGGATGCTCCCGGCCGAGAACGTCTGCTGGGGGGAGAACGAGACGGTCGAACCGTTGCCGAACGGCGTCGTGTTCAGCAGCACGGAGATCGTCGTGCCCGAGCCGTTGCCGAAGTTGGCGGTGGCGATGTCGGGCCGGTTGTCGCCGTTGAAATCGCCGACGGCCACCCCGATCGGCGTCGTCCCGACGGCGAAGTCCTGCGTGGCGGCGAAACTGGCGGCGGCGGTCGCCCCCGCCGCTCCCGTGTTCACCAGCACGGACACGCTGGTCGAGCCGGAGTTGGACTCGACCACATCCGGCCGGCCGTCGCCGTTGAAATCCCCGATGGCGACGCCGCGCGGACCCGTACCGACGCCGAACTGCGCCTGGCTGGCGAACCCCAGCGTCGCCGGGGTGATGCGGTCGTCGAGCGACTGGAGCACCGGCCGGAAGCGGGGCGGCTTCGACGCCGGGGCGGACGACCGGGCGGACGGCTTGGCGGACAGCCAGCGGGTGAGACGATTCATGGGCCGGTTCCTCGGTTGCGGGTGGGCGAACCCCCGAAGTGGGGATTCCGTCGCAAGGGAGTAGGAAGCCCGCCCCGAAAACCTGTCGGGAAACCGGAAAAGTTTTTCCGTCACCCGTCCAGCCCGGCCAATTCCGTCCGCAGCCGGGCCATCACCCGCCCCCGCGCCAGGTAGACGGCGTTCGGGGTGACGCCGAACTCGGCCGCCACTTTCACCCCCGAATGGCCGTCCACGGCCAGCCGCCAGAACACCCGCCACGTCTGGTCGGGGAAGTCGCGGCGGACCAGGTTCAGGGCGCGCTCGACCAGCTGCCGGCGGAACTCGGCCTCGCCCGCCTCCGGCACCCCGTCGGTCGCCGCCAGCCGTTCGAGCTGCTCGTCGGTGGCGGTCGGCTGCCGCCCCTGCCGCTTCCGCCGCGCCAGCAACTCCCGGCGGAACACCGTCCACAGCCACGCGCGGAAGCTGCCGGTCGGGTCCAGGCGGAACCGGGGCAGCTTGTCGAACAGCAGGACGAACACCTCTTGCAGCGCGTCCTCGGTGTCGGCGACGGGCACGCCGAACCGGTGCGCCCAGCGGGACAGCAGGGGCGTGAACAGGCGGACGAACCGCTCCCAGTCGCCGTCGCACGGGCGGAGACACAGGCGTTCCAACAATGAAGCGGGCGTGTCGGTCATGCGGAAAAGGTAGTTCCCGATCCGCCGGAAGTCGAGTGGCGGTTCGCCGCCGGCGGGGGCGTATACTGACCCACCCGACGGCATCCGCCACCCGCTTCGAGACGCGCCATGCCCGCCACCCGCCTCGACGGCAAAGCTCTGGCCGCCACGCTTCGCGGCGACATCGCCGCCCGCATCGCCGCCCGCACCGCCGACGGCAAGCAGCCGCCGGGCCTGGCCGCCGTGCTGATCGGCGACAACCCGGCCAGCCGCGTGTACGTGCGGAACAAGCGGACGGCGTGCGACGAGGTCGGCATCCGCAGCCAGTTGCACGAGCTGCCCGCCGACACCAGCCAGCGAACGCTGCTCGACCTGATCGCCCAACTGAACTCGACGCCGGAAGTCCACGGCATCCTGGTGCAACTGCCGCTGCCCCACCAGATCGACGAGGCGACGGTCCTGGACGCCATCGACCCGACGGTGGACGTGGACGCCTTCCACCCGGAGAACGTCGGCCGCCTGGTCGCCGGGCACCCCCGCTTCTACCCCTGTACGCCACACGGCTGCGTGCTGCTCCTGCAACGCAACGCCATCCCGACCGCCGGCCGGGAGGTGGTGATCGTCGGCCGCAGCAACATCGTCGGCAAGCCGCTCGCGCTCATGCTGGCGCAGAAGCCGACGATCAAACACCCGGCCGGCGGGAACGCCACCGTGACGCTGGCGCACACCGGCACGACGGACTTGGCGGCGGTCTGTCGGCGGGCGGACATCCTCGTCGCGGCGGTCGGCGTGCCCGGCCTGATTACCCCGGACATGGTGAAGCCCGGCGCGGCGGTGATCGACGTGGGCATGAACGCGGTGGCCGGGAAGCTGTGCGGCGACGTGGCCCCGGCGGTGGCGGACGTGGCCGGCTGGCTGTCCCCGGTGCCCGGCGGGGTCGGCCCGATGACCATCGCCCTGCTGCTGGAAAACACCCTGCGGGCGGCGGAACTCCTCGACGGCTGACGCCCGGTTTGCGATACTACCGCCACTCCCGTCCCACGCGGCCACGCCCCCATGAACTTGACCACCGCCACCCGCTACGGGCTGAACGTGCTGGCCCTGCTCGGCGCGAGCATCGCCCTGCACCTGGGCAAGCCGATCTTCGTGCCGCTCACCATCGCGGCGGTGCTGGCCGCCATCCTGTGGCAGCCGGCCGAGTACCTGAAGGCGCGGTTCCGCATGCCGTGGTTCTTCGCCTGCGTCACCGCCATCGGCACGCTGGTGTTCATCTGCCTGCTCATCCTCACCCTGCTCGCCCTGTCCAGCCTCCAGTTCGTCGCCGAGCTGCCCCGCTCGGACGACGTGGTCAAGCAGACGAAGATCTACCAGGACATCCGCACGCAGCTGCCGTTCCTCCAGGGGGCGCTGCCGGAGAACCCGAACGACTCCAAGGTGTTCAAGGAGTTCCAGGCGGCCCTGCGGGAGGAGGGCAGCGTGCGGGACACCGTCGGCGTGTGGGGCGGCTACCTGTTCGAGGGGATGCTCATCCTGTTCGTGCTGCTGTTCCTGCTGCTGGAGGGGCGGATGCTGGGGAACAAGGTGCGGAACATCTTCGGCCCCGGCCCGCAGGTGCAGACGCAGGTGAGCGGGGCGTTCAAGGAGATGGCCGAGGCGGTGCGGACGTACCTGGTGTGGCGGACCATCGTCAACTTCAGCCTGGCCCTGGTGCTGGCCGTCGTCTACTGGGCGCTCGGGCTACAGCAGTGGATGCTGTGGGCGCTGCTGACGGCCATCCTGTGCTACGTCCCGTACCTGGGCACCATCCTCGCCGGCATCCCGCCCATCCTGGACGCGCTGGTGTTCGGCAACTCGGCCGGCACCGCGTTCGGCATCCTCATCTTCTACGCCACCATCGTGACGCTCGAAGGGTACATCGTGGTGCCGTGGGTCATGGGCCGGAGCATGGACCTGAACGCGACGACGGTGCTGCTGGCGTGCCTGTACTGGAGCGTGGTGTGGGGGCCGGCGGCCGGCTTCTTCCTGGCCATGCCGCTGATGGCGGCGGTGAAGGCCGTCTGCATTCACGTGGAGGCGTGGAAGGCGTGGGGCGAGCTGATGAGTTCGGACGAGGAGCCGCAGGAGCCGGCGCACGTCGAACTGGTCCCCGCCGTCGATGACGAGGGCGACGACCGCACGGTGGTGATGAACGCCCTGCCCGACGAGAAGCGGTGAGGGGACCGGTTTTTGTTAGCCCGCCGCGCCAGCAAGGGCCGAACCGCCGTGGCGGGCAACCGGTGACGGCGGCACCGCAACACCCCACGCCCCTTGCTGGCGCGGCGGGCTAACAAAACCAACGCTCCGCTGAGTGCCGCACATGGCCGTTTCCCCCGATTTGCTGGCCCGCATCGACAAGCTGGAACTGGAGGCGCGGATGGTCGTCGAGGGGTACCTCGCCGGCCGCCACCGCAGTCCCCGGCACGGGTTCGCCGTCGAGTTCGCCCAGCACCGCGAGTACGCCCCCGGCGACGACATCCGGCACATCGACTGGAAGGTGTACGCCCGCACCGAGCGCTACCACCTGAAGCAGTACGAGCAGGAGACGAACCTGGTCGCGTGGATGGTGGTGGACGCCAGCGAGAGCATGAGCGTCGGCACCGTCGCGCGGAAGGACGGCACGCCGATCACCAAGTACGACACCGCTTGCACCCTGGCGGCGGCGCTGTCGCACCTCGTGCTGGGGCAGGCCGACACGCTCGGCTTCCAGATGTACGCCGACCGCATCCGCGCCGGCAGCCGGCTGGGCGGCGGCAGCGGCAAGCTCCGCGAGCTGCTCCGCTGGCTAGCCGACGGGCCGTTCAACACGCCGTCGAACACGGGCAAGGTGCTGCGCGACCTGGGCGGGCTGCTCGGCCGGCGGGGGGTCGTGTTCGTGTTCAGCGACCTGCTCGACGACGTGGCCGATTTGGTGAACGGCCTGCGCATCTTGCGCGGGCAGCGGCACGAGGTCGTGCTGATTCAGGTGCTGGACGCGGCCGAGGTGGACTTCCCGTTCCGCCACCCGACGCTGTTCAAGGGGCTGGAGGAGTTGCCGGAGATCAGCACCGACCCGATGAGCGTGCGGGAGAGTTACCTGGCGGCCTTCGGCGCGCACCAAGCGGAGGTGGAGGCGGTGTGCCGGCGGGCGGAGGTGGACCTGCTGCGGGTCAGGACCGACGACGACTTGGGCAAGGTGCTGGCGGGCTACCTGCGGAAGCGCGAGGGGTAAGACGGGTCCGTTTAAGTGTTCTGCTCGCTCCGCGAGCGGGTCTTGGTGGGGCAAGACACCGCTCGCGGAGCGAGCAGAACACGTCAGCCTCGGCGCGACATCACTTCTTCACCTCGTACTCGGCGTCGATCACGTCGTCGCTCGGCTTCTTCGCCTCGCCGCCGCTGGGGGTGGCCCCGGTCGGCCCGCCGCCGGCCGCCGCGTCCGAGAAGAACTGGCTCATCGCCTGCGCCGCCGCGTCCAGGTCGGCGACGGCCGACCGCAGGGCGGCCGTGTCGGTCCCCTTCATGGCGTCCTTCACCCGGTCCATCGCCCGCGTCAGCGGGGCCTTGTCCGCCTCGCCCACCTTGTCGCCGACCTCCTTCAGCTTCTTCTCCAGCTCGAACAGCTTGGTCTCGCCCTCGTTGCGGGCCTCGGCGAACTCCCGCTTCTTCTTGTCGTCGTCGGCGTGGACCTCGGCGTCCCGCTTCATCTTGTCGATCTCCGTCTGCGTCAGCCCGCTGCTCTGCTCGATGCGGACCTTGTTCTCCTTGCCGGTGCCGGTGTCCTTGGCGGTCACGTTCAGGATGCCGTTGGCGTCCAGGTCGAACGTCACCTCGATCTTCGGCGCGCTGCGGGGGGCCGGCGGGATGCCGTCCAGGTGGAAGTTGCCGATCAGCTTGTTGTCGCGGGCCATCGGCCGCTCGCCCTGGCAGATGACCAGCTCGACCGACGGCTGGTTGTCGGCGGCGGTGGTGTACGTCTCCGTCTTCTTGGTCGGGATGGTGGTGTTCTTGCCGATCATCACCGTCATCACCCCGCCCAGCGTCTCCAGGCCCAGGCTGAGCGGCGTCACGTCCAGCAGCAACAGGTCCGACTTCGACCCGAGCAGCAGCTGCGCGCCCTGGATGGCCGCGCCGATGGCGACCACCTCGTCCGGGTTCACGCCCTTGTGCCCCTCCTTGCCGAAGATGTCCTTCACCAGTTGCTGGACGCGGGGCATCCGCGTCATGCCGCCGACCATGACCACTTCGTCGATCTGGCTCGGCTTCAGGCCGGCGTCTTCCAGCGCGGTCAGCACCGGCTTCTTGCACCGCTCGATCAGGTGTTCCACCATCCGCTCGAACTGGTTGCGGGTGACGCTCAGGCTGATGTGCTTGGGCACCCCGTCGATGGCCGTGATGAACGGCAGGTTGACCTCGGCGGCGGTCTGCGCGCTCAGGAACTTCTTCACCTTCTCGGCCTCGTCCTTCAGCCGCTGCATGGCCATCGGGTCCTTCCGCAGATCGACGCCGTTCTCTTTCTTGAACTCCTCGGCGATGTGGTCGATGAGGATCTGGTCGAAGTCGTCGCCGCCCAGGTGCGTGTCGCCGTTGGTGGACTTCACCTGGAAGACGCCGTCCTCGCCGACCTCCAGCACGCTCACGTCGAACGTGCCGCCGCCGAGGTCGAACACGGCGATCTTCTGGTCCTTCTTCTTGTCCAGCGCGTAGGCCAGGGCGGCGGCCGTCGGCTCGTTGATGATCCGCATCCGCTGCTTCGACTTCTTCTTCGTCTCCGGGTCTTCCAGTTCCCACTCGGTGTCGAACCCGGCGACGCTGGCGGCGTCGATGGTGGCCTGCCGCTGGGCGTCGTTGAAGTACGCCGGCACGGTGATGACGGCCTTCCGCACGGTGTGCCCCAGGTACGCCTCGGCCGCCTCCTTCAGCTTGCGGAGGATCATGGCCGACACCTCCGGCGGGGTGTACGCCTTGCCGTCGATGTCCACCTTCACCAGGTCGGTGCGGCCGCCGGTCAGCTTGTACGGCACCAGCTTCTCTTCGCTCTCGACTTCCTCGTGCCGGCGGCCCATGAACCGCTTGATGCTGAACACCGTCTTGGTCGGGTTGGTGATGGCCTGTCGCTTGGCCGGCTCGCCGACCAGCCGGTTGCCGTCGCGGGCGAAGCCAACGACGCTGGGGGTGGTGCGGGCACCCTCCTGGTTCTCGATCACCTTGACCTCGCCGCCTTCCATCACGGCGACGACGGAGTTGGTGGTGCCCAGGTCGATGCCGATGATCTTCTCTTCCGCCATGAGTATCCGCTCCGTGTTGAGTGTGGGTCCGAGGCCGGCGGGCGGTGACACGCCCTCCCGACCGTTACGGCGAATTGGAGGGCAACCGCCGTGCCGGGGATTCGCGGAATCCCGGCGCGACAGTAACCGCCGATGGGGAATACCGTTGCGCCGCGTGTGGCTGACAGGCGGAAAGCCGCGCCCTGCCATTTCGGCACGGACGAATATGCGGATGGAATCGTGAGCGCGCCCTGTGATCTGGCAACTGAGAGTCTCGGCTCTTCACGCCGGAGGCGTGGCGGACTGTGGCCAGGGGTGAAACCCCTGGTGCCGCGGTTTCCCTTGAATTCTTCGCATCCCGGAGGAATGCCGGACATCCGCCACCCCTCCGGGGTGGGTTCTCGTCTCGCTCGGATCCAGGGGTTACGCTCGCTCACCCCTGGCTACAGTCCGCCACGCCTCCGGCGTGAAGAGCGAGGGTGTCCCGGCGTCACGACAGTTCCTCCAGCAGTTCCCGCATTTCCTCGTCCGTTTCGTCTCCCGGCCACTGGCCCACGACGACATCCGCGAGGGTTTTCCCCTCCGGCAACGGGCGGGGTTCTTCGGTCAGCGCGAGTATGCGGGCGCGATCCACGTCGATCTCGGCAGGCGTTCGGGAGGTGAGGCGTTGGATCGCCTCGGCCAGCGCGTCGGGGCGAGCGTCCACCGCCGTATCGCGCTCGACGAGGGTTCGGAGGTACGTCTCGACGGGCACGCCGAGAGCCTCCGCTTTCGCGCGGAGTTTTACTTCGGTCGCCACCGGCAACCGGAATTCCACGAGTCGGGCTGCGAGTGTGTTCTCCACAGGGCACCCCTTCTTCTAGGATCGGAACCCGTCCATTGTGAGGATTCTATCCCGACGGGACGGCAAACGCAAACCGTCCTCGCGCCGAGAATAAAGACGAATCCGGCAAGCACTTGTGGCGGCTGCGACCCGAATTCGCGGGATGGGAACCCAGAACCGTGCCACTGCGGGCGACGGACATTCGCTACAACCGGTCCGATCCGCCGGGTCGCGTCCGGTTTATGCCCGCTTCGCTCGTTGACGGCGTGCCGCGCGGGAATACCTTTGGGACAATACAGTTGGGACCGATACGCCTCGCGCACACCCACCCCCGAATCCCTCCATGTCGCGCAAGCCCGATGCCGATCCGTCCGCCGTCAACCTGAAGGCGCTCCGCGTCCAGATCGACAAGTTCGACTTGCAGATCTTGGAACTGCTGAGCAAGCGGGCCGCCATCGCCGCGCAGATCGGCAAGGTGAAGGCCGATTCCGGCGGCGAAGTGTTCAGCGCCTCCCGCGAGGAGGAAGTCCTCGGCAACGTGCTGAAGGCGAACAAGGGGCCGCTGCAAGAAGTCACGCTGAAGGCCATTTACCGCGAACTCATCTCCGGCTCGCGGGCGCTGCAGTCGATCCAGCGGGTGGCGTACCTGGGGCCGGAATACAGCTACAGCCAGCTCGCCGCCCTGGAGCGGTTCGGGCAGGGCGTCGAGTACGCCCGCGTCGGGACCATCTCGGCGGTGTTCGAGGAGGTCGCCCGCAAGCACGCGCACCTCGGCGTCGTGCCCCTGGAGAACAGCACCGACGGCCGCATCGCCGACACCCTCGACTGCTTCATCCGGATGCCGCAGGTGAAGATCTGCATGGAGATCCGCCTGCGGGTCCACCACCACCTGCTGGCCAACTGCCAGCCGGCGGAGGTGCGGCGGGTGTACAGCAAGGCGCAGGCGCTCTCGCAGTGCCGCAACTGGCTGGGCAAGAACCTGCCGAACGCCTCGCTGCACGAGGTGACCAGCACGGCGCACGCGGCCGAGTTGGTGCAGCGGGAGCCGTTCGCGGCGGCGGTGGCCAGCCGGCAGGCGGGCGTGCAGTACGGCCTGAAGGCGCTGTTCTCGTCCATCGAGGACTCGCCGGAGAACGAGACGCGGTTCGCCGTCATCGCCCTGGCCGACAGCGCCCGCACGGGGAACGACAAGACGGCCCTCATCTTCCAGGTGCCGCACGCCCCCGGCGCGCTGGCGGACGTGCTGGGCGTGTTCAAGGCGAACAAGGTGAACCTGACGTGGATCGAGTCGTTCCCGTACCGCGAGGCGAAGGGCGAGTACGTGTTCTTCGTGGACTTCGAGGGGCACCACGAGGACTTGAAGGTGAAGAAGACCGTCAAGGGCCTGGAAGCCATCTGCGACAGCGTGTCGCCCCTCGGCTCGTACCCGGTGTCGGCGGCGAACGAGGAGTGAAGTGAAATACGGAGGATTGAACCGCCAAGTCGCCAAGGCCGCCAAGAAGACAGAGAATGCGATTTCTCTTGATCTTCTTGGC
>JAYUFU010000167.1:0-18267 GCA_043738505.1 Fimbriiglobus sp. | reverse complement strand
CCTCCGGGTGCGGTTCTTCAATCCCGCACCCGGAGGGTGCGGACCACCCTACCCGACACCGACTCCCACCATGAAGCCCCTGCAACTGCTCCTCCTGCTCACCTGCGCGGCCTTCGTGCTGATGGCGTACTTCGTGTTCGAGGTGATGCTGTTCCGGCTGTCCTGCTCGCTGGCCAAGCTGCCCCGGCCGACGGTGCCCAAGTCCGTCGGCATCGTGTTCGCCGTGCTGTTCGCCGAAATCCTGACTCAGGGGGCGCTCGGCGGCATCGTCACCGAGGCGTACCTGGCCGGCGGCTACCCGCTGTGGGAGGCCGGCCTGGTCGCCTTCTGCCTCGGCCTGCCGGTCCACATGCTGGTGTGCGCCGGCCTGCACGCCAAGTTGATGGCCATCCACCTGACCGACGGCATCGCCGTCTGGGTGATCGAGAAGTCGATCAAGTTCGGCGTCATCCTCGTCGGCGGCAGCGTCGTCGGGCTGGTTTTCCTGCTCGGCCGCGGGTGAAGGTGGCGGCTCGCCGGGAGGCACCACCGCTCACAGGTCCGGGTTCGCCACCTGCCCGTCGTTGCGGACGCACAGCCGGCGGAACAGCTCCGGGTCGGGGTCGTAGCGGATGGCCCGCACGCTGCCGTCGCACAGCACCGCGTTGACCGCCGCCGGGTGCGAACTGCCGAACTGCGCCGACCCCTGATGCACGTCGGCGGTGGTCGGCTGGCCGGGGAAGCGGACGAATGCGGCCGGCACGTCCGCGCTCGGCCCGCGCCGGCCGGGGGTGTCCGGGTCGGCGACGGCGCGGCGGTAGATGTCCGTGTCCCAGCCCGGCGTGTACGCCGATTCGTTGTCGTCGTAGGTGGTGCTGGCCGCGTTCAGGTGCGCCAGCTTCAGCCGCTTCTCGGACAGCATGAGGGTGTTCGACGTGCCGTCGGTGATGTCCGCCAGCCGCACCGGGCCGGTCACGCTGAAATGCACCACGACGCCGTTCGACCCGTCCGCAGCGGTGCCGGCGTTCCCGGCGTAGTCCGTTTTGGCCAGGTTGTTCGCCACCGGCGACGACCGCCGCGCCGGGCAGACGAACGTCTTCACCCCGGCCGGGCGGATGACCGAGTCGGTCGGGTTGGCGTGCAGCGGGGCCTGCTCGATGAACGGCAGGATGTGGTACGTCCAACTCCACTCCTGCCGCCGCTGCGGCAGGAAGCTGGTCGGGGCGGTGTACGGGCTACAGCAGCCGTAGGTGTCGAGCGGGTCGGCGCGGGCGGCGTCGCACCGGGCGCGGGTGCCGGCCGGCATGAGCGGGTGGTACGGCAGGACGCACTGGTTCTTGCCGCCGGCGGGGAACGCCCCGTAGGCGTCGTTGTACCCGTGGAAGGCCAGGCCCAGTTGCTTCAGGTTGTTCGAGCAGCTCATCCGGGCGGCGGCGGCACGGACCTTCTGCACGGCGGGCAACAGCAAGCCGATGAGGACGGCGATGATGGCGATGACCACCAGCAACTCGATCAGCGTGAACGCCCGGTAACGGGCCGGAGAGCGGACCACGAGGCACCCCTTTGGGAACGGACGCCGGCGACTATGCGGTGACGTGAGGCCGATGGGATATGAGTAACCGATGAGCGGCCGGAACGGAAGTGAAAAACGCGAGAAGGCGGGGAATCGCCGGGCGTGCGGAGTCGATGTGGGTCGGGCGGCCGAAAAACGTGCCCGAGGCGAGAAAGGACAGACGCGGCGCTACCGTTTCTTCTTCGGGTAGAACACCTTGTCCCACCCCACCTGTCCGCCGAAGCGGGCGCGGAGCGCGGCCAGCAGCGGCCGGCCGATCTCGTTGTCACGCAAGTCGAGGTGAATCAGCGAACTCAGGTGCGGCGAGTCGAGCAGCGCCTTCGCGCCGGGGTCGGTGACGGCATTGCCGGCGAGGGCGAGGGCGTGCAGGTTCGCGGCGTTCGGGGAATTCGCCAGCGCCACCGCACCGCTGTCCGAGACGTTGGCATCGCTGAGGTCGAGCACCCGGAGGCCGGCGAACCACAGGGCGGCGACCATCGCCTTCACCGCCACCGGCCCGAGCCGGTTGGACGGCAACTTCAGGATTCTCAAACTGCCCAGGTTCGAGGAGGCGGCGAGACACTTCATCCCGTTGGCCCCCGGTTCCGTCTTCGCCAAGTTCAGCGATTCGACGGTGGACAACTTCGCGCACCCGGCCAGGAGCCGCGCGCCGTCGGGGCCGAGGCGGCAGTCGGTCAACTCCAGTCGGGCCAACTTTGGAGCGGCGAGCGACTCCAGCACCCGAATCACTACCCCGCCGGGCATGCGGTCGTTCGTCAAATCCAGACGCTCAAGCGCGGGGAGCGACACGCGGTCGCCGAACGCTTCGCCGACCGGTCGGCCGTGTTCGCCGAAGAAGTTGCCCTGGAGTCGCAGCTCCCGCAACTGCCGCGCGAGCGGCGAGCGGAGCAGCGCCGTCAGGCCGGTGGCCGCAATGCCGGCGAATTGGAAGTGCAGTTCGTCCAGCCGCGTCGTGTGTTCGGATTCGAGCAGCGGCCGGATGTCGGCCTCGGCCATCTCGCCGAGGTGGAAATCCAACCGGCTGATCTTCGACAGCCACGGAGCGGACGCCAGCCCGGACAGGTCGGGTCGGTCACGCCAGTCGATATTCAGGCCGCCGATGGGGTGCAGGTCGAAGACGGAATCGCCCGACGGCAGGAAGCCCGGCAGGTCGGTGACGCGGAGTTGCCAGGGGAACCCGCGGCGGTAGGCGTTCACCGTCGCGCCGCCGGCCACCTCCCGGACCCGCTCGATGCGGTCGTACCCGTACAGCCAGGACGTATCCACCCAGCCGGCGTTGATCCACACCGGATCCCACTTCGTCACGCGGGCCAATTCGCACTGCACGCGGATGAACACCGCCATCGCGTCCTCGCCGTTCTCCTCCAGCCAGTCGGCGAACACCAGCCGGGGCAGGTCGGCGTCCGGGTGCGCGAGGACGGACTGATACAGCGCCTCGCGGTCGGTCATGGCGTGCCCTCACCCGGCGACGTACAGGCCGCGGCCGCAGTTGGCACAGCACATGAACTTGCCGGCCTGGAGGTCGAGCTTCTGCTGCTCGGTCATGCCGGTGCGGCAGTTCTGGCACACCTTGCCGACCACCCCGGCCAGGCACTCCGCCCCGTGCCGCTTGACCAGCCGGTCGTACTGCGCCTTCAAGTCGGGCGGCAGCGTGCCCTCGACGCCGGCCAGCTCCGCCGTCGCGCGGTCGCGCTCCATTCCCAGGCGGTCCAGCCGCTCCTTGCCGTCCAGTCGATCGTCGTCGTGCTGCTTCTGGGCGACCACCCACTCGGCGTCGGCGGCGGGCAGGGCGGCGATCTTGGCGTCCAGTTCCTCCATCGCCGCCAGAATCCCCTCCTCGGTGACGGCGATCCGCTCCTTCGCGTGGCGGATCTCCGTCTGCTTCGCGTCGTACTCCTTGCCGGCCGTTTCGAGCTGCTTCTCGAATTTGACGAGCTGCGCGAGCTGCTGCTTGAGGTCGCCCTCGGCCTCGCGGATCTTCAACTTCAGCGCGGCGACGGCGGCGTGGGCGGCGGCGTGGTCCTTCTCGGCTGCCTCCCGCACCCGCAGCTGCGCCTTGCTGACGCGCGGGCCGAGGTCGATCTCCGATTCCAGGTTGCGGAGCAGTTTGCGGAGGCGGTGCAGGTCTTTGAAGATGCTGGTGACAGACGCGCTCATGGGAATCCCCTCCGCGGCGGTTCGGTGGCACCGGCCTCCGCGCCGGTGGGCCGGACACGGTGCCGCCGAACCGCCGATAGTCACTTGCCCAGTGCCTTGCGACCGGCCAGGAACGGCCGGAACGGGGCGGCCGGCAGCTTGACGACGCCCGGCGTCTCGTTCGACTTGGCGTAGACGAACGCCTTCGTCTCGTCCTCCGCGCCGAAGATGAACTCGACCGCGGCGAGCGGATGGCGGTGCAGGACGGCCCGCAGCACGTCGCCGTTCAGCCGGTACTCCGGCTTCTCCGGGCCGGGCACGAACGCCCCGCCGGTCGGCAGTTCCAGCAGCCGCACCAGTTCGTCCGCTTTGTCCGCGTTCAGGTTGAAACCGGCCGGTTCGGTGGCCGCCCACTTCGCCTTCGGGTCGGGGACGACGAACAGGGTATCGACCTGCCCGGTGTCGGCCCGCCACGACAGGTCCACGCGGCCGAGGGCGGCGCGGTCCACGCGGTGGATCACCGGGTCGCGGAGGTCGGCCTTCTCGACGGAGTCCACGGCGAACTTGTCGGCGGCCAGCACCATCAGCTTGCCGGCCACGCGGAAGTAGTACTTGCCGGCGGCCGGGAGGATCTCGTTGCCGAACTCGTACACGCGCGGCTTGGTCGGGTCGGACTTCAGCACCACCGTCACCGTCAGGCGGGCCGGCTTCAACCCCCACGCCGTCAGTTCCGGGTCGGGCGGCGCTTCGGCGACCGGCTGCGAGCGGTCCAGCCCGCCCAGGAAGTTCAGGAGTTGATCGGCGGCCGCGTGGGAAGCGGGTTTGCCGGCGTTCAGGCACTTGCCCAGGGGGAACGTCAGCTTCGGGAACCACCCCTTCTCGATGACCGACAGGTTGTCGAACTCGGTGAAGGTGAGGTCGTACACCGGTTCCGCGCCGCGGGTGGCGGTCACGCGGGCCACGGCCGCCGGCGAGAACGAGCCGACATCCGGCTTCAGGTACTCCAGGCGCGGGCGGGCGGCGAGGGCGGCCAGCGTGGTCTTCTCGCCCTCCTTCGGAGTCAGCGGCAACAGGAAGTCGGTCGGCGGGCCGGTGCCGATGACGCGGCGGACGTGGATCGCGGTCGGCGTCACTTGGCCGAAGGTGAGCGTCACCGGCGGGGCAGACGCCTTCTCCACGACCTCGGTGGTCGGAGGCAACTTGCCGCCGACGAGGGCGGTCGGGGCGGCGATGCCGTCGAAGTAGACTTTCACCGTGCCCTTCACTTCTGCCAGCACGAAGGCTGTCGGGCTGGGGACGAGCAGCACGTCGGTGGCGGCCCGCGGCGCGCAGGCGGCGCGGATCAGGTCGTCCACGGCGAGAATCGCGCCCTCGGACGGGTCGCTCGGCCCGCCGTACACCGCCCACTTCTGGTCCGGGGCCACGCCGACCTTGCGGAGTTTGAAGGCGGTCGCGCCGACGGTCACGTCCAGGGCGTCGATGCGCGGCTTGCGGGCGTCCGGGATCAGGTCGCGGTTCCGCATCAGGGTCGAGTTGGCGACGGTGTTCGCCAGGATGCGCGCCCGGTCGGTCTGTACCGGCACCACGGCCGGGTCGCCGTCCAGCCGGCAGTAGACCTTGGCTGGCACCGCCGGCACGCCGTTCGTCTCCACCGCCTTGCCGACGAACAGCACCTCCGGCGGGCCGCCCTTCGGCGTCACCTCGATCCGCAGGACCGTCGGGTCGTCGGCAGCCAGGCCGTACTTGGCGAAGTCGGGCGGGGCGGTGGCGGACGCCGGTTCGATGTAGTCCTCGCGCGCCGCCGGGCGGAAGGCGTCCAGCGCCGTCAGCAGCGGTTGCACGCCGGTCAGCAGTTCGGCGTTCGCCTTGGTGTCGCCGAGGTTGTCGGCCAGCCCGTACCCGGCCGGGGTGGTGAACGTCCATTCGCCGTCGGCTTGCCGGGCGAGTTCGAGAGTCTTCTCGCCCCGCGACAGTTTCAGGGTGGCCACGTCCGCCCCCTGGGAGGCGGCGTTGAGCGACAGCAGCCGGAGCTGGCGGAAGTCGTTCGCCCGCTTGGTCAGGTCGGCGGCGGAACCGACCGTGTCCGCGGTGGCCTCGCGGAACAGCGGGCGGAGATCCTGAGAGGGCACGGCGACGGGGACGGTCGGCCGACCGGCGGCCAGCACGAACGTGACCTTGGCGTTCACCCCGCTCTGGGTCGTCTTGCCGACGGCGACGGTGGCGGCGTTCCCCCCGGCCTTCAGCGTCACCTTCACCGGCTTATCCAGCCCGTGCGAGATAAGGTTTTCAGTCAGCCCGTCATACAGGGTCGGCTTGGCTTGGAACAGGCCGCGGACCAGCCCGTCGAGGGCGGCCCCCTCAGCCTTCGCCCGGTGCGGCTCGCGGAGTTCCCACCGCCCCTCGCCGACTTTGGCGAACACCAGCGTCTCGGCCACCGGCTCGGTGCGGGTGATCTCCACGGTGTCCACGTCGGCCGGCTTCACCCCGGCCAGCGCGAGCGGCTCCAGCAGCCCGGCCCCGGCGCGGGGCGGCGGGTCGGTCAGGTTGACGATCAGCAGGGCGACGACCAGCGCCACCACCCCGACGAACAGGAACGCCGTGAAGCGGAAGTTCATGGTTCGGACCTCTCAGAGGGTGGGGCCGGTCACTTCCGGCGGTACGACCAGACGCCGAGGCCGAGGCCGACGACGGACAGCAGGGTGATGCCGACCGGCAGCCACAAGAGCGCGGTGGTGTCGGCGGCGCGGAGCGGCTTGTACACGCCGTAGGGCTTGCTGGCGACCGACGCCACCGGCGGCCGTTCGCGGAGCCAGTCCACGGCGGCGGCGAGCAGGGCGGCGTTGCCGCCGGTTCCACTTTCTCGGGTCGGATCGACGAAGGCGTCGCCGCTGCCGAACACGACCGCCCGCGACACGTCCTTCGGAGCCTCGTTCGGTGCGGCCGGGCGACCCGCTTCGGAGATGGCCACCACCAGCGGCCACTGGCCGTTCCCCGACAGCCTTTTCTGGCGACGGATCTCGGGGCTGGCGACGATGCCGGCGAACAGCTCCTGCGGGTTGGTCGGCGGGTCCGTCTCGAACCAAGTGCCGCGGTCTTCGGGGTCGGAGAAGCCGATGGGGGCAGCCGTGAACCCCCCGGCCGGGACGGGGGTGAGGATGCGGCAATTGGCGAACAGTTTTCCCCGTCCGAATTGCAGGGCGACCGGATGCTCGGCCTGCGCCGCCGAAGCTTCCGCGAGGACCACGAATTCGGTGAAGTCGAGTGGCCCGCGACGGACGCCCATCAGGTACTTGTTGTCAGATGTCACCCCGAATTCGGCCAGCAGCGGGTCCAGGCCGATGTCTTGCACGCCGGTCTTGTCCCGCTTGGACACCGGCCCGGCGGCTACGATCAGCTTGCCCTTCTTGCCGTTCGACCGCGGCTTGGTCATGTACGTCCGGATGGCTGCGATCTCCGCCTGCGTGAACGGCTCGCGGGGATCGACGACGACCAGAACGCTGGCGTCGTCCGGCACCACCGGGGCCGTCGGGTCGAACCGCAGCGACTTCACCTCGGTGTTCGATTTACCCAGGATGTCGCCCACCTGTCGGGCGGTGCGGCCGGCCGTCTTGCGATCCGGTGACGGCACCACCTCCGGCTCGCCCCGGCCCTGGGTGAAGTAGACCGTCCGGTCGCGGTCCTCGGTCAGGAACAGCAGCCGCTTGACCAGTTCGCCTTCGCCCTTGAAGGCCTCCCCGTCGGTCAGATCGGTATACCGGATGAACTCCGTCTGCCCGGCGATCTCCACCACCGCCCCCGGCTGGCCGTGCCGCTTCATCAGCTTGTCCTGCTCGCCCTGGTTCAGCACCGGGTGGACGTTCGTCACCTTGAACCGCTGCGGGTTCATCTCCTGGCACGCTTCCAGCAACCGGCGGAGGTCGTTCGCCACCCGTTTCGGACCTGGGTCGGACACCAGTTCCGGGGTGAACGTGACCGTCACCTGCACCGGCTGAGTCAGCTCGGCGAGATACCTCTGCGTCGCCGCCGACAGCGTGTACGACTGACTCTGCGTGGTGTCCAGTTTGGCCGGCAGCTTCAGGACGACGATGACGTTTAGCGCCACCAGCCCGAACGCCAGCAGCACCACCGTCAGGCCGAAGTTGATGCCGTACACGGTGCGGCGGATCCACCCGTGATTCCGCTCGTCGGCGCGGGCCGGCTGGGCGGCGACGAACATCAGCCCGGCCCCGGCCAGCAGCACCAGCAGCGCGGTCAACGGCTTCCACGCCTCGGCGGCGTCGCGGACATCCACCCACTTCACCAGCGCGTCGAACCACAGGCGGAACAGGGCCGCCCCGAAGAGCAGGAGCAGGAAGCCGACCAGCCCGCCGACGAGCAGGATCAGCACCCCGGCCGCGTGCCGGTTGCGGGCCGGATCGACCGACGGCAGGCGGGTCAGGTAGCCGGCCCCCAGCGTGCCCGTGACGCCGGCGATGAACAGGCCGATGAGGCCGCCCCACAGGTAGACGGAACGGTACGCCGACGGCGGCGCGAGGGGCGGGGCGTCCGCCGCCGGGGTCGCCAGCGCGACCGACTCGTTCGCCACCTTCAGCAGGCAGACGGCGGCCACCGCCAGACACGCCACGGCGACGGCGAGGAGCGCCACCGCAACCGGCTTCCGGTTGGCGGCGACCCAGTCGGCCACGGGGCGGGGCGGCGGGTTCGGTACGGCGGTCATATCGTCGCGTCCCTCGGTCGGTCGGGCAGTGGCCCACTCAGTTCCACTTCCGCGCTTCCAGCACCTTGATCGTCAGCAGCACCCAGAAGACGCCGAAGCTCACCTGCGCCACCAACTCCGGCACCGGCAGTTGGCCGTTCAGCGCCTGCCGCCACAGGCCGAGGTAGTCCACCCACCGCAGGATCGGCACCAGCTCCGGGCCGATGGCCGCCTGGAAGATCGGCCGGATGACCGTCAGCAGCATGAAGAACAGCACGGCGAAGGTGAGGACGGCGGCGACGATCTGGTTCCGCGTCAGGCTGGAGAAGAACACCCCCATGCCGACGAACGAGCAGCCGCACGCCAGCAGCGCCAGGTAGAAGCCGAGAACCGGCTTGTACTCGAACGGTTGTCCGCCACCCACCCACAGGCCGACCAGGAACAGCCCGGCCGGAATCCAGGTGGCCATGTAAAACAGCAGGCAGGCCAGGAACTTGCTCACCACCACCGTGGCCTCGCCGACCGGGGCCGTCAGCAGCACCTCCAGCGTGCCGGATCGCTTTTCTTCGCTGAACGCCCGCATCGTCACGGCCGGCACCAGCACCAGCATGGCGATGGCTCCGCCGATGTCGAACGCGAAGTAGTCGCGGACGATCGGTTCCAGCAGGTCGGACGCCGACCGCGGGTCGGTCAGCCGGCTGACCAGTTGGATGTACCCGATGGCGGCGACGAACCCCATGCCGAACAGCACCAAGTACGCCACCGGCGAGGCGAAGTACGACGCCAGTTCGCGGCGGGTGAGGACGACCAGCGGGTGTTCCGAGCAGATGCCGACGGACACGGCGACGTAGGTCAGGCCGAGGACGAGCAGCAGCAACCCGGACGGCACCAGATACCCTTTCGGCTCGACGGCGACCGGATTCGTGAACGTGCCGACGACGAACACCGCCGCGAACGCCAGGGCAGTCACACCCAGCAGCCCACGCAGCCAGATGGGCAGCCCCTTCGCCCGCGCCGCCCACAGCCCGCCGCCGAGGCAGAGCAGCACCAGCACCGCCCGCACGCCCGTCGCCCAGTAGTCGAGCGACTGGTCCAGCCGCCGCAGCGCCTTCGGGCCGTCGTGCAGCACGCTGGGGAAGATCGCCCGGCCGAGGGCGGCGAAGGCGATGCCGGCCCCCAGCACGCCCAGCCCGACCGCCACCCAGTAGCCCACCCCGTCGGCCGTGTCGGTCTGCGCCAGGTAGCCGCACAGGTAGAGCAGCCCGAGCAGGCCGAGGACGACGCACGGGCCGACCGGCGCTTGCTTCCCGCCGAGGCCGAGGACGGCCGTCAGCAGCAGCAGCCCGACGCCGACGCCGAGCAGGGCCGACTCGCCCCACCGCCGGTACTTGTCGTCGGTTTCATTCCGCAGGAAGGCGACGCCGAAGAGCAGGCCGAGCAGCCCGCAGATGGGTGCCCACGGCAGGAAGTAGTACCCGTTCGCGGCCGGCGTGAAGTCGGTGGCCTTGCCGGGCACGACGGACACCGCCACCGCGCCGAGGACGAGCAGCCCGGCGAGGCCGCCGTACACGCGGCGGATCTCGATGTCCGCGTCGCGGATGGCGTGGTACAGCAGGCAGGCGATCCCGACGACGGCGAACAGGGTGCCCATCGACGACGAAATCCACCGGTCGCCGAACCGGTTGGCGATGACCGCCGCCACGCCGAGGGTGGTCGCGCCCAGGCCGATCAGCCCGACCACGCGGGCCGCCAGCGGCTCGTCCGCGCGGATGTCCGACGGGGAAAACTCGGTCGCTCCCGGCCGATCGGTACTCATCGACAGCACTCGGTTGGTCAGGGGTTACAGTGTTCTGCACGCTCCGCGTGCGGTCGGAACTCGTGACCGTCGTGCGAAAAACCGAGGACCGCACGCGGAGCGTGCAGAACACTCAGTTCCGCTCGAACGACACCCGCATGTAGGTGTCGGCCAGCTTCTCGCGGCGCAGCTCCAGCCGCCGCAGGCCCCACCCCTTGCCGGCCACGGCGGTCGCCACCGCCTCGCGGAGGTCGGCGTGCGCCGCCGCCTTGATCTCGAACTCGGTCCAGCCGTCGTGGGAGCCGACCGCCGCCGCGTCCGTCACACCGTTCAGCTTGCGGAACACGTCGGTTCCGGCAGTGGCGTCAGCCCGCACTTCGGCCACCACCGTCGGGGCGCGGGCGGCGATGCTGGACATCTTGTCGTCGAAGCGGATGCGGCCGCGGTGGATGATGAGAACCCGGTCGCACACCTTTTCCACATCGGGCAGATGGTGGCTGCTGAACAGCACCGTGTGCTGGCCGCCGAGAGCGCGGATAGTGGCGAGGGTTTCTTCCTGCTGGACGGGGTCGAGGCCCGACAGCGGTTCGTCCATGATGAGGACGGGCGGGTCGGACAGCAGCGCGTCGGCCAGGCCGACCCGCTGGCGGTAGCCCTTGCTGAGCGAGCCGATCAGCCGCCGGCGGACTTCCCGGATGCGGCACTTCTCCAGGCACGAATCGACGACCGCCGTCCGCCGGGTGCGGTCCACCTGCTTCAGCTTGGCCCGGCAGACGAGGTACTCGTCCACCCGCATTTCGGGGTACAGGGGCACGCTTTCGGGCAGGTAGCCGAGGTGCCGCCGCACGTCCATCGACTGGTACATCACGTCGTACCCGGCGACGGCGGCGTACCCGCTGGTGGCCGGCATGAACGTGGTCAGGATGCGCATCGTCGTCGTCTTGCCGGCCCCGTTGTTGCCGAGGAAGCCGACCAGCTCGCCGGGGGCGACCTCGAACGAGATGCGGCTGACGGCCTGCACCGGGCCGTAGCTTTTGGTCAGGTCGTGGACGAGAATGGCGGGGGCCGTCATGGAGGCGGTCTCGTCGTCCGGATTGCGGGGGCGGTGCCGGTGGGTCATGCTACGACGACGCGGCGGGTTGACAAGCGGGGCCGGCGGTCGGCGGAGATTCTCGCCGGAAGTCGTCCCCGGCGGGCGCGGGGATGCCATAATGGGATTGTGCGAGGCGCGCCGCCCCGCCGCCGACACCCCACTCGAACGAGGAATCGAACCGTGCGCTGGATGTGGACTCAACGGGTGCTGACCGCCGCCGTCGCGACCGCCGCGGGCGTGCTGCTGATTTCCCCGACGGCCGCCAAGGATCCGCTGCCGGACGGCACCGCCGCCAAGGTGATCGCCGCCGACATCGAATTCCTGACGGCCGGGTTTGAAGAGAAGCCGACCAAGCCCGGCCCCCTGGCCTCGCTCAAGGGCGCGGCCATGCTGCTCGCCCTGAGCGCCCAGAACGGCCTGGACGGGAAGGACGGCGACAAGATGGCGGCGCTGCGGGCGCAGGCGCTGAAGGTGGCCGAGGCGCTGGCCGCCAAGAACACCGCCGACGCGACCGCCGCCGTCAAGGGCCTCGCCGCCCCCAAAGGCGGGGACAAGAAGCCGCTCAAGCTGCACGAACAGGCCAAGTTCGACTTGGCCGAACTGATGAGCGCGTACCGCAGCTCGAAGGCCGGCTCGCTGAACATCGAGGCCGACCTGAAGGCCGCCGAGAAGAGCATCAAGGACGTGGCGGTGGTCGAGGTGCAGGCCGCCCGATCCGCGCTGATCGCCCAGTACAGCCTGGACATGCCGCCGAGCGGGGCCGAGAGCGGGGCCAAGCGGAAGCAGTGGGACGACCTGGCCAAGGAGAGCCTGAAGCTGGGCCTGGAAGCGTCCGCCGAGGCGGCCAAGGGGGCCAAGGCGGACACGGCCAAGCTGAAGAAGTCGGTCGCCGCCCTGAACCTGAACTGCACCGCCTGCCACAAAGTGTTCCGGGACAACTGAGACGCCGCTGGCGTTTCCGAATCCCTCGTGTCCCGTCGGGACGGACGCCCGGTGTCCGCTCCGGCGGGACGCCTCGTTTCCCGCCGGAGTGCCCGGCGGTATAATTCCCGCTGTCCGCCCACCCGCCGGGGAGCCGTGACCATGCCGTTCCAGTCCCTCACCGTCGATCCCGCCTTCCCGCCCGACTGGCGGGCGCGGATCGACGCCGCGATGCCGACGCTGGAGTACGTCGTCGGCGAACCGGCCGAGGAGGTCTCCGTCGAGTGGCGCGTCGCCACCAACATGGAGGGCGAGCCGTCCGCTCAACTTCGACTCACCGAAGCGGGAGTGTGCCGCGAAGAGTTATTCGCGAAGGCCGAGCTCGCCGACGCGAAGGCGCTCTACTGGCGGCTGTCCGGGCTGTGGCATCGGATCATGCGAACGCGGCTCAAACTCATCTGGAAGTCGGTGCAAGACAGCCTCGCCGACCCGGTGGGGGCGTGACCGTGGCCAAAACCATCGCCGAATTGTCCGCGTACTGCGCGGTCCTGAACAACACCGTCGAAACCACGAATCGAGATATCGCCGCGATCCAGTCCCAAGTGGCCGAGAACGAGAAGGCGCGACAGGCGGATCAACTCGAACTCGTCCGCCTTCGAGAGTCCGTCCAGGGGTACGCCGAACTCCGCGCGGCGGTGGCGAAGTTGACGGAACAGCGGGCGGCGGATCGCGTCGAGATGGACCAACTCCGCAAGGAGGCGGCGGATTCGACGGCGAAGGCCCGCGAGTCGGAGAAAGCGAACGCCGACCTGCGGCAGGAGTTGGCTGACCTCCGCCAAGAAAACGCCCTGACCCGCCAGCAGTTGGCCGAACACCTGAAGCGGGTGGAGGTGTGGGACGCCCGCCGGTGGGCGCTGGTGGCCGTGCTGATGGCGGCGCTGCTGTCGCTCGCCTCCGGGTTGGTAGTGGCGCTCGCGCGACGGTAGAATACAGAGACGACCACCGAGGCACCCCGCGATGTCCCAGACGCACTTCTACCACACCAACCTGCCGCCCCACCTGCGGGTGCTGAAGGACGAGATCGAGGGGTACGCCCGCGAGTACGGGCTGGACTTCTACGAGACCATCTTCGAGGTGGTGGACGCCGAGAACCTGAACGAGATCGCCGCCTACGGCGGGTTCCCGACGCGGTACCCGCACTGGTCGTTCGGCATGCAGTTCGAGGAGCTGAAGAAGGGGTACGAGTACGGATTGAGCAAGATCTACGAGATGGTCATCAACAACGACCCGTGCTACGCCTACCTGATGCGGTGCAACCACACCGTGGATCAGAAGCTGGTGATGGCCCACGTCTACGGGCACTGCGACTTCTTCAAGCACAACGCCTTCTTCGGGCACACCACCCGCAAGATGATGGACGAGATCGCCAACCACGCCTCCCGCATCCGCCGGTACGTCGAGCGGTACGGCGAGGACGAAGTCGAGGCGTTCCTGGACCGGTGCATGTCGGTCGATGACCTGATCGACATCCACTCGGTGGCCATCAAGCGGCGGGACGAGCACAGCAAGTACGACTTCAGCAAGCCGGCCGACGCCGAGCCGGAGGCCGAGCCGCCCATGCGGTTCCGCGCCAAGCCGTACATGGAGGGGTACATCAACCCGCCGGAGACGGCCGAGGAGGAGGCCAAGCGGCTCCGCGACCAGGCGGCCGTGCCCAGCTTCCCGGACCACCCGGAGAAGGACGTGCTGCTGTTCCTGATCGAACACGCGCCGCTGAAGACGTGGCAGCGGGACATCCTCAGCATCGTGCGGGACGAGGCGTACTACTTCTTCCCGCAAGGCCAGACGAAGATCATGAACGAAGGATGGGCATGTGTTCAGTATGACACACTTGTTCCAACTTCGCGCGGGTTCCTCAAGGCTGGCGAACTGGCCACCGCCCGGCAGCGGGTTCGCGTCTCGGACGGCGAAGGCTTGCAATCCGTGTGCGACTGGGCCGAGTTCGCGGATCGTGAGACGGTGGCCATCCGCACCCGACGGGGACTCATGCTGACCGGCTCGACGACGCACCGTGTCATGCTGCCCGATGGCGGCTGGAAGCGACTGGATGAACTCGCCGTAGGCGACCGCGTGAAGATGGCGCGCGGCTCCGACCTGTGGGCGCGGCAACCGGTGCGGCTGGCGTGGGAACCGAAGCGTCGGTTGAGTTTGGCCGACATCGCCGAGGAAGTGGGCGTCACGCCCCAAACCCTCAGCCGGCATCGCCGTGGTGTTCAAACTCGGAAGAGTGACGAACTGACCGTTGCGCTTGAGAAGTATGAGGCGCAAGCGTTGTCCATGACGATCATGCACAACAAGCAACGACCAGTCACGATTCCCGCCGTGGTGGACGAGCCGTTCGCCGCGTTCCTCGGCTACCTGATCGGCGACGGGCACATCAGCGATACGAAGCGGACCCTCGGCCTGACCACCGGCGACGAGCCGCAAGCCGACCACTTCGCCGAACTGGTGCAGTCGCTGTTCGGCATCACCCCGCGCAAGCAGTGGGACGAAACCAAGTGGCGGGTGAAGTTCAGTTCCGGCATGGTCCGCGATTTCCTCGTGTCGCTCGGCCTGACCACGGGCTTTTCGGCGCGGCAGAAGACGGTTCCGGATTGCATCCTGCGGTCGCCGAAGACGGTGGTCGCGGCGTTCCTGCGGGCGCTGTACGACTGCGACGGGTACGCCGGTAAGCAGGGCGTCATCCTGTCCACGTCCAGCGAAAAGATGGGCGAAGTCGTGCAACTGCTGCTGCTGAACTTCGGCATCCTGTCGGCCCGCCGGCCGCACAAGGACGACTGCTGGCACGTCCACACGATGGGCGAATCGGCGAAGGTGTTCGAGGCGGAAATCGGCTTCGGGCTGGCACGCAAGACGGACAAACTCCGCGCCTACCTGACCGACCGCCAGTGGTTCAAGGCCGAGCCGACGGACGACGAGGTCGTGAGCATCGAGCGCGGCCACGCCGACGTGTACGACTTCACCGTGAGCGAGACGCACCGCTACGTCGCCGGCGGGTTCGTGAATCACAACTCCTTCTGGCACAGCACCATCATGACGCAGAAGGCGCTGCACCCGTCGGAACTGATGGACTACGCCGACCACCACTCCGGCACGATGGCCACCAGCAGCCGGCGGCTGAACCCGTACAAGCTCGGCATCGAGCTGCTCCGCGACGTGGAGCGGCGGTGGGACATGGGGCAGTTCGGCCCGGAGTGGGACGAGTGCGACGACTACGAGGCGCGGCGGAAGTGGGACCGCCAGACGGGTCTGGGCCGGGCGAAGATCTTCGAGGTCCGCAAGGTCCACAACGACATCACCTTCATCGACACGTTCCTGACGCCGGAGTTCTGCAAGGAGAACCGCCTGTTCTCGTTCGCCTACGCCGACCCGACGAAGAACTACGTCATCGAGTCGCGGGAGTTCCAGCAGGTGAAGCAGCGGCTGCTGGCGTCCCTGACGAACTTCGGCAAGCCGTGGATCGAGGTCGTCAACGGCAACCACCGCAACCGCGGTGAGCTGCTGTTGCGGCACCGGTATAATGGGGTAGAGTTGAAACTGAACGAGGCCCAGGACACGCTGGTCAACCTGCGGTCCCTGTGGGGCCGGCCGGTCCACCTGGAAACCGTCATCGACGACAAACCGACGGTGCTGTCCTTCGACGGCACCGACCACACCAAACAAGTCATCGGAGCCGAAAATGACCCTCGCCGAGCAGCTCCACCGAAGCCTAAGTGAGTGGCGGCCGGACGCCCCCGGCCGCCAGACCCTCGACGTTCCCGCCGACGGGTGGACGGCCACCGTCGCCGCCGACAGCACCGACACCGTCGGCTGCCTGGCCTGGGAGATGACCCTCGACCGCACCCTGCCGGCCCCCGACGGCCTGACCCTGAAGGGGTGGGCGGACGGCGCGGCCAAGCGCGTCTCCGGCTTGCTGGAACGCCTGACCGTGATCGAAGTGGACGCGACCCACGACGCCGCCACCCTGCGGAGCGACGTGCCGACCGAGCGCGGCGACAAGGCCGGCTTCTACGAAGTGACCCTCCACGGCACCGCCCGCGCGACCCTGGCCCGGTTCCAGGCGGACAAGGCCGAGGGCGGCAAGCGGACGCGCGTGCCGTTCGCCGTCACGCACGAGGCGCTGGCCAAGGTCGCCGGCGACCTCGCGGGGTGAGTTCGGAACGGGCGTCATTCCAACACGGCGATTCCGGCCGCTGGCGGCGGGAATTGACGACTCGCGGGGTGAGTTCGGAACGGGCGTCATTCCAACCGGAAGGAACTTGCGATGGCGGAAGAACTCGTGCCGTTGCCCCGCGAAGGGCAGATCTTGATCTTCAACGACGGCGGGCTGAACCTCCGGGTTCGGCTCGACGGCCGAACCGTTTGGCTGACGCAGGCGGGGATTGCGGAACTGTTCCAGACGACGACGCAGAACGTGACGATGCATCTGACCGCCATCTACGATGACGGGGAATTGGCCGAGGCGGCAACTTGTAAGGAATACTTACAAGTTCGCACGGAGGGCGCGCGACAGGTGCAGCGGCTGCTGAAACACTACAACCTCGACGCCATCGTCGCCGTCGGCCTCCGGGTGCGGTCGGCGCGGGGCACCACCTTCCGCCAGTGGGCCGTCGCTCGCCTCACCGAGTTGCTGGCGAAGGGGTTCACCCTCGACGACGAGCGGATCAAGGCCGGCCGCACCCTCGGCGACCACTTCTTCGACGAGCTGCTCGCCCGCATCCGCGACATCCGGTCGTCGGAGCGGATGTTCTGGCAGAAGGTGCTGGACATCTACGCCACCAGCATCGACTACGACGGCCGCGCCGAGGCGTCGCAACTGTTCTTCAAGACCGTCCAGAACAAGATGCACTGGGCCGCGCACGGGCACACCGCCGCCGAGGTGGTCGCCGCGCGGGCCGACGCCGACAAGCCGCACATGGGGTTGACCGTCTGGAAGAACGCGCCGGCCGGCCCGGTGCGGAAGGCGGACGTGGCCGTCGCCAAGAACTACCTGTCCGCCGACGAAATCGACGCCCTCAACCGGATCGTGAACGCCTACTTGGAGTTCGCCGATCTCCAGGCGCGCGGTAAGAAGCCGATGCACATGGCCGACTGGATCGGCAAGCTCGACGACTTCCTGAAGTTGAGCGACCAGGAAATCCTGACGCACGCCGGCAAAGTGTCGCACGAGGCGGCCAAGCTGAAAGCGGAGGCGGAGTACGAGACGTTTCGAGCCGCCCAAGCCGCGCTCCCGCAGCCGGTAGACCGCGACTTCGCCGAGGCGGTGGCGGAGATCGCCAAGATCGAAAGCGCGGCGAAGAAGACGACAGTTCGGAAGAAGAAGCCAGGACCGAAGTGACGCTGCGAGGGTCTCGCGGAAACCGAGGGCGACGCATGGCGTTCGGCACGTTCAAAACGCTGGAAGAGGTCGTCCGCAAGTACCAAGTGAGTGTGCGGCAGGAGGCGTTCGTGGTGCCGCTCGCACGGCCGGTGGACGAGCGGTTTCGGGAGCGGCTGGAGTTCCTTCAAGCGAACGCCCCGGTCAGCGCGTCCGAGGAGGCGATCTGCGAGTTCCTGATCGCGCCGGTGCTGCAAGAGGTGTGGCTGCCGTACAGCAAATCGCTGATGATCTGGAGCCACGTCGCGTTCACCGCCGACGACACGCTGACCGGCTTCCCGGACTACTTCTTCGCCAAGCGGTCGCCGCTCGGGGCGGTACGAGAGAAGCCGTATGTCCTGTTCGTGGAAGCCAAGAAGGACGACTTCGACGGCGGCTGGGCGCAGTGCCTCGCCGCCATGCTCGCCGCGCAGAAGTTGAACGACCAACCGGATCGGCCGATTCACGGCGGTGTGTCCAACGGCCGCATCTGGTACCTGGGCCGGTTGATCGGAGGGACGCTCGTGCAAGACCCGCGGCCGTTCGTGTTGACCGACCTGCCGGCCCTGTTCGCCGCGCTGAACTACGTCTTCGGACAGGCGAACGAGCAGACCACCCTGGCGGGCGACCTCGCGGGCTGAGAGTTCGCGGTCTTGGC
>JAYUFU010000166.1:0-6418 GCA_043738505.1 Fimbriiglobus sp. | reverse complement strand
GGTTCGCCCCTTGCTGGCGCGGCGGGCTAACAACACCGGCACCGCTTCCCCCTTCGAGAGCGTCATGAGTACGGCGACGGTTCACATCGACGGGGCGTCGCGGGGCAACCCCGGCGCGGCGGCGTATGCGCTGGTCATCGAGCGCCCAGGGCTGCCCGATGTCGAGCAGGCCGAGGCCATCGGCAAGGCGACGAACAACGTCGCCGAGTATTCCGCGCTGGTGGCCGCGCTGGAGCGGGCGGCCGAACTCGGCATCCGGTCCCTCACCGTGTTCAGCGACAGCGAGCTGATGGTGAAGCAGATGAACGGCGAGTACCGGGTGAAGAACGCCGACCTGCAAGAGCTGTACAAGGAGGCGGTGGAGCTGCGGAAGCGGTTCGATTCGGTGGTGCTGAAGCACGTCCGCCGGGAGCAGAACAAGCGGGCCGACGAGTTGTGCAACCTCGTCCTCGACGGCAAGCTCTCGCCCGGCGGGGCGACCGCCGCCGTCGCGGAGCCGAAGCCCCCGGCGGTGTCGCCGCTGAGCGCCGCCACGGTGCGGGAGGATGCCGTCGAGTGCCTCCGCGCCGCCGCGTCCGCGTGGGCGAGCAAGGGCCTCGCGGCGGTCTCGCCGGAACAGGTGTGGGACCAACTCTGGTCGATCCTGGAGGACGGCGGCGCGCTGCGGAAGAAGAAGTGAGGGCGAAACACCACCCCGCGATCCGCGCCACTGGTCCGCAGGTTCGCACGGCGACGTTCGTGTCGGTCGCGGTCGAGCCGACCGGAGGTCGGGGAGGCCCGACATCTTCGTCGGGCAGGTGGCCGGCTGTCGGGCCTCGTTCCCCTGTGGGGAACTCGACCGCGACCTACAACCGACGGCCCGGATCACCCGCGAATCGGTCACGTCCCCGCACCGCCACGGCGGTGCCCCACGCCCACAGGCCGACGGTGGTGGCGGTGCCCAGGCCGAAGTCGCGGAACGCCAGGCAGAGCGGGTCGGGGATCAGCGGCAGCGTCGTGGCGACGGCCCAGCCGACGAGCGGCAGCAGCACGGCGAGGCGTGGAATCGCGGCGCGGGGTCGGCCGGCGAGGTCGCGGAAGATCAGCCCGGCGACCAGCGGGAAGGCCAGGATGTAATAATGCAGGTGCGAAACGGGCGTGGCCAGCATCATGATGACGGCCACGCAGCCGAACACCACCAGTTGCGTCGGCGCGTCGCGGGCGGCGCGGAAACCGGCCCCGGCCGTCACCAGCAGCATCGCCAGGACGAGGCCCCAGTGGGCCAGCTTCGCCTCCGAGTCGGCGGTCGTCGGGCGGTCGTCGCGGTTCGGGTGCCGCCAGTTGTGGATGACCGCCTGGAACGACTGGCTGTCGGTGGCGGTGTGGTTCGTCAGTTCCTCCGCGCGGCTGGTGTCGCCCTCGTTCGCCAGGCCGGGCAGCAGCACCGCATCGATCATCCGGCGGTTCATTTGCACCGCCCCGTTTGGTCCCCACACGACCGCCGGCACCGCGAGGAACAGCACCGCCGCGCCGACCAGCGAGGCCGCCGCCGACCGCCACTCGCGCCGGCAGAGGAAGAACAAGCCCATCACGGCGGGGATGACTTTCAGCGCCGCCGCCGCCGCCAGCCAGAAGCCGGCCGACACCGCCCGCCGCCGGGTGGCCGCCACGAACATTCCCGCCAGCAGCGCGAGCAGGAGAATGTTCACCTGCCCCCGGCCGAGGGTGTAGCCGATGCCGCTCAGGCACAGGTCGAACGGCAGCAGCCGGGCGTACCACCACCGCCGCGACCACCGGCGGGCGTCGGGCAGGCCGGCGGCGGCGAACCGGTGCGCGACCACCGCCATGAGGAGCGCGCTGACGGCGTACCAGACGGCAACGCCGAGGTCGTAGGGGAGGAAACCGGCGCGGTCGTGACCGGCGGGCGGGTCGGCGAGCGGGACGAACAGCAGCGCGGCCGGCGGCGGGTAGACGAAGTGCCAGTCGTTGTCGTCGGCCACGGCGTAGGGGTCGTGGCCGACGACGACGGCCCAGCCGGCGCGGGCGTACACGCCGTAGTCGGTCATCCGCCCCCAGTACGCGGAACGGTACAGCGTCAGGTGGCCGAACCAGATGATCGCGGCGAGGAGGGCGGCGACGCCGACCCACTCCCACCCGCTCAGCGGGCGGTCGGCCGGGGAACGGAACGGCGGTTCGGGGGTCGGGTTCACGGAGAGGTTATCGGCATTCCGACGGGTCCGGCCACGGGGCGAAAAAAATCGGCCGCGAACGGGACACCTGGGTGCCCGATTGCGGCCGAGGGTCGTCCGGTCCCATCGCCGTCACTTGGTCAGTTCCAGTTCCATCGCGGACACGTCGTATTCGGAGTCGGCGTCGTCGCGGACCTTGTCCCAGTCGGTGGCCATCTGAGCATCCAGCCAGTGGACGTCCTTGGCCACCTGCGCGTGGCAAGTGACGCAGGTGAGGCAGTACGGCAGCGCGTCCATGCGGGCGACCGGGATCTTCTTCGCGCACACCTCGCACACGCCGTACCGCCCCTGCTTGATCCGCATCAGGGCGATCTCGGTCTGCATCAGCTCCTTGGCCTCCAACTCGGCCAGTTGGGAGGCCATCTCGTCGCCGACGCTGCCGAACGCGATGTCCGCTGCGTCGCCCGTGCCGGCGGAGCCGTCGCCGAGGTCGCGCAGGTTGCCACTCAGGCGGTGGCGGAGTTCGTTCCGACGGGCGACTAGCACCTTCGAGATCCTCTGGAGCGCGTCCTTCCGGGCCATGGTACACCACCTTTTTATGGTCTCGGCGGCCAGGGCATCGCCCGTGGGTCTCCGTCGAGGGAATGGGGAGTTTGGGATATCGCCCCGACTCGGGCCGATTTCCGTCCCAACTATATGCGACAAGGCAAGTCGGACTCCGAAATCGGAGCGGATTTCGCTTTTTCCCGGAATCGCGCGCAAGCCGAATCGTTAACTCGGCCGCAACCCGATTTCGGGAAACGCTTTACGGGAAGTACCCGGATCGATCAAGGACGTTACAGAAATCCGGATTCCCGCCCGCCACCGACCTATTGGACGGCGATGGGATACGATTCGTGTCACGATTCGGTTCGGATGTGGCAACTTCCCTGCTCAATCGTGGATCACCCCTCGTCGTTTCCGTCCGCGCCGGCCGGGATCTCGAACGGCGGCAGCGGCTCCAGCCCGATGTGGACACGCGCGCCCGACACCAGGTTCATCAGGTAGAACCGCGTCCGCATCTGGTCGGCCAACACCTCGGCGGGGATCGTCACCGGCGCGGCCATGCCGACGGCGATCAGCCGGCCCCAGTCCTTCGGCTTGTTCTTCGTCGGCGGGCCGTCCCGGTACGAACACCAACTGCCCCACCCGCCCTCGATCCAGCACGCCACCACCGGCACGTCCGGGCAGTCCGTCAGGATTTGCCACGCGCCCCGGCCGAACCGCCGCAGCGGCTTGTCCTCGGTCCGTCGCAGGTAGCCTTCCGGGAAGATCATCACGCACTCGCCCCGCGTCAGGCAGGCCGCCGCATCCGCCAGCTCCGGGGCGTCCTTCCGCCGCTCCACGTCCGGCACCACGACGACGCGGAAGATGTACTTCAGCAGCGGGCGGATGAACCAGATGTCGTAGAACCGGCTGGTCATCATCGGCGTCATCGGGCGGGTCAGGATCTTGCCCATGTACATCGGGTCGAACCAGCAGCCGTGGTTGGCGAGGACCAGCACCGGGCCGCGCGGGGGGAACTGCCGGCTGCCCGGCCCGGTCCAGCGGATGCGGTACATCAGCCGCAGGATCGGCTCGCACACCAGCTCGAACATCTGTCGATAGCACCAGACCCACAGGCCGAGGAACAGGCCGAGCGCCAGCCACGGCAGCCAGTCCGGGGTGCCGAGTTCCACCCACGCCAGCATCGACAGCCCGATCAGGATGAGTTGCTGACCGACGGACAGCGGTAGGCGGTTCGGGTTGCCGTGGCCGTCGTGGTAGAAGGCGGCGAAGAAGAACCCGCACCGCGCCAGACCGCCGACGCAGATGCCGGCGAACGTGCCCTGGGCGATGACCGACCCGTCGAACGCCACGAACAGGAACAGCGGCAGCGCGGCCCACGCGGCGAGACCCCTCGCCCGGATCGCGTTCCAGTACAGCAGCGGCAGGACGCCCGCCAGCAGCGCCCAGGCGAACGGCTCGCCGTGCGCTCGGAACCCGAGGACGCAACAGCCGACGGCGAGGAACGTGAAGGCCGCCATCAGCAGGCGGTCGAGCGGGGAGCCGGGGGTGCGGGTCGGGAGCATCGGCGACTCGGTGGGCGGTCGGTGGGAAGTGCGAGTTTACGACCGGTCGGCGGAATCGCCCGCCGGCAGTCCTCGCCGTACCGTTCAGCCCTCCGGATCGACCCCCAGCGCCCGCAGCTTCGCGGCCAGCCCGTCGGCCCGCTGTTTCTCCGCCTCGGCTCTGGCTTGCTCCACGTCGGCCCGCTGCTTCTCCGCCTCGGCCCGCTGCCGCTCGGCGTGCGCCCGGCGGCGCTCCGTCTCCACGTCGGCGGCGGCCATGCGGAGTTCGTCCAGCAGCTCGGCCTCGCGGTCCTCGCGGGTCTGGAACGGTCGGCCGTCCGGGGTGAACATCACCAGCCCGTCGCCGGTCATCTCGAACCGGCACCCCAGCCGCGGGCTGACGAACCCGTTCATCTTCACCACCTGCGCCAGCCGCCCGCCCCGCCGCCGGTAGCCGGTGACGAGGCCGTCGTAGGGGTCGATGAGGTAGTACTCCTCGACGCCGTGGGCGGTGTAGAAGGCCAGCTTGTCGTCCATGTCGTCGTCGGAGTTGTCCGGCGACAGCACCTCGAACGCCACCTGCGGGGCGACGTTCCCCTCCTCCCACTGCTTGTAACTGCCGCGGTAGCCGGCCGGCCGGCCGAACGCCACCAGCGCGTCCGGCGCGGCGACGATCTTCGTCTGCCCCTGCACCGGGTACCAGAACAGATCGCCGGCGACGAACACGTCCCGCCCGGCGAACTGCGCCCGCAGCTCGCCGACGACCTTCACCATCCAGTCCCATTGCAGCGTGTTGTCCGCCATCGGTTTCCCATCGCTCTCGGGGTACACGACCGCGTCCAGAATGTCGATGCTCACGTTCGGCCCTCCGCGTGTCGGTCGAATTCTATCCGCCGCGGGCGGGCGGATCACCCCCGGTCGGCCGTCGCCGTGGCGGATTCGCACCGGGTGGGTTTGCGTTCTAGGGTTCGCGCATGACCATGCGTACCCTCGCCTCCGTCCTCGTGCTGCTGGCCGCCCTCGGCGTCGCCGGGTGGCAGGTGTCCGGGCTGCTGGCCGATCCGACCGTGTGGCCGCCGGACGACTACGTCGAGTACTGGGCCGCCGGCCGGCTGAACCTGGACGGCACCAATCCGTATTTGAAGTCGAACCTGTGGCCGCTCCAAGTGGCGGCGGGGCGAAAGCTGGACGCCGTGGACGACGCGGTGATGATGTGGAACCCGCCGTGGACGCTGGCGGTGGTGATGCCACTGGGCGCGTTGCCGGCGCGGGTGGGGCAGTTCGTGTGGCTGTTCGTCGGCGCGGCGGCGGTCGGCCTGAGCGCCTGGCTGCTGTGGAAGCGGTACGGCGGCAACGCCGAGAAACCGTGGGTCGCGTTCGCCGTCGGGTTCGCCTTCCTGCCGACGCTGTTCGGGTTGCAGGTCGGGCAGATCAGCGGGCTAATGCTGCTCGGCGTCGCGCTGTTCGGGTATTGCCTGCATACGGGCAAACCGTTCCTCGCGGGCGCGGCGGCGGTGCTGATCGCCGTGAAGCCGCACCTCGTGTACCTGCTCTGGCCGGCGATCCTGATCGACGCGATTGTCTCCAGACGCTGGCGCATCATCCTCGGTGGCGTGGCGACGGCAGCCGTCGCTATTGCGATCCCGATGGCCTTCAACCCGGACGTGTGGGCGCACTACTTCAATGCCTACAAGGTCCACCCGCCGGCCGAACACGTCAGTTTGACGCTCGGCATCCTGCTGCGGGTGCTGTTCGGTCAGGATCAGTTCTGGCTGCAATTCCTGCCGATGACGCTGGGGTTCGCGTGGTTCGCCTGGCACCGCTGGACGTTCCGCGCGGGGTGGAACCTGGCCGAACACCTGCCGATGCTGGTGCTGGTGTCGTTCGTGACGGCTCCGTATGGCGCGTGGCACTTCGACCTGGTGCTGCTGCTGGTGCCGCTCATCCAGCGCGCGGCCGAGTTCTCCAACCGGCCCTGGGACGAACGGACTTCGCGGACGACGTTCGCCTTCCTCGGCATGAACGCGGTGATGGCCCTGATGTGCGCCGTCGGCGTCTGGTCGTGGCACTTCGCCTGGGTCGCGCCGGCGGTGTTCGCGGGGTATGTCGTCGCCGGAAGACCTGACCGTTGTCTTGTTAGCCCGCCGCGCCAGCAAGGGG
>JAYUFU010000165.1:0-18294 GCA_043738505.1 Fimbriiglobus sp. | reverse complement strand
CTCGCTGAAGGCGGACAAGGGGCAGCTGCTGGGGTTGGTGAAGCAGCTCGGCGACCGCGACTACCACGTCCGCGAGGCCGCCCAGAAGGAGTTGGTCTCGTACGGCCGCACCATCCGCGCCGAACTGGAGGAGGCGCGGACGGCGGCGACCAGCTTGAACCTGGAGGCGCAGGACCGCGTCCGCCGGGTCCTCAGCCGCATCCGCATCGCCGAGGAGGACGAGAAGGCGCTGACCGAGGGCAACCCGCTGATGAAGCCGGGCGTGCAGCCGTACATCAACTACGTGGGCAACCAGCCGCGGGTGTTCGTCGGCGGCAAGCAACTCGACCTGACGCCGCGGCTGATCACCGTCGCCGGCCCGCCGCCCATGTACCTCCGCGCCGCCCGCGCCATCGCCGTGCTGGAACACATCGGGTCGGCGGACGCGGTGCAGGTGCTGGAGGCCGTCGCCCAGGGCGAGACCGGCATCCCGCCCACCCGCCAGGCCCAGGACGCCCTGGCCCGGCTGAAGGCTCGGAAGTGACACGGGGGCGGGGCGGCGGTCGCGTCCGATGGCCTGGCGTTCAGCAGTGGGTCGAGGGCGCGAGGGCGACTTCGTCGGGCGCACCGGCCAACGCCCCCGATGGGGGAGCCGTGGGACCATCGCCCTCACCCGGCCGTCGTGGTTCCCCCTCCCGGCACGGGCGCGGCTTCGATCTCGATCGTCGTCGTGAGCACTTCCCGCTTCTGTCCGCCCGGCTCGAGGATCGTGATCTTGTACAGGCCGGTCGCCGGCCAGTTGTTGACGGTCACCTTGTCGGTCGGATTGGGCGGCCCCGCGTTGACGGTGGTCGTGGTCGGCGGGACACCGTCCAGGAACTCGACATCGCACCCGGTGATGATCGTGTTGACAACCTGGAAGGTGACGGGCGTGTTCACCGTCCGAGGGGGGGGCGGGGTGACGACAATGGCTAGGGGCATGGGTCGAACTCACTGGGGTTGGGGTATGATTTTCAACGTACACGAGCCGAGCGAGACGGTGGCGTTGTAAAGGTAGATTCCCAACCCGCCGTTCGGATCGACCACCGCCGGGCGCTGCGCGATGCTCCCGATCTCCTTCCGGAGTCTGGCGAGGGGATACTCCCCGACGAGTTGGCCGTCGAAACTGTACCGGATGCGGCCGACTCCGGACAGCACCTGGATGACGAGCTGGTGTTGCGGTCCCGGATCCCTCGCCGGCCGTGGTTCCGCCGGCCGCCACAGCTTTTTGGCCTCGCTGACCCAGACGACTCCCCCCTCGTTCCGGGCGGGCTTCTCGGCGGCGAGGTCGGGCGGTCGAGAGCGGACGTGCCCGAGTTGGACCAGTCCGCCGAGCCGGCCGGCCCCGTCCGAGCTTTGGTCGGCGATGGGGCCGAAATCGGCGAACCTCAGAAACGCGAAGTCGTGGGCACCACTCGTCGGATCGAAGGTCCGGCACACGTACGCGCCGGCCGCCGTATCGCCGAAACCACGCAAGTGGCGGATGGTCGCGGAGAACTCGTAGTCCGCGACCCCCGGAGTGGGGAGGAATTCGACCAAGGCCGTCGTGGCGGAGGTGAACGTGGTACTCGTGCCGTTGGCCGCCCGCGAGACGGCGACGGGGTTCACCCGCGTCACGGCCGACGTGGGCACGCCGTCCGCCGTGACGAGGACGCATTCCCCCCGGTCCCGGAGTTCGGCGAGGAGTATGGGGCAAGAGCGGGCGTGCCGCTCCTCGTCGGACAGGGGCTGCAACGCGGCTCCCGCCAGGACGGCGAGAGCGTCCCCCTCGGCGGGGCGGGCCGGACGGTGGCCATCGGGCCGCAGCGCGGCTCCCGCCACGACGGCGAGAGCGGTGACCGCCGCGATCCCGCCCGCCCACTGTCGGACGCGGCGCGTCCGACCCAACGCCCGCTGCCACCGGTCGAGTGCGACGGCCAGATCCTCGGCGGACGTGTACCGCTCCTCCGGGTTCGTCGCCAGGCATCGCCCGATGACCGCCGCGAGGTCGGCCGGCACGGCCGGATTCCACTCGCGGGGGGCACGGTACGCCCCCGCCGCGACGGCCCGTTTCAACTCCGCCTCGTCCGCCCCGTCGAACGGCAACTCGCCGGTGACGGCCTGATAGAGGACGACGCCGAGCGCCCACACGTCGGCGGCGGGGGCGGGCAGAACCGGCGCGCCGGCGAACAGCTCCGGCGCGCAGTAGGTCAGGGTTCCCACCAGCCCGGCGGTCGCGGTCAGCCGGCGGCCGGCCGCCCCGCCCTCACTCCCCACGGCCGCCGATTCGCCGGCCAGCACGGCGGCCACGCCGAAGTCGCCGACGCGCGGCGAGCCGTCCTCGGCGAAGAAGATGTTCGACGGCTTCAGGTCGCGGTGAATGATCCCCTTCTGGTGCGCGTGGTGGACCGCCCGCGCCACCCGCGCCCCGACTCGCGCCGCCTCGGCGGGCGACAGCGGGCCGTCGCGGAGGCGGTCGGCGAGCGTGCCGCCGGGGATGTAATCCATCACCAGATACGGGACGCCGGCGTCCGTCACCCCGGCCGCGAACACCGTCACGATGTCGGCGTGCCGCAGCTGCGCCAGGGTTTGCCCTTCCCGCTCGAACCGCCCGCGGGCGACCTCGCGGACCGCCGGCTTCGGAATCTTCACCGCCACGTCGCGGGCCAGGGTCGTGTCGCGGGCCAGGTACACGTCCCCCATGCCGCCGCCGCCCAGCCGGCCGAGGATCACGAACCCGCGGAGGACCGGCACGGCGTCCGTCTCCGCCGTGTCGTCGGCCAGCACCCCGTCGATGGCGGCGAGGTGCGCGAGGCCCGCGCGCAGGCCGTCCGCGAGCTGGGGGCGGCCGGCGCACAGCGTCTCGACCGACGCCTGATCGCCGGCCGCGCGGCGGTCCTCCCACTCGACGAGCAGGTCCAGCAGGGCGGTGTTCGGATCGGGCTGGTGCATGGGTGTGCCGGCAGGGTGTTCACTCTAATAGCGGAGTCGGGGCGGCCACCGGGTCAGAAAAATCCCCGATTTCCAGATTCTCGCGATACGTCCGTCGGAGGCGGAGGCGGGCGGCCACGTACCGCCGCTTCACCGTCCGCTCGGACACGCCCACGGCGGCCGCGATCTGCGCGTTCGTCATGCCCATGTCGAGGCGGAAGGACACCACCTTCCGTTCCTCGTCCGGCAGCCGCCCGATCTGCTCCTGCAACTCTTGCCAAACGGCCACGTCGGACGGGTCGTGACTGCGAGCGGCGGCGCGCTCGATGTGCGGCAACCCGTCGGCTCCCGGCGTCTCGTGGTTCGTCGCCACGCCTTCCGGCCCGAAGTAGTGGCGGACGAGGTCGAGCAACTCGCGGCGGATGTTCTTCGCGGCCAGCGCGAGGAAGTAGTCGGTGTCGGCCACCGGGACCGCTCCGAGGGTGCGGCAGAGGCGGAGGGTCGCGGCGTTGAGGACATCGTCGCTGTCCATCCACCGGCGGAGCGGCTGGAATCGGGTGAACAGTGCCCGCGTGAGGCCGACCAGCCGGTCGCGGCTGACGCGGATCAACTCGTCGCGGGCGGCCGGGTCGCCGGCCGCCAATCGGTCCAAGCACGCCTGAATCGGGGTGGGGGCGTCGGCGGGTGGCATGGGGACCGTGCGGGGCGAGAAGACGATGGGAAAAGTGTAGGACTCACGCGGGCGAACGTCCGGTCCCGTTCCGTCCGCGCGGCCCCCGCGGCTACAATGCCCCCATGCACTCCGACAGCCGCCTGCTCATCCCCGTCCCGCCGGTGTCGTCCGCCTCCCCCGTGCGGGGGCTGCTCGGCACCCTCCGGCACACCACCTTCCGCTCCCTCCGCCACCGCAACTACCGCCTGTACTTCTTCGGCCAGATCGTGTCGTTCACCGGCAGTTGGATGCAGTCGGCGGCGCTCATGTGGCTGGTGTACGACATCACCCGCAACCCGCTGTGGCCGCCGCTCCTGCTGGTCGGGCAGGTCGGCCCGACGCTGCTGTTCGGGCCGCTCGGCGGTGCCCTCGCCGACCGCCTGCCGAAGCGCCGCGTGATCCTCGCCACCCAGTCCGCGTTCCTCCTCTCCACGGTCGCACTGGCGATCCTCGTCGCGCTCGGCGCGACGAGTCCGCTGTTGCTGCTGGCGGCGGCCGTCGTGAACGGGCTGATCCAGTCCATCGACCTGCCGACGCGACTGGCGTTCGTCCCGGACCTGGTGCCGAAGGACGACCTCATCAACGCCGTGTCGCTGAACTCGATGCTGTTCAACTCGGCGCGGGCGATCGGGCCGGCGGTGGCCGGGCTGCTGTTCCTCCTCGCCGACGCCGTCGTGCCGCTGTTCCCCGGCGCGCGGGCCGTCACCCTCGGCGCGGTGTGGTGCTTCGCGTTCAACGCCGTCAGCTACCTGGCCGTGCTGGCGGCCTTGCGGCGGATCGACTCGCCGGAAACGTTGCGAACGAAGGCCGCGACCGGGTCGGCGTGGGACGGCGTCGAGTACCTGGTCCGCAACCCGACACTCGGCTTCCTGCTCGCGCTGACGGGGGCGATGTGCGTGTTCGCGTGGCCGGCGCTGACGCTGTTCCCGGCGTACACCGACACGGTGCTGCACCGGGCGGAGAAGGAGTACAGCGTCCTCGTCAGCGGGTTGGGCGGCGGCGCGCTGGTGGCGGCGCTGGTGAACGCCACCTTCGGCACCGTCGCCCGGCGGGGCGCGTTCCTGATCGCCGGCACGGTGCTGGCGTGGTTCGGCCTGCTCGCGCTGGCTTACGCGGCCACCCTGCCGCTCGCCGTCCTCGCCTCCGGGTGCCTGGGGTTCGGGCTGATCCTGTTCCTCAGCACCGGCCAATCGACCATCCAATTGAGCGTGCCGGACGACGTGCGGGGGCGGGTGATGGCGGTGTGGGCGATGACGCTCAGCGGCGGCGCGCCGGTCGGCCACCTGCTGGCCGGCTTCGCCGCGCGGCACTTCCCCATCCCCGACATCCTGCTGGTGCTGGCACTGGGCGTGGCGGCGTGCGCGGCCGCCGCCGGATCGCTGGCGATGACCGGGTTGCGGCGGCGGTGAGTCTGTTCGTGCGGGCGAGGCGAGGGCCACCGCGACTTCACGGCGGGTCGTACCCGCTGCCGCCCCACGGGTGGCACCGGCAGATCCGCCACGCCCCCTTCAGCGGGCCGACCACCGGGCCGTGCTTGCGGACGGCCAGAATGAAGTAGTTGCTGCAACTCGGCTCGAACCGGCACAGCGGCGGGAGCAGCGGGCGGATCAGCCGCTGATACCCCTTCACCGGGAGGATCAGCAGCGCCCCGACGAGCCAGAGGAAGCCGCGCCAGACGGTCATGGGCCGACCACCGCCGTCGGCTTCACGAACTTGCGGGCGGCGTCGGCGGCCAGCTTCCGGAGCGACGCCTTCACCGCGTCCAGTGTCGGCAGGGTGTCGCTGGACCGGGGGATGAGGATGAAGTCGAGGCCGGCCGGCAGCTCGTGCTGGAGCAGCCGGAACGCCTCGCGGAACAGCCGCTTGTACCGGTTGCGGACGACGGCGTTGCCCACCTTCCGCGACACCGACAGGCCGACGCGGGGGTGCGGCCGGTCGTTCTCCCTGGCGTACACCACCAGCACGCCGTCGCTGACGGATCGCTTGCGGTCGTACACGGCCTTGAACTCCGCCGGGCTTTTCAGCCGCAGAGATGGCGGGAACCGGAAGTTGGGAACGGCGGCGGTCATGCAGGCTCGGACACCGGGGTGGCGCGGGGGTTCACTTCGACTTCCGCGACGAACACATCGACTTGCGTTGATTGTACCGCCGAAAACGAGCCGCAGTGACGGCTTCTGAGCGGTCGCGTTTTCGACAGGGCAGATCCCCCACTCGTCCGGCGGGATACGACCCGTCGGCGCAACCCGCACCCAACGCCATCGGGTATCCGCCCGTATTTTCGTCCTTTGGCGCACCGCCGAAGCCGCGCGTCGCGCGACCACCTGAACCGCCACGACGCCTACCCGTTCTTCGACGCGAGGGGGGATTGATCCACACCGGCCTGACCGGCACCAGCGTCACCGACGTGCGGGAGGTGCTGGTGGGGGTAAACCGATTTGGAAGCCGGGAGTTGACCGTGCGGGTAGAATGCGACGCCGGCTCCCACCGATTCCCCACAGAGAGACCCGCCCATGAATTCCTGGAAGTTCCTGATCCCGCTGTTGCTCACCCTTCCCACTGTCTCCGTCGCGCAGGAGGTGGCGGTGAAGGATCTCCGCAAGGCGGGGTCGAAGTCCACGAAGGCCGTCGTCCTGTGCGCGCGGGAGGGGGTGCCGGGGCACGCCTTCGTGGTGCTGGGCAAGGAAGACGAGAAGAAGCTGATGTCCACCGTCCGGGCGTTCGGGTTCTACCCCGAGAAGGACACCAAACCGCTGTTCGGTACGGTCCCCGGCACGCTGGCCGACGAATTCGTGCGGGGGAAAGGAACCAAGAACGACCATCGACTGATCCTGAAGGTGGACGACGAGCAGTTCGAGGCCGTGGAGAAGCTGCGGGCCGATTGGGCCAAGCGGAAGCCGGACTACAAGCTTTATGAGCGGAACTGCATCACGTTCACCTCCGAGGCGGCCAAGCTCTTGGGCCTGATCGTGCCCGCCGGCGACCCCACCGACCTGCCGCCGACGTTCCTCAAAGGTCTCATCGACAAGAACAAGTGAAACTTCCAGAAAGAAGCCGTGCCCTGCCGGACTTGAGCAATTCCGCGCAAGTCCGGCATTTTTTCGCGCCCAACTGAGCAATCGCGGAAATGCGGTGCGGTCTGGGCCGAATCCCAGGTAGGGTCTTGCCCCCGTCACTCCCTTGAGGCACGCCATGACTCTGACCGTCACGCGGAAGCACTTCCAAATCGTCGCGGCGCTGGTCGTCGCGACGGCGTTCGGCGTCCTTCTGCTCGTCAACCAGCAGTGGCCGGCGCTCGCCCAGCAAGGCGACGCCGACAAGCCGGTCGCCAAGCTCCCCGAACCGCCGGTCGCGGACGTGAAGCCGGAACCGAAGAACAAGCCCGCGCCGGAGCCGGCCACGCGCCAACAGGAACCGTCGTCGAGCCTGTCCGGCACCGACGCTGGCGAACCCGTCTTCGACGCCATCCCCGGTGCGGTGTCGATCTCGATGCTCCCCGCGCCGGAACTCGTCGTTGTGCCGGCCGATCCGAATAAGGCCCGTGCCGAGCAGGTCGAGTGGCGGTACATTCCCACCTTCCGACTGGTCGAAGTCAAATACGACAGCGAGCGGAAGTTGCTCACCTGCCGAATCGACCCGTGCCTGAGCGAGCAGACCAAGGCCCGTGTGTTCGACGAACTCCGGAAACAGACCGGCGCGCCGGCGCAGACGGCGTTCCGCCTGAACCCTGTCCGAATCCAGTCGCTCGTCGTGGAACTGCGCCTTCCGAAGCAACAGAAGGTGATCCTGTTCGAGGAGAAATCCGGCCACGATATCACGAGCACCTCGTTCACGATCACGCCGTTCGAGGTGGAAGACACGGGGCTCGACAAGCTGTTGTCGTCCAACCTGCGGGATCTGACCCTGTCCGTCCGCACTACACACCCCTACGCGGCTATCACGCGGCACACGGCCCACGGCGAGTTGTCGATGACGGCCACGCGGGAAGCGTTCGAGAAGGTGCTGCCGAAGGGTATGAAGTTGGAGGACTTGGAGAAACACCCGCTGATCGTAGACCGCGATTCTGCCCTCCACCTGCGACAGTTGCTTCGGGAGGAGTTTCGGGTCAAGTACGAGGGCGACCCCGCGAAACTGGCCCCGCTCCTGCCGGCGCTGGAGAAGGTGCTGGCGCGAATTACGGTCAGCGACGTGCCCCTGCACCAGGTGACGGGCGAGATGATCGACCAGGCGGTGATGTGGGACTCGAAGACCGGGAAACTCGACGTGTCGCCGGGCGAGCGGTCGGTGCTCAAAAAGTCGTGGGAAGAGATGACCGAGAAGCGGACGGCGCTCAAGCACGCCTGGGATACGCTCCGGGAAGAGGCCAAGAAATCGGGTGACGCCGAGGCGTGGCACAACACGCTCTCCGAGAAGTCGAAGCTCGACGCCCGGTTGAAAGTCGGCATCGGCATCTTCGGCGGCAGCGCGTCGATGAACCTGGAGAAGGAGTTCGCCAAATCCGACGAAGGCTCGAAACAGGCCTCCCGCGAGGCGTTCGAGAAGATGAGGAACGCCGGAGAGATGAGCCAAGAGACCTTGGACAAGTCGTCCATCAAGGGCCAGGGTGAGGACTTCGCTCGATCCGCCGCTGGGAAGATTCTCAACCTCCAGCGGGTGACGAACCTGAACGCGGCCTCGTTCCGCTCGGCGCTCGTCGAGGTGGTGGAGCGGATGAGTAAGGGGATGCTGGAGCGGGTGACGCTGCTGCCGTTGGTGCCCAGCGACACCCAACAGGCAGATGCCCTCCGCGAGATCGAGCTGATGAAGAAGGATGTCGCCGCTCTCCGCGCCGACCTGAAGCAGCGCGACATCGACGAACTCGGGACGATGAAGCCGTTGTTTAGCGATAGCGACCGACTGCCGAAGGGCTGGGTGTTCGCCGATGGCAAGACGGTGTGGCCGTCGGCCGACTGGGTGCCCTTCAAACTTCGTGGCAAGGCCATCCCGGACATGCGGGAACACCTCGTTGGTGGCGCGAAGAACGACGACGAAATCGGGCGCGTCTTCAGCGGGGGCAAACTGACGGTCGCGGGTGCGAACGTTGACGGCAAGAGCTTCAAGACGGCTCCCAACCAGGGAGTGCAGAGCAGTCATGGCGGGTACCTGCTCTACCCCCACGGCGGCAAGGACACCATAGAACGCATCGGCGGCATGCCGGAGCTATGGGGTGTGGCTTCTCAGAAGCCGGGTCAGACGGTTGGGTGGACCACAATCAAGTCGGACGATCTCAAGGCCGCTCCCGGAGACGCGGCCATCCAAGGCCAACAGGTGATCCCGAACCAAACCCTGGTACTGAACTCCGCGTCGTCGAACCCGCGCCACGTCATGTGTTTCTGGATTGTAAGGGTGTCCATCGATTGACCTCTGCCTGTGAAATGGCCCGCGAGAACGATCTCGCGGGCCGGGGGCTTTTCACACCCCTAGCGACATCGGGGTCGAAGCCGCTGCGGGTCACCGCCAGGGCACGTCGGCCCGGACATCCTGCGGGGCGAGCGCGGCGAACTCGGCCATCAGCTCCAGCGCCTTCTCGTCCACGCCGGTCGGGGCGACGACCTTCACCACCAGTATCTGATTCCCGCCGGCGATGCCCTTGCCCTTCAGTCGAATCCGCGCGCCGCTGGAAGTCCCGGCCGGCACCTTCACCGTCAGCGTGTCGCCGGTGAGGGTGGGCACGTCCACCTTGCAACCCAGCACCGCTTCCGGAATGGAAATCGGCACTTCCACCGACACGTCGCTGCCGTCGCGGGTGAAGTACGGGTGCGGTTCGATCCTCACCTTCAGGTGGAGGTCGGTCGAGCCGGTCGCGGACGCCGGGACACGGAGCTTCTTCCCCTCCTCGATACCAGCCGGCACCTTCAGGCCGATGGTTCGCCCGCCGACGGCGATGTCGATGGCCCCGCCGTTCGCGGCCGTCAGGAACGGGACGGTGATGTCGCTCTCGATCTCCTCGGTCGGGGCAGCTCGCCGACCGCCGGCCGCGCCGCGCCGCTTCTGCTTCCCCCCGCCGCCGCCGAACACGCCGCCAATATCGAACCCCGGCCCCGGCCCACCGCCCCCGCCGAACAGGTTGCGGAACATCTCCTCGGCCGCCGCCGGGTCCACTCCCGCACCGGCCCCGGCAAACCCGCCGCCGGGGAAGCCGCCACGACCCGCGCCGGGAAAGCCGCCGCCGGAGCCGACGTGCCCGAACTGGTCGTACTGCGCCTTCTTGTCCGCGTCGGACAGCACCTCGTAGGCGGCGGTGGCCTCCTTGAACTTGACCTCCGCCGCCTTGTCGCCGCCGGTGCGGTCGGGGTGGAACTGGCCGGCCAGCTTGCGGTACGCCTTCTTGATCTCGTCCGGGGTGGCCGAGCGGGAGACGCCGAGGGTGTCGTAGAAGTCGCGGGGCATGGGAGGTCGCGGGTCCGGGGGCGGGGCCGACGGGTTGGAGGGCGCGAGACGGCCGGGGGATTCGGGATCAGTTGCCCGTCCCAAGCTGGATGTGATCGATCATTGCCTGGAGTTGTCCGCCGTGCCCGGCGCTTTCCAGTTGTCGCCCCAGGTGTTTCATCAGTACGTCGCTGGCACGGATGGTGTCCTCGGCCTCCTCCCACCGCCCGGACAGTTCGAGTTTCAGTTCGTCGTCCTCAAAGTCGTGGTGATCGAGAAGCGCCGACGCGCGGCTCGTGTACCCGAGCAGCAAGCGTTTCAGCGTCGATTGTGCCGCGAGGAATCGCGCCAGGTGCGGGACTGCCCGTGCCATCGACAGCGGGTTCGAGTCTCGCTCCGCGATTTGGAACAGCCGGTCGCAAACCCCATTCAACTTGTCCGTGTACTCCTTTAGCAGCGGCAGCAGCCAGCGGGCGAGTTCGGCTCCGGTCAGAGCGGCGGGTTCGAGCGTCGCGGGCATCGTCATTTCTCCCACTTGCGGAGGCCGTCGAGCAAGTCGAACACCCGGCGGACGGAAGTCACCTGGGCTTGGTGGTCGTAGCCCTCGACGTTCTTGCCGAGCCTTTCGCCGCGCCCGGCGACCCAGTTGCTGATGACCAGGGAAGCGAAGGTCAACTCGTGCCAGAAGAGTTGGTCGCCGCGCTCCGACGCCAACTGCCGGACGACCGCCGCGTACTCGCCGGAACTGTAGTGGGATTGTACCGCCGGCTCGTCCGCCAGCCACAAGTCCTGCTTCGTCACCAGCGACAGCAGCCAGAGTTTCTTCGGCGAGAGTTTCATCGCCTCGCCCAGGTCGCGGAGGACAACGAGTTCGTCCGCCCGGCATTCGGTCAGGAACTCGGCCAGGGCCAGTTCCTTCTTCTTCCCCGGTTTGACGGCCGCCAGCGATGCGTGTCCGGTAATGGAATGATACCCGAAAGCCGAGACCAGTATCACGCCGCGAAACTTTCCCGCCGCAAGATCGGCCTTCAACTTCGTCCAAGTGGTGCCCCTGCGGAGCTTCTGACCGGGCGCGATGATCGCCTCGACGTTGCGTTTCCGGATGCGAATTCGCTCGGCCGAGTAGCTTTCCTCGTACTTCCACGGCGTATCGGTCAGCCAGTCGAACTCGCCCGACAGGATGCGCGACAGCGTCGTCTTTCCCGTTCCGCCGGGGCCGATGATGAGGATGCTCGAATCACGTCGGAACCACCGGCGAACGACGCCCAGCGCTTTCCCAATCCGCCCACGATTCTCCCAGGCGAGACCACCCGCTTCGATCACAGTCTTCGCCAGTGAAACGGGTTCTGGCATGTCTCGCCTCAGAGTGACGATCGTTTCGGCGTGTCCTCGCCGTCGGCCGCCGGGAGCGGGCTGGCCGGAGTCACTTCTTCTTCTCCGGCACCAGCTCCAGGATGACCCACACCTGCGACTTCAGCGGCGGAATCTTGGCCGGGATGGCGTCGAACTGGAGGTCGGCGGCCTCCCGGCTGACCTCCACCGGCAGGTCGAGCATGGAGTCCACGAAGTTCGAGATGCAGATGACCTCGCCGTTGTTCGCGCAGTAGTAATCGGGGTCGTTCGGCCGATCCGGGTTCTTCACGAACCGGCTGCCCGCGAACACCCAGTCGTGGGCCATCGGCTTCTTCGTCTTCTTGTCCAGGATCCACTCCTGGGCCGGCACCGTCTGCGTCTTGCCGGCCGTCGAGTAGTGCAGCAGCACCCGCACCTTCTGCCCGCTGGCCGGCTTGTACTCCTGCTCGCTCGTCTTCGGGTTGAGGAACTGCACCGGCTTGCCGACCGTCGCGCCGGCGGCGATCAGGGCGGCGTGCAGGAACCGCGCGTCGATGTCCGTCCGCAGGATGGCCTCGTGTTCCTTCGTGTTCTTCTTGCAGAGGAACACCTCCAGCAGCCCCTCCCGGAGGCACACCTCGGCGGGGAACAGGATGCGGACGTCGCCGTTGGGCAGTTTCTCCATGTACAGCTTCTGATCCTTCAGCATCTGCGTCAGCTTCGACTTCGGGTCGGCCTGAGGCAGGTCCGGCAGCGGCTCCGGCTTGAGTTCGGGTTCGGCCGGCTGGCCGGGCCGCGCGGCCTTCGGGGGAGGGAACTGGGCGAAGGCCAGCGACGAGTCGGGCGGTTTCTCGCCCGGCCGGCTCGGCTCAGCCGGCTGGGGTTCCAGTTTCACCGGGGTACTGACGACCGGCACGTCCGCGGGTTTGGAGGAGAACGGCTTGGCGATCCACGCCACCGCCAATCCCGCCCCGAGGACTACGACCGAGATCGTGGCGACGAACAGGCTCTTCATGGCGGTTCCCTCTGGGTGATTCTCCCGTTCAGACTACCGCCCGCCGGCGGCCGGGGACACGGGAAAACGGCGGCGGCTGCGCGCGGCGGGCGCACCCGCGGTTACGCCGAGACCACCTCGCCCGTGGTCGGGCTTGGCCGAGCCACGGGTGAGAAGGCGATCCGAGCGCCGGTGGATCGGTGAAGCGATCCGCGTGCCGAAGTGGGAACGGGTTTCTCTGTCGAAATCCTCGGCCGCGAAGTCGTCCGGTCGTTTTCCGGCCTGAAAGGCCGGAAGACAAGCATTTCGACGAAGCAGGAACGGGTGACTCAGTAGTCGAAGGCGATGCCGCCGGCGGTGTACTGCTCCCGCGCCGCCGAGTTGATCCCGTAGGGGCTTTGCCCCCGGTAGTGTTCGACGAACACGCGGAACTGGCTCAGCCGCACGGACGGGTTCCGCCACATCCAACCGGCCTGAACGGTGTAGTTCGGCTGGTACCCCTGCGACCCCTGCCATTCGACGTTGCCGGCCAGGTACGGCGTGCCCCAGAAGCCGGTCGGCCGGTGGTCGTACCACTCGAACCCCACGTCGAACCGGCTCCGGGTGCGGGTCGTCCCCTCCACCCCCGGCACGATCAGTTGGAAGGCGTAGGCGTAGTTGGCGTACAGGCGGAGTTGCTCTTCCAGGAGGCGGCCGAAGCCGAGGACGATCTCGTCGCGGGCGTAGGACGGCACCGGCTGCGGGATCGCCCGGAGCAGGCGGTCGCCGAGGTGCGAACTGGTGTGTTCGTAGGCCAGTTTCGCCTGCCACCACCCCCATTTCAACGTGACCGGCAGGCCGAACCGGTAGTCGGCGTAGGTCACGTCCTCCGGGGACAGCCGGGTGTGGACGACGCCGAAAATGTCGGTCTGCACCTGCAAGTCGCGGCCGTAGAAGTCGAACCGGTACAGCCCCTGCGTGCCGCCGATGGACGTGTCCAGCGAGTTGCTGCCGCGGAAGTTCGGCTGGTTCGAGTACGTCGCCTTCATCCGCGGGTCTTTCTGGACGGCCAAGCCGGGATCCCACAGCAGGTTACTGGGGAACGCGGTGATGCCGGTGTCCCGCCAGGTGAAGGTGCGGAACTCGTCGCGGGCGATCAACTCCTGGACGTACTGGTCCTCGACGCTGCCGGGCAGTGGAGCCGGGCGGCCGAACGGCTTGCCGGGCACTTCCAGGAGCGGCGCGGGGCCGGGGATCGGGCCGAATTGCGGGGCGTCGGCGGGCGTACCGGCCGGGGTCGGCGTGGGCGGCGGGACGGTGTCCGGCGGTTTCGGCTCGCCGGTCGCCTTCGGCGGTGGCGGCGGGAACTTGTCGTAGTTCGGCAACTTCGGCAAGTCGGGGATGCCGGGTGGCTTCTCCTTCGGCTGCGCGAGTGCCGGCCCGGCCGCCGTGGCGACCAGAAGTCCCGTCAGCCAGCCGCAGATGGCCGCGCGCCTGGGCATCGCTCCCCCTCCCGATTCGCCTGGACTTTCCCCCGAAGCCGAGGCTCATACCGGCGGGGCCGGCGGAATGCAAACGAATTCCGCCGACGAACATGTTCGCCGCCGTGTACCCGTCCGCCGCGGCGGCGTACCGGGCCGTCAGCCAGCCGTACACGTCGAGCAATGCGTTGGCGGAGTGTCCGCTCCTCCTACCGCTTCCGCTTCTTCGCCGGCCGTTCCTCCACTTCTTCCTCTTCTTCGTCGTCGCCCTCTTCTTCCTCGTCGGGTTTCTTCTTCTCTTCGATCTCCTCGTTGTTCGGCCCTTCCAGCGGTTCGAGGAAGCCGGCCACCACGCGGGGATCCTTCAGGGCGATGACGCTGAACACCCCGGCCAGCAGCGGCAGCAGGCCGAAGCACGCGCCGACGAACGCCCACGGGTACGAGTCCATGCTGGACATGTGGCTGGCCCCGAAGCAGACGATGCCGCCCCAGATCGCGGCGAACAGGCCGAGGCAGATGTAGAACGAGTTCTCGGCGATCTCCTCGTCGGACGGCGACACGTCGGTGAAGATGAGCGGCCACGCCCCGTTGACGATCATCCCCAGGCCGACCACGGCCGTCAGCGCCCCCTGGCCGATGAGCAGGTTGGACGGCAGCACCAGGATGGCCGCCGCCGGCCCGCGGGCGCTCCGCTTGAACTTGTCCCGGATGGCCCCGAACGTCGGCTTGTTCTTATTCGCCAGCCGCTGCTCCTCCTCCGACTCCTGCGCCACCGCGTAAGGCGAGTCGTCCTCGTCGTCGTCCATCATGGACTTCGGCGGCGGGGGGGGTGGGGGCGGGGCGGCGACCGGGGCGGCCTTCGGCTTGGCCTTCTTCTTGGCCGGCTCGTCGCCGGCGGCGAACTTGATCACCTCGGCGCGCGGGACGAACACGTGCTTGCACGCCGGGCACTGGAACTCCTGGCCCGGCTCGGCTTGCACTTTCGACTTCAGTTTGGCGTCGCAGTCCGGACAGAGGTACTCGAACATGCCGGGCGCACTCCGCGGTCAGACGTGGGGATGATGCCGACATCCTACCGCCGGGGCGCGGCATCCGCCAGACGCCGGGGCGCGGAGGCGGCTCCGAACCCGGAGGCGAGGACGCCGTGAGGGATCGGACGAACCGCCGACGAGCGGCACGAATCGGCCTCGCAGGAAGTCCGCAGGATCCCGTCCACGAAGTCGTAGGCTTCCTTCCGTGCCGCCTCGGGCCAGTCGTGGCCGGCGTCGGGGTGGATGGCCTTCAGCTTGTCCTTCGCGTTCAGCTTCTCGTACACCGGCGTCACGGCCTTGATGACATCCTTCACGCCGTCCACGTCGAAGTTGGAGTCCTTCAGCGGGGCCATCGCGAACACGCCGCGCGGGGCGATGGCGGTCAGCACATCCGCGAACTCGAACGGCATCGTCTTCGGATCCGAGCCGTACTCCGACGCGATGCGGGGCATGTAGCGGTCGCTCGTCCAGCCCTTCAGGTTGCCGCTGGAATACTTGGCGAAGCTGCAAAACCCGCAGCTACTCACCACGACCTTCAGCCGGTCGTCGAACGCGGCGGTGAACAGCGCGTTGTGCCCGCCGAGCGAGTGCCCGATGACGCCGATGCGGTCGCCGTCCACGTCCTTCAGCGATTGCAGCAGGTCCACCGCCCGCAGGTTGTTCCAGATGGCCTTCATGCTGCCGGACTGGTACTTGCCGGCCTTGAACGCCGCCGCGAAGTCGTACTTGTACTCGCCGAAGCTGGGGTAGTCCGGCGCGAGGCAGACGTACCCGCGCTTCACGAGGTGCAGTGCCTGCTGCTTGCTCTCCTGCTTGCCGAGGCCGACCGGTTCGTCCTTGCCGATGGCGATGGTCTGGTGCAGGCAGAGCATCGCCGGTTTCTTGCCGTCGCCGTTCGGGACGAGCAGCCACGCCGGCACGCGGTCGCCGTCCTCCACGGCGAAGGTGATCTTCTTCCGCGTGTAGCCGTCCAGCTTCTCCGCCGACAGCTCCTTCACGTCGAGCGCGACCTTGCGCTCCGCGCCCGGCATCGGCCCCATGACGAGCTGCATCCGCTTGCGGATGTCCGCGCGATCCGGCTCCGCCGCCGACACCAGCGGGGCGAGGAGGAGAAAGAGCAGTGAGAAACGGCGCATGACATGGCATCCCGAGTTCATTTCATCTTCTGCAATCCCGATTTGGTGACCCTGAACTGCAACGGGGCACCCTCGGGCGGAAGGTCCGCGGGTGGGGCCACCGCGATCACCGTGCGGAACAGCGTCTCACCGTCCGCCACGATCGCCCAGTAGCGATCGTCCGGCCCAAACGTCTCGTGGCGATAGTCCACCCCGTTCAACTGGGTGAACCGGCCGACTTGGTTCCCGGTGGTCACGTCGTAAGCGGCCCGCGATACGAGGACGTGACGGTCGCCCCACCAACTGAGTTGGTCAAACTGCGACTGCTGCCCGTCTAGATTTTTCAGCTTCGTCGCGGACACCCGCTTCCCCGTGGTCGCGTCGAACACCACCAGCCACAGGTGGTCGCGGTAGTCCTCCGCGACGGGGAACCGGTTCTCCGCCGTGATGAGGCGGGTGGGGAACAGCACGAGGGCGGCGAGTTGCGACCCGTCGGCCCGGAGCGCCGTTCCCAACAGCGTCCGGAGCTTGCGATCCGGTTCCAGGGCCGAGAGCGAGTCCGTCTTGACCCGCCCGGCGGAGGTGGGAACGTCGAACACCGTGAACCCGTCCGCGTTCGCGCGGGCGAGCGTGCGGTTGTCCGCCGTCAGCGACAGTGTTCGCCCCAGCCCTCCTTCTCGCAGTTCCGGGTCCGCCACGACCGCCGGGTCGCCGGCTTGCCCGCCGAGCCGTTTGCCCTCGGGCGACCAAAGGTCGAATCCGCCGTTCGCATGGACGGTCAGGATGCGCTCGTCGTCCAGGATGCGGCACAGGGCTAACCCCCCGGCGGGTCTGCTTCCCGGCTGGGTGTACGGGTTGAACGCGACTTTGTCGTCGGGGTAAGGGGTGAAGGTCGTCGCGCGGGTGAAAGTGGTCGTCCCCTTGCCGGGCAACCGGTATACGGACACCCACTGCCGTGGCCCGGAAAGATAGTGAACCGCCAGCGCTCCGGAGGGGCTGCAGGCCTGCGGAAAGCCATTCTGCGGTGACGGCAGAGTCGCGCCCGCGATACCGTCGCTCAACTTCACGAATTCCCAGTCGCTCAGTTTCGCGTTGGTGAGAATCCAGCCGGCCGTTGAATCGCCCGACAGGTGTACCCTCTCCGAACTCGCCGCCGTGACCCGAACCGGGCCGTTATCCTGATTGGGTCGTGTGGCCGGCGATCCCGCCTTCGCCGTGTCCTCGGCTTGGGTCTCACCGCCGCCCTTTCCGCCTGTCATCGACACCGCCGCCACGATGCCGACGGCGAGCAGCGCGATGCCGCCGAAGTAGGCGGCGAAGAACTTCCACGTCGGGCCGGTCGGCTCCGGCTGCCCGTCATCTATCGCGTCGGCGTTGGCCATCGTTTCACTCGTTGGGCTGGAGAGTTCACGGTTACAGCTCGACTTCGGGCAGCGCGCCACCGGTCGGCCGCGATTGCATGGCGTTCAGCACGGTCTGCGCGAGGGCCAGATACGCCTTCGAGATGGCATGGTCGGGCAGCTTCGACACGATCGGTTCGCCGGCGTCGCCGCAACTGCTCACCTGCGAGTCGATGGGGATTTCGCCCAGCAGCGGCACGCCGATCTCGTCGGCCAGCTTCCGCCCGCCGCCCTGCCCCAGCGGGTGCATCCGCGTGCCGTCCGGCAGCGCCAGATAGCTCATGTTCTCGACGATGCCGAGGATCGGCACCTTCACCTCCTCGAACATCCGCACCCCCTTCCGCGCATCGATCAGGCTGACCTCCGCCGGCTGCGTGACGATGACCACGCCGGTCAGCGGGGCGGACTGGCTCAGCGTCAGTTGCGCGTCGCCGGTGCCGGGCGGCAGGTCGATGACGAGGAAGTCGAGTTCCCCCCAGTTCGGCTGGAACAGGAGCGAGCCGACCGCCTGGGCCACCTTCGGCCCCCGCCAGATGACCGGCTGGTTGGCGTCCACGAAGAACCCCATGCTCATCAGCTTCAGGCCGAACTTCTGCACCGGCAGCGGGGTGCGGGTCTGGTCCACCAGGCCGAGGCCGAACATGATCGGCACGCTCGGCCCGTAGATGTCGGCGTCCATCAGCCCGACCCGCTGGCCGTGCAGGTGCAGGGCCAGCGCGAGGTTGGCGGCGACGGTGGACTTGCCGACGCCGCCCTTCCCGCTGGCCACGGCGATCAGGTGCTTGACGCCGGGCAGCGGCGTCTTCGGGGGTTGCGGAGGGGTCATGGGGCGAAGGTCCGGGTGGGGGGATTGGCGGTGGGAGACCACAAGAGATTTGTAGGCACGGCTCGGGGAAGGTGCCGGTTTGCCGCGAGCC
>JAYUFU010000164.1:0-2037 GCA_043738505.1 Fimbriiglobus sp. | reverse complement strand
ACGCGGAGTTGCACAACGCCGCCGAACTCGGCCCGCAACTCGCGGCCATGTTCAAGGGCACGCCGCTCGAAGACAGCGTCCCGTTCATCGAAGGCAAGAAGGGTTCCGCCAAGACGCTCCAGGAGTTGAACGCCAGGCGCGAACTGGCCGAACTGGCCCTGCTCGTGTCGCCCGAAGTGCTCGCGGAGTTCCGCAAGCTCGGCGGGGTCGCGGTCGGCCTGACCGGGTTCAACGACCGCGGCGAACCGGAGGTGGTGCTCGCCGTCCTCACCGGCGACAGCGCCGCGGCCGGCCTGGCCGCGCGCGCGTTCGTCACCACCAGCACCGGCCTCCGCAAGGTCGCCGACGTGTCGAAGGTGCCGGTGTTCCAGTACCGCCCACCGGTCATCAACTACGACGTGAACGGCAACCCGAAACTCGCGACCGACAAGCCGCCGGTCGAGGGGCCGCACGAGCGCACGTTCGCGTACACCCCCGGCCTGTTCGTCGCCGGCACCAGCAAGGCCGCACTCGCCCCCGTCGTGAAGCGGTTCACCGGCGAGGAGAAGGACGCGCTCGGCGGCACCGACGGGTTCAAGTCGGTCGCGGCCGAGTACCGCAAGTCGGGCCTGTTCTTCTACGCGAACGCGCCCGAACTCGTCGCGAAGGCGGACGCCGCCGGCCGCGCCCGCGGTGCGCCGATCGACCTCGACCCGCTCGCGTGGCTGAAGCTGACCGCCAACCCGAAGGCGCTCAAGGCCGTCGCCGGGAACGTGCGGTTCCGCGACGGCGGGTTGGCGCTCACCGCCGGCGTGAAGCTCGACCCGGCACAGAAAAGCCCGCTCTCGGACCTCTTCTCCGGCCCGCCGGTGAAGGTCGAGGCGCTCCACCACGCGCGGAAACCGGCCTCGTTCGCGGCGACCATAAACCTGCCGGAGAAGAACCGGGGCGCGGCGCTCGTCGGGTTCCTCGACGCGCTCGCGAAGGCGAACGGCGAACTCGGCCGGTTGCCGGGCGAAGCGGTGAAGGAACTGGAGGCGAAGTACAAGGTGCCGCTCACGGACGGCCTGCTCGCGAAGGTCCGCTCGGTCACCGTGATCGCGCCGGGCAAGCAGGAACTCCCGAAGGGCGCGAAGCCGATGCCGATGCTCGTCCTTCACATGGAAGACGCGACCGCGGCGACCGCGTGGGAGGAGTTCCTGCCGAAACTCGTCGCCGACGTGGCCGGGGAGAAGACGCCGGCCCAGCCGTCGAGCGAAACGGTCGGCGGGGTGAAGGTGTTGTCGCTTCCCGGCACCGGGCTGCCGTGGAAGGCCGGCGTTCACTACGCCCGCAGGGACGCGGTGCTGGTCGTCGGGCTGGACCGGAAGCTCGTCGGCGCGGCCCTCGCGCCGGACGCGGCCACCTCCGTCGTGGGCGGTGACAAGCCGCTGTCACTCCCCGCGGGCGACCTCGCGCTGCTCGGCGCGATCAACCTCGGCGACCTGATCGCGGTGATCGAACTGCCGGCGACGAAGGGGCCGGTGCGGCCGTTCGACGCGCCGCCGGTGAACCGCCTCGGCGATGTCCTCCCTCCAGACGAGGTGCTGAAGGAAGCGGACAAGGCCCGCGCTGCGTTCGTGGCCGCGTTCGGCGAACTGCCGCCGGCGGTCGTCACCGTGCGCCGCGTCGGCGACGAACTCCGCTTGGAGGTGTTTCAGCCGAAGGTGCAGGGCGGCGGGCTGACGCCGGTCATCGACGCGGGCGTGAACTGGTTCGACAAGCTGATGAACCTGCGCGACCCGAACCGCGCCGCGAGCGACCTGTACGAGGGTCTGCGCAAGGGGAAGTGGGAGTGGTAGGGCGGGACAACGCCGCGAACCGCCGTTGCACCGCACGCCGGTGTGCCGTACACTCCTGTTAGACCAAACCGCGAGAGACCGCGCTGATGTCGATTTCGCTGCTTCTGGAGATTCGACTTCTCCGCCCGCCACGGGGCCGGTCCTCTTCGCGCGTCGAGGTCATCTGATCCGATCCACGAGGTTGCCGCGGCCCCGGAACTGGTGTTCCGGGGCCGCG